>JANWJK010000225.1 GCA_025452005.1 Acetobacteraceae bacterium | reverse complement strand
TCGCCTCGCCCTCGGCCGGCGCCAGCCGCTCGCCTGGCATCTTGCGCCAGAACCGCATCGTGGCGGCGTCCTTCGCCATGCCGATCACACTGTCGTAGTCGCCCGACATGCCGGCATCCGACTGGAACGCGGTACCCCCCGGCAGCACCTGCGCGTCCGCCGACGGGCAATGCGTGTGTGTGCCGATCACCGCGGACACCTGGCCGTCGAGGAAATGCGCGAATGCCATCTTCTCGCTCGACGCCTCGGCATGGAAGTCGGCGAGGATAGCCGCCACCGTGCCGCCCAACCGGTGCCGCGCCAGCAGATCGGACGTGACGCGGAACGGGCAGTCGAGCGGGTCCATGTAGAGCCGTCCCATCGCCTGAAGCACCAGCGCCCGCCGCCCTCCAGGCACTTCGACCACCACCGAACCTCCACCGGGCGTGCCAGGAGGATAGTTCACCGCACGGAGCAGCCGGGGGGTCTCGGCGACGTAGGGAATGATCTCCTTGCGGTCCCAGGCATGGTTGCCCAGCGTGATCACGTCGGCGCCGGCGGCGAACAGCGCCGTCGCCATGTCGGGAGCCAGGCCGAACCCATGCGAGGCGTTCTCGGCGTTCACTACGGCGAGGTCGATGCGCAGCGCCGATCGCAGCTTGGGGAGCGACGTCGCCACCGCCTCGCGGCCGGTGCGTCCGACCACGTCGCCGATGAACAGGATGCGCATTCACTTGTCCTTGCAGAACACCACGCCGCGCTCGGTCGCCACGGCGTCAAGCCGTTCGTCGTAAGGGCCCGCCGGCACTTCGTCCAGTTCCTGCGCGGCGTAGGCCACACCCAGCCGGAACCGCCCCGGCAGGCCGGCGAGCGTCCGGTCGTAGTAGCCGGCGCCGTAACCGACCCGGTAGCCGCGCCGATCGAACGCCAGGAGCGGCACCAGCAGGAAGTCGGGCAGCCGCACCGCGCCGTCGGGCCGAAACGTGCCGAAACGCTCCGGAATCAGCACATCGCCCGGACGCCAAAGACGAAAGGTCAATGGGTTGCCACGCTTTGGTGTTTCGGGCAGCACGATCGGATGCCCCCGCTCGTGCAGTGCCAGAAGAAGCGGCCGGATATCGATCTCCTTCCCGATCGGCCAGAACCCGGACACCGTCGCTCCCGCCGGGGGCGGTGCTCCGCGCAGCACGTGCTCCGCCAACGCTGCGCCGCATGCCGGATCCCACGCTTCCCGCGCGGCCAGCATCCGCGCGCGCACCGCGCGCTTGGCTTCGATCAGTTCGACAGGTGAGTGCGGAGCCGCCATGGCCGTTGGCGTCTCATCCTCCCAGAGCCTGCTTGTGCAGGTGGGCACCAGATACCGAGACCAAGATCCCGACAGCGCCAGTCCCCGTGGGAGTTGCTTACTGGCCCAGGGGATGTATTGCCTGACGCACCGGGCAGCCCCGCTTGGACAATCTAGGGATGCTCCAGGTCCAGGGCAATCTCCTCCGCCCGCCGCGCCAGCTTCCCCAGCCGCCGCCCGAGCTTCGGTTCACCCTGTACCGTCATCGGCTGGCCCGCCTGTGCCGCCTTCAGCGCCTGCCTCATCTCATAAAGATCGTCCGCCATCAGCAGCGCCGCCATCACCAGCATACGCGACTCGCCGCTAGGACCTGCCGCCACCTTGATCGACTCGATCCGCCGTTCGACTTCACCGGCCATCGCCTGGAGGTGGTCCTCCTCGCCGTCCTGGCAGCCGACGGAGTATGAATAGCCGTTGATGCGAATGGTAACCTGCGCCATCGAATGATCCTTGCTGCCGAATTCAACCGGCCCCTCCGGCCAGCGCCGCGCGCAGACGATCGATCAGGCCGTCGAGTCGCGCAGCAACTTCTTTGCTGTCCACCAACAGGAGTTGATCCGGGCGTTGGTCCTCCTCACGCGCTGCGGCCTGCGCGATGCGCTCCAGCGCGGCTTCCAGCCGATCCGCCGCCGCTTCAGGGTCTTCGGTGTCGCTGGCCATTCGCCCCGCCTGCCTCAAGTGCCGCGTGAACTGAAAGCCGCTGGGGCGTTGAACGTCAAGCAGTATCCGGCGGTCGTCATCCACGGCCTGGCGGATGCGCGCACCGTCCTCGCTATCGGCCGGCCGCTGACGCTGCTGTCGGGGAGAGGTGCGGCACTGTATGCCGGCTGCGGCTGGTGGCGCGCCCTGGTGGGGCAGGCACGCACCGAACATCCGGACATTGCCATTGAGGATATCCTCGACTGCGCCGATGCCCCCGGCCTGGCGCTGGGCGCGCTCCGTATCGGACAGCATCGGATCGTGCTCGACCCGGCGGTGCCCGCCTGGTCTTCGGTTGCGGCGATCGCCACGTCGCTTGGTGGCGAGGTGCTGGCCACGCGGCCGCCCGCGATCGACATGGCCGACCGCGCAGCCGCCCGCCGACTACACGATTGGTTGCAGGTGCGAACCACCCCGGGTGACAGCCGAGACGCCCTGGGGTAGTACGCAAATCAGCGCCGTCAGTTCTCAGCAAGAAGGATTGTCCCCATGCGCGTCACCCAGAAAGTGAAGAAGATCCTGGACTGGTACGAGGGCGATCCGCCCGGGGTGAAGGCCAACCTGGCCCGCATCCTTTCCACCGGGAAGCTGGGCGGCACCGGAAAGGTGGTGATCCTGCCGGTCGATCAGGGCTTCGAGCACGGCCCCGCGCGCAGCTTCGCGCCGAACCCGCCGGCCTACGATCCGCACTATCACTACCAGCTCGCGATCGAGGCCGGGCTGAACGCCTACGCCGCGCCTCTCGGCATGATCGCCGCCGGCGCGGACACGTTCGCCGGCCAGATCCCCACCATCCTGAAATGCAACAACGCCAACTCGCTGGCCACCAACAAGGACCAGGCGGTGACCGCCGGCGTGAAGGACGCGCTGCGCCTCGGCTGCGCCGCGATCGGCTTCACCATCTATCCGGGCAGCGAGTACGCCTACGACCAGATGGAAGAGCTGCGCGAACTCACCGCCGAAGCGAAGGCCAACGGTCTCGCCGTCGTGGTGTGGAGCTATCCGCGCGGCGGCAATCTCGATCGCGCGGCGGAG
The DNA here is from genome assembly GCA_025452005.1 of Acetobacteraceae bacterium. Lineage (GTDB taxonomy): Bacteria > Pseudomonadota > Alphaproteobacteria > Acetobacterales > Acetobacteraceae > JAMXLO01. Next base: position 26,650 of record JANWJK010000225.1, on the reverse strand, counting down.
ACCGCCCTCGACATCTGCGCCTATGCCACGCAGATGGCGGCTCTGCTGGGCGCCAACATCATTAAGGTGAAGCCGCCCACCGCGGTGATCAGCCTGGAGGCCGCGAAGAAGAGCTACGAGAAGATCGACGGCTCCACACTCGCCAAGCGCGTCGAGCACGTGATGCAGTCCGCGTTCAACGGCCGCCGGGTCGTGGTGTTCTCGGGCGGCGAGGCAAAGGACCTCGACGGCGTCTATGAGGAAGTCCGCGGCCTGCGCGACGGTGGCGCCAACGGCAGCATCATCGGAAGGAACACATTCCAGCGTCCGAAGGAGCTGGCGCTGGAGATGCTGAACAAGATCATCGACATCTATCTCGGCAAGGCCTGAGTGGTGCCAGGCATGGGCGGCGGCCAGGACGGCTGCCGCGTCTACCTGATCACGCCGCCCAGGCTCGAACCCGCGCCGTTCGCCGGCCTGCTCGCGTCCGCGCTCGACGCCGGCGACGTCGCGGCCGTGCAGCTCCGCCTGAAGGACGTGGACGATGACACGTGGCGCCGCGCGATCGATGCGCTGCGCCCGGTGGCGCAGTCGCGCGGCGTGGCGTTCCTGCTGAACGACCGCGCCGACCTGGTGCGCGAGACCGGCAGCGACGGCGCGCATGTCGGGCAGGAGGACATGCCTGCGACACGGGCCCGCGCACTGATGGGTCGCGACGCGACCATGGGCGTCACCTGCAAGGATAGCCGCGACCTGGCGATGCAGGCCGGCGAGGACGGCGCCGACTACGTGGCCTTCGGCGCCTTCTTCCCCTCCGGCACCAAGGAGGTCACGCGCTTCATCGACCCCGAGATCCTGCAATGGTGGTCCGAGCTGATGGAACTGCCGTGCTGTGCAATCGGCGGCATCACCGCCGAGAACTGCGCGCCGCTGGTGCAGGCCGGCGCCGACTTCCTCGCGGTGGTGGGGGCGGTCTGGAGCCATTCCGACGGTCCTGCCGCCGGCGTGCGTGCGCTCAACGCAGCGATCGCCGCGGCGCACCCCTGAACCTACACCAGCGCGTGCCCTGCCAATCGCTCAAGCACGCGGAGCGGCGAACGCTCGGGATGCGTCATTGCCGCGACCGGCAGGTGGAAGGTCTGCTCCATCGCACAGTGCCCCGCCAATGCCGCGTGCAGCACCTGGTCGGTGAAGCACAGCCAGGTGGCGCCGGCAGCGAAGCTCAACTCGGCTTTCGGCGCGCCGGCCTGGTAGCCAGCGTCCAGCTTCCCGGTGTCGTGCAGCCGCAGCATGATCCGGTCGTACTCGCTGCGCCGCCCCTTGGTGACGCCCAGGCGCTGCCACAGCCAGGCGCTGCCCGGCATCGCGGCACCGGTGCCCGGCAGGAACCGGCGGGCGAAATCCGGGAACGGCTCGCCGACCCGCCAGAAACGCGGCGCGCCGTCCGGGGCGATGTTGCTGAACAGCCGCAGGATGCGCTGGCCGCGCATCGGACGGCTGGGGAACGCGTCGACGTGCAGCAGCCGGTCGTCGTGCCGCGGCGAGTATTCGCGGCCGGCGATCTCCGCCGGACGGAAGCTGGTGCGCGCGCGCTCCACCGTCGCCGCGTAGCCAGGCAGCAGGTCGCGCAGCAGCGCCTCGGCCGCATCGCCGAAACGCCGCAGCATCGTCCGCAGGCGATCGGCCTCGATGCCGGCCAGCGAGGTGTTGCCCAGCTCGCCGGTCGCCGGATCGAAGCTGATGTTCTTCCGCTCGCTGCCCATCACGGCGGGAGACAGCAGGAACACCTCATGCGGTGACGGGCGGAAGGGCAGGTCGGCGAACAGCAGCACGCAGCCTGCCTCCAGCGCATCGACCGCGCGCACCTGTAACGCGGGATCGTATGGCCCGCGCCAGTCCGCGATCGGCAGCGTCTCGATGACGTCGCTTGCGTCCATCGCTATTCGTGCACCAGCACCCAGTCGTTGATGAAGCTGGCCAGCCCGTTGGCGCGGAAGTCGCGCTGCAAGGCGGTGTGATCGTAGTCCTCGCGCACCCAGTCGAGGAAGGGCTTCCGTCCCTCGGCCTCGCGCGCGTAGTGGTGGAAGAACGCATCCAGCACCCCGGTCCGCGCCTGCCTGATATGGCCGAAGCGCAGCGAGAGCTGGTCCAGCGCGTCGCGCGCCGTGCCGCCCTGGAACAGCACGAACAGTCCCGCCGCCAGCCCTGCCCGGTCGGCGCCCGACTTGCAGTGCAGCAGCCCCGGCGCGCGCATGTGCCTGAACGTGTCGTAGAGCCGCAGGATCCGGTCGCGCTGCGGGGCGCCGCGGCTTTCCAGCGGTGCATCGACGAAGTCGAGGCCGAGCGAGCGGGCGGCGTCACGGCTCAACGCATCCGAGCCGTTCCCGGTCCGGCCGCGCAGGTTGATCAGCGTCTTCAGGCCGTAGCGGCGGGTCAGCGCGGCAAGGCGTGCCGGCGTGGGGTGGTTGCAGCGGTACAGCCGCCCGGGCGCCACGGCGGCGAAGTTGCTCCAGACCAGGCGGAACACGGCGTGGTCGATGACGAGGGCATCGAACCAGGCAAGCGTGCGGCCGCGGGCGGTGGTGACATCGCCTCGGAAAATAGTGTTCATCGGGCGCGAGAGTTGTGAACGGGTGGGCGCATAAGGCCACGGGATACCGGCGTGTGCAACCAACCCCTCCCCTGCCCGCCTCCGCGGTCTTGCCGCGGGCCGCGGCAGGGTTAAGCTGCGGAACGCCCCCCGAAGGAAACCGCCATGATCGACATGCACGCCCATTGGAAACCCGCCGATATCGCCGACGCCCTGCGCGCCCGCGCCAAGGAGCCGCGCATCCTGCGCAATCCGGACGGCGCCGAGGTGCTGAAGTCGCGGATGGGGGAAGAGCCGCTCGCCAACGCGTTCGATGACGTCGAGTTCCATCTCGGCCGGATGGACCGCCAGGGTGTCGAGACCAGCGTGCTGTCGCTGCTCGGCACGTTCTGCTGGATCGAATCGCAGCCGCCGGAGGTGTCGTTGCCGCTGTGCCGGCGCGTCAACGACGGGTTCTCGGCGATCTGCCAGAAGCATCCCGGCCGCTTCGCCGCGTTCGCCGCGCTGCCGCTGACCGACATGACTGCTGCCGCCGCCGAGTTGGAACGGGCGCTCGCGCTCCCGGGCGTGGTCGGCGCGCAACTGCCGGGCAACTTCTTTCTCACGCGCGCCGACGCCGAAGCGGCGCGTCCGCTGCTGGAGGTTGCCGACCGCCACAGCGCGGTGCTGCTGATCCACCACGGCCCGCGGCCTGGCGACGCGTTCCCCAAGGTCGGCGGCGACACCGACAATGCGCGCCGCCGCAACGGCACGCTGGACATGCAGGCGAGCCTGTCGTCGGTGATGGTGACGCTGTGCCTCACCGAGTTCCTGGCGCCATATCCGAACGTGACGGTTGTGGTACACAATCTGGGCGGTAACATTCCCTACGAGGTGGAGCGGATGGATCACCGCTCCCTGCTCGACACGCCGGACGAGGAACTGCCGTCATCGCGCATCCGCAATGCGAAGGTGTACGTGGACTGCAACTCGTTCGGTCCGCGCGCGATCGAGGCAGCCGTGAGCCTGTACGGCGCCGAGCGCATCGTATGCGGCACGGACGGCAGCGCGTTCGGCGTGGACTGGACCAGGAAGGCGCTGGCTGACGCGCAGATCGGCGAGGAGGCACGCGAGCAGATCCTGCGCCGGAATGCGGCAGCGATGCTGGCGCGCGCCGGGAAGCCGGTTCAGCAGGCAAGAGCCGCCGCCTGAGACGGCGGCGCTCCGCACCGATCCTCGCGCTCGCGCGCAGCGAACAGGAACGACCGGATGCAAGAGATGAAGTGGCGAGCGGATCCGCTTGTCTGGGGCCACGGACCTCGCGTGTTCGAGGCATTCCTTGAACCGACCTGCCCGTTTTCGGTAAGGGCGTTCGGCAAGCTCGACGACCTGCTCGGGTTGGCCGGCGAGGACCGGATCACCATCAAGCTCCGCCTCCAGTCGCAGCCCTGGCACATGTACTCGGGCGTGATCGTGCGATGCATTCTTGCGGCGTCCACGCTGGCGGGCGGCAAGGCGACGGCAAAATCCGTCATGGCGGCGGTGGCGGCGCATCGCGAGGAATTCGAGTTCGAGCGCCACTGCCGCGGCCCCAACATGGATGCTACGCCCAGCGACATCATCGCGCGGATCGAAGGCTACAGCGGCGTGAAACTTGCCGAGGCCTTCGCAATCCCTGACCTCGACCGCGAGATCAAGTGGCATTGCAGGTATGCGCGTCAGAACGGTATCCACGTGTCGCCGACATTCATGATCGACGGGCTGGTGCAGGTCGACATGAGCAGCGGAGATACGGTTGCCGCGTGGGGGTCGCGTCTGTTGAAGGAGTGAATGCAGCCGGCGCCCGAACGCTGGTTGCCGCACGGCAATCGGGTAAATGGCCGATCGTTCGGGTTGTCCTGTCATTGCGAGGAGCGCAGCGACGCGGCAATCTCGATCGCAGTGCCCAATTGGCCCGAGATTGCTTCGCTTCGCTCGCAATGACAGCGAGAACCGCGGCGACGAGAGATCTTCACGTGTTCACCTGATTGCCCGGGGCTTGACGTGACCATCACGCGACATGGGAGGCGTGCCGTGGTAAGCACGCTGTGGATCATGCGGACGGGCGACGACCTGCTGGTCCTGCACTATGTTCCGGAGGCCGCCTGACCGCCGGACTTCATATCGTTCGAATAGTCTTGTGAGGAGAAAACGCAATGTTCAGCCATATCATGATCGGCAGCAACGACATCGCCCGATCGAAGAAGTTCTATGACGCCGTGTTCGGCGCGATGGGGGGCAAGCCTGGAACGGAGGACGCCAGGGGCCGGTTGATCTACGTGCATAACGGCGGGCGGTTCATGGTGAGCAAGCCCATCGACGGCAAGCCTGCCACGCACGCCAACGGCGGCACGATCGGCTTCACGATGGCGAACCAGAAAGAAGCGGACGCCTGGCACAAGGCGGGACTCGCCAACGGCGGCACGTCGATCGAGGATCCGCCGGGCGTTCGCCAGGGTGCCGCCGGCGCGATCTATCTGGCCTACCTGCGCGATCCCGACGGCAACAAGCTGTGCGCGCTGCATCGCGTGCCTGGCTGACCGAGGCCGCCGCCGCGTCTCGGTGTTAGACGCGGCGGCGGGATCAATTGCCCGCTGGTGAAAGCGGGATGCAGGGTCACTCAGGGAGCCCGGCAAGCCGCAGGCCGGGCGTGACCGAATTCTCACACAGGGCGTGGAACCGTGGGGCCGCTCGATTTTCATATCGGGCACGGATGCCGGCGAACGACCCGATCTCCGGTTGGAGTTGGATTGCGTGTCGCAAAGCCGCCGCCGCCTCGTTCAGCTCGCCCTTGAGACCCAGCGCCGCCGCAAGCAGCATGTGAATGTAAAACAGCCGGGGATTGCCGGAGCGGCCCTTCCGCAGGAAGGCGATGGCTTCCTCGGTATCGCCCAGCATCATGTGGCACAGTCCGAGGTAGAAATGGTTCACCGGCGTCGTACGGTCGTGCGGCGCCAATCGCAGGGACTTCTCAAAATGCGGCATCGCGGCTTCCGGCTGCCCGAGAAAGACCAGCGTCGCGCCGAGCTGGCTGTAGGCGACCGGACTGTTCGGGGCGAGCACGACGGCGATCTCCAGCTCGATCCGGGCATCCACCAGGCGGCCTTGCATCCGGCGGAGTGATCCCATGTACAGATAGCCATCGGAAAGGTCCGCATCGTCACGCAGCACATCGAGCAGCAACTGTTCGGCGCGCGCGCTGTCCGGTAAGGCGGATTGGCTCCAGCCCTCCATGATGTTGCTGACCAGCACCGCGGCAATGCCGAGTCTGGCACCGATGGAGGCAGGGTCGATGGTCAGTGCCTGCTGATAACAGCTTATGGCCGCGGAGCGGTTCGCCGCGGAGAGTGGTCGCGACGACAGTGCGCGTCCGCGCAGCAGCAGATCGTCGCATGTCCATTCCGGTGCTGGCACGGCCTCGATGCGGCGATTCGCATCCTCGATGAGCCTCACGGTCAGGGTCCGCAGCAGACGTCCGGCAATTTCATCGCGGGCATCGGCGGTGGACGCCGGCGCGACATCGAACCATTCCGCCCACAGGTGGGTACCGGTCTCCCGATCGATCAGTTGCACGTTCACCCTGGTCAGAGCCGCAGTTCCCCGGACACTGCCCTGGATGAGATGGCTTGCGCGACAGTCCACACCGAGGACGGCATGCGCCATCACGACGGTCCCCGGCAAACGCGCCAGATCGCCGGTGAGCTGCTCGGTGATGGTATCCGCCAGCAGAAGCGAGTCTGGGTCGTCGCTGAGGCTCTTGAACGGCGCGACGATAATCGAGAGCCGCTGCCGGCGATCCGGGGCCGGCGCCGGGCGGGCCGTGACCGGATTGTCGCTAATAGCGTCGGCACTTTCCAACGTCACCGTCGGCAAGAACCGATAGCCACGCCCTGAAATCGTCTGGATGCAGCTCGGGCCCACATGCGCCTGGTCGAGTGCACGGCGCAGCGCGAATATCTGCACGGTGAGATTGCTCTCCTCGACCGCGACGCCGGGCCAGACCGCTTGCATGATCTCGTCGCGAGGCAGGGTCTCGCCATTACGGCGCACGAACAGCGACAGGAGGTCGCGGGCACGCGCACCGATCGCGACAGGTATCCAGGCGCCGTCATCATCCAGACGACTGACGCCTGTGCCGCGTGCATCCAGCCGGAACAGGCCGAACCGATATGTGCCGGTGGTGGCGGTCACGCCCATCCAGCGCCTCGAAATCTGTTGGAACCAGCCGTGCGGGACGGAGGAATTCTACACTCCCGCCTCGTGAGGCACGTGCCGAGATAAATTCGCGCTGCCGGCTTCGGAAATTTTCACAAGAATTAAGCGCCCACTCGTGGCGCGGACAGATCGAACTGAGCCACTCTGCGCTCACGAACCTGAAAGAGCAACCCGGCGGCGGCAAGGCCAGGAACGCCATTCCTGCGCCATGGCGGCTGCACGGAATGGGAGGCGTCGCATGAAAGCTGCACTCTCGGTCAGCCTGGCGGCATTGGCCAGCGTGAGCATTGCCGCATACGGCCAGAACAACGTTACGACGGCCACGAGCGACCTGGTGCATCCGGGCACAACCATACTCGACGCAATGGGTATCCTCGCGGGAGCGCCAGTCCAGGCCGGTCGGCTCGTGCATCCTGGGACGGCAATTCTGGATTCGATGGGCATCTTCGCTGGCCTGCCAGTTCAGGATGCGCCCACGGGCAACATCGTTGCGGTAACCGCGGTGATCCCGAAGTAGCCGCAACCCAGTCGGGAGGTCACAATGCGCGTTCTCGCTCTCACCAGACAGAACCCGGGATCGATCCCGATTGTCCTCGGGATCGCCGTGATATCGCTGGCGATCGCGATCCCGGCGTCCGGTGTTCGCCCCTACGGCGAGCAGACGATCCTGGAGCGGATCGATCACGAGGACAATGCTCTCTGCATCCAATTCGGTCTCCCGGTCAGGACAACGCAGTTTGCCGACTGCATGATTGCGCTTGCCGGTCTCCGACAGCACCACGTGGATATGCTGACATCCTACTCCTGGCTATGACCAAAGGCCGGGAGTTGCGCAATCGCTCCGGCGTTCAAGCAAAGCGTCCCGCCAGTGTCGGAATACCCGCGACATTGTGCCGCGGCATGCTGCTTATCGCGGCCATGTTCCTGTCGGGAACCGTCATGGCGGAGACTCCACTGGAGCGAGGAGCCTATCTCGTTCGCGGCATCGCCGGCTGCGGCAACTGCCATACCACACGCGATTCCGACGAGAAGCCGATCGCGGCCATGGAACTCGCCGGTGGCCGCGTGCTTGATGCACCCTTCGCCCGCATCGTCATGCCAAACATTACGCCCGACAAAGAAACGGGCATAGGAATATGGACCGATGAGCAGATCGCAACTGCAATTCGCGGAGGGAAACGACCGGATGGCACCCTGATCGGCCCTGCCATGCCCATTGGCGTCTACCGCGGCATATCCGATGCGGACACGCAGGCCATTGTCGCCTACGTCCGCTCGGTGCCGCCGATTTCGCACAAGCTGGCGAGGACAATCTACAAAGTGCCAGTTCCCACCTCGTACGGTCCGCCGGTCGGCACCGTACCTGAGGTTCCGCGGGCGGATCGCATCGCTTATGGGGGATATCTCGCCGGGCCGGTTGGTCATTGCCTGTTTTGTCACACGCCTATGGTACAGGGGCGTTCCGATGTCAGCCGAACCGGTCTGGGCGGCCGGGAGTTTCCGGTGCCCGGTGGTGGCGCGATCCATAGCCGCAACATCACGCCCGATCCGGAGACCGGAATCGGAAACTGGTCCGATCAGGAGATCAAGACGGCAATCACGACCGGCGTTCGTCGAGACGGGGGATTGCTCGTGCCCTTTATGGCGTTCCGCTGGTATGCCCATATCAACGACGAAGATCTCGATGCGATCGTCGCGTACCTGCGCTCCCTGAAGCCGTTGACGACTCCATAAGCTCGGGGCGGCGTGTCTATACGCTCTCCGCCGATGCGGGACCGTTATGCCTGGTGTGATCCGACTCCAACATTGGTTGCCCGCCTTTCCACTGTCATTGCGAGCGACGCGAAGCAATCCCCTGCATGCATTGGAGATTGCTTCGCTTCGCTCGCAATGACAGCATTGGCCGGGTCTGAACCGTCAGGATCACAGCACCGGCATGCGACCGATCGACCGAGGCCACGGCTCATTGCGCTTTATGCGTTGTTGACCGATCCTCAGGCAGAGATCGAGATCAGAGCGCCGGACCACACCGAGACGCTTGAGACACGACCGTGGCTCCGGTCATGCGGCTCCGATCCACGAGGAAGGCTGAATGGTCGTGACGCCAATCGGCAAAACCCCAGCACAATCGGGAGCCATCATGACGCCGCTCTCCACACCCGACGCGGAGTTCGAACGGCGCCTCGCGCGCCGCCTCCTCGATGTCCTGATCCGCGCCACCCTGCTCATCGCCATGGCGCTGCTCTGCTATCGCGTCCTGGCCCCCTTCGTCCCGCTTGCGATATGGGCGCTGATCTTCGCGGTGACCCTCTATCCCCTTCACGTGCGGATCGCCGCCCATCTCGGCGGACGGTCAGGGCTCGCGGCGACCCTGCTCACGCTGCTCGGGATCGCCGTGTTCGTCGTGCCGATCGCGTTGTTGATGAGTTCGCTGGGCGATTCGATCCGGGCCCTGATCGAGGCCGTGCAGCAGAACACGTTGCAGATCCCGGCCCCGCCCGAGTCGGTCGCGGCCTGGCCTCTCATCGGCGGAAAGCTCTATGCCGTGTGGAGCCAGGCGCACAACGATCTGCCCGCCCTCGTGCAAAGCCAGCAGCCGAAGCTCGGCGAGATCGCCCGTACCGCGCTCGGCTTCGTCGCCAGCATCGGCGGTGGCCTGCTCGCCTTTCTCGCCGCCCTCGTCCTTGCCGGCATCTTCATGGCCTTCGGCGAAAGCGGCGCTCGCGGCTGCCTGTCCCTCTTCCAGCGCCTCGCCGGCGAACAGCGCGGGGCCAGCCTCGCCCGCCTCTCCACCGCGACGATCCGCGCCGTCGCACAGGGCGTGGTGGGGGTGGCACTGATCCAGGCGATTCTCGTCGGCCTTGCGCTCCTCATTGCTGGAGTGCCGTGGGCCGGCGCGTTCGCCGCGATCGTTCTGGTGCTGGGCATCGCCCAGGTTCCTGCCCTGATCGTGACGCTGCCGGCGATCGTCTGGGTCTGGTCGCGCGGCGGCAACGGCACGGTCGAGGCGCTCATCTACACCGTGCTTCTGCTGGTTTCCGGCATGGCGGACAATGTGCTCAAGCCGCTGATGCTTGGCCGCGGGGTGGATGTGCCGATGCCCGTTATCCTGGTCGGCGCGCTCGGCGGGATGGCGTGGGGCGGGATCGTCGGGATGTTCGTGGGTGCCACCCTGCTCGCGCTCGCCTGGGAGGTTTCCACCGGTTGGGTCGACGAGAACCCCGATGCAGCCATCCCGCCCCCATAGCCGATTTGCCCTGCAGTGCGCCGCGCGCACGTTGCGTCCTTCCGTTGGTCCCGGTCCGGATCGTATCGTTTCCCGCAACCCCCGCTCCGAGGCCCCACGATGCTGACGGACCGCTACGATCTTCCTCTCTCCACCACCTCATCCGCCGCGCGGGACGCCTACGTGCAGGGCTGCGAGGCGAAGTTGACCATGTATCCCGGCGCGATCGAGGCGTTCGATCGTGCCATAGACGCCGACCCGCAATTCGCCCTCGCCCATGCCGCGCGGGCGCACGCGCTGCTGGAACGCGCGGACGCGGCGGCGGCGCGCGAGGCGATGGCGGCGGCCAGTGCTCTCGCGGCCGGCCTGCCCGCACGCGAGGCCAGCCACGTCGCGTTCTTCGGCATGCTCGTGGCCGGCGACACGGAGGGCGCCCTTGCCGCGTTGCCCGCACACCTCGACGCCTGGCCACGCGATGCCGTGGTACTTGACACCACTGCGTTCACCAACGGCTTGATCGGCAGTTCCGGCCGCGCCGGCCAGAAGCGCATGCTGCTCGACCTGCTGGACCGGCTTGCCCCGAGCTACGGCGACGACTGGTGGTTCACCGCCCATCACGGCATGGCGTTCTCGGAGAACGGCCAGCACGCAGCTGCCCACTCGAAGATCGATCGCTCCATCGCGCAGAACTCCGCCAACCCCTGGGCAGCGCACGCGCGGGCGCATCTCTGCTACGAAGAAGGCGATCCAAATGCGGGCAGCACCTTCCTGGCGGCGTGGTTGCCCTCCTATCCGCGCAACGCCGCGCTCTACAGCCATTTGAGGTGGCATCAGGCACTTGGCCACCTCGCGGCCGGCGACGCGACGGCAGCGTCCCGGCTGTTCCGCGAAGCCTTCGCGCCCGACGTGCACAGCGGACCGCCGCGTGGCAAGCTGAACGATGGGGTGTCGTTCCTGTGGCGCTGGGAACTCGCCGGTCAGCCGCGTGACGCCGAGGCATGGGGCGTGATCCACGACTTCGCGGACCGCGCGTTCCCACGTGCCGGCACGGCGTTCTCCGACATGCACATCGCCCTCGCACAGGTCGTGGCCGGCGACGACGCCGCATTGGAGGCGCGGGCACGGCAGATCGACGAACTCACGCGCAACGGCCGCTATCCATCCGGCCCCTTCGTGCCGGCGGTGTCGCGCGGGTTCGCCGCGTTCGAACAGCGCGATTTCGCCACTGCGATCGACGCGCTCGAACCGATTGCCGAAGAACTCGAACGCATCGGCGGCAGCCACGCGCAGCTCGACCTGGTGCGATTCACGCTGCTGCAGGCCTATCTCGGCGCGGATCGCCCGGACGATGCGCAGCGAATGCGTCTGCGTCCCACGGCGGACATGCACTGACAGGCGCGAGGGGTCAGCGCGGCACCAGCACGGCCACGTCCTCCCGCCCCTGTTGCTCCAGGCCGGCGACCACCCCGGCGCGGTCCTGGGCCGGGCGATTCTGGCTCATCTTCCATTTGCCCTCGAGCCGCGCGATCGGCAGCGCGAAACCGACGATGCCCTTCAACATGCCGTCGATGAACGCGGCCGGCGCGTCGCTGACCGCCCAGGGATCCGCGCGGGCCTGCTCCTCCCGCTCGGTCAGCCGCGTGACGACGTCGCGCAGCCGCTCCGTGTCGTCGAAGAACTCGACCGGACCATGGGCGTGGATGGCGACATAGTTCCAGGTCGGCACGACCTTGCCGTTCTCACGTTTGGTCGCATACCAGGAGGGTGTGATGTAGACGTCCGGACCCTGGAAGATCGCCAGCCCCTGCACGCCCGGGACGGCGCCGTGCGCCTGCGGATTCGGCCGAGCCAGATGGCCGATCAGCGTGCCGTAAGGCGCCGGGTCCGGGTCCAGCAGCATAGGCACGTGGCTGGCGATCAGGCCGTCTGCGGCCAGCGTTACCAGCGTAGCCAGCCCGGTGCGGCGGATCGCATCGTGCAGCACGTCGATGCGGTCTTCCTTGAACAGCGGGGGGACGTACACGCGGGCGCTCCTGATTCAGACACGAGAACAACCTGCCAGCGATGCGGTCCGCCGGAAAGCGCCCGTCGAAGCCGTTTCGATCAGTCCAATCTGAAAGCTCAGGCCGCCGCGCGAATCGCCGCGGCACGGACCTCGTCACCCACGCCGGCCTCGAATGCGGCGAAGTTCTTCTCGAACCGCCCGACGAGTTCGCGCGCCATGTGGTCGTAGGCCGCCTTGTCCGACCATGACTCGCGCGGGTCCAGCACCTCGGCCGGCACGCCAGGCACGTGCTCGGGGATGGCGAGGCCGAAGAACCGCTCCTTGCGAAACCGCGTGCGTGCCAGCGACCCATCCAGCGCGGCTCGCAGCAGGGCGCGGGTATGGCGGATGCTCATGCGCTGGCCGACACCGTACTGCCCGCCGCTCCAGCCGGTGTTCACCAGCCAGCAGTCCGCCTCGTGCCGCGCGATCAGTTCCGCCAGCATGCGGCCATAGACCTCGGGCCGGCGCGGCAGGAACGGCGCGCCGAAGCAGGTGCTGAAGGTGGCGACCGGTTCGGCGCCGAGACCCTTCTCGGTGCCCGCCACCAGGGCGGTGTAGCCGGACAGGAAGTGATACATCGCCTGCGCCGGCGACAGCTTCGCGATCGGCGGCATCACGCCGAACGCATCGCAGGTGAGCATCACCACGTTGCGCGGCTGTCCGCCGCAAAGCGAGGCTTCGATGTTGGGGATGTATTCGACCGGATAGGCCGATCGCGTGTTCTCGGTCAGCGACTGGTCGGTCAGGTCAAGCCGGCCATAGGCGTCGGCGACGACATTCTCCAGCACCGTGCCGAAGCGGTGGCTCGCGGCCCAGATCTCGGGTTCCGCCTCAGCCGAGAGGTTGATGACCTTGGCGTAGCAGCCGCCCTCGAAGTTGAACACACCGTTCTCGCCCCAGCCGTGCTCATCGTCGCCGATCAGCCTGCGATGCGGATCCGACGATAGGGTAGTCTTGCCGGTACCGGACAGTCCGAAGAACAGCGCGACATCGCCTTCGCCGCCGATATTGGCGCTGCAATGCATCGGCATCACGCCGCGGTCGGGCAGGATCCAGTTCATCACGGTGAAGATCGACTTCTTCACCTCGCCGGCGTACTCGCTGCCGGCGATCACGATGATCCGCTGCTCGAACGACAACGCGATGGTGGTGCCGCTGCGTACGCCGTCGATCGCGGGATCGGTCTGGAAATGCGGCGCGTGCAGGATGACGTAGTCGGGCTGGAAGCCCGCCAGCTCCTCGGGCCGCGGTCGGATGAAGATGTTGCGCGAGAACAGCGACTGCCAGGCGCCGGTGGTGACCATCCGCACGCGCACCCGATGCGCGGGATCGGCGCCGGCGTAGAGGTCCTGGGTGAACAGCTCCTGGCCCTGGAGGTAGGCCTGAACGCGCGCCTTCAGCACCGCGAACTTCTCCGGCGCAAGCCGGTTGTTCACCCGGCCCCACCAGACCTCGCCGGTGACCGACGGCTCATCCACGACGAACTTGTCCTGCGCCGAACGGCCGGTATGCACGCCGGTCGCCACCACCAGCGCGCCGTCGGCCGACAGCAGTCCCTCGTGGCGGCTCACCGCCTCCGCGACAAGTGCCGGCGCGGTGAGGTTGGCGTGGACCGGACGGGACGCATGAACGCCGGTGCCCGCGAGCGCTTCCGCCGCGGCGGCCCGCCAGTTCCTGTGCCTCGGGTGTGCGTTGTCGGCGGCAAGCGTCAACGGTCTGGCTCCTGCTCGTGGGTCATCTGCGATAGGTACGAATTATGGCGATGATAGGAGCGGATTGGTCGAACGATCCAGCCCATTTGCACAACCATCGATTGTGCGGCGCAACATGATGACAGCGCTGTTACAGCGATACCCGCAGCCCGTCGTGTCCCAGCAGCAGTGATCCGGCGAAATCCCGTGCCACATCCTGGCGCATCTGCTCCAGCAGCTCAGCGGATTTCGGCCGGTGATGGGTAAGCACCAGCGTGCCGACCTTCGCCTCGGTCGCGATGCGTCCCACCGTGTCGGCGCAGGCGAGCGTGTAGCCGGCGAGACGCTGCGTCTGCGGCGAGGCGATCTCGCTGCGCGCGAGATAGCAGCACTGCACCAGGATATCGGCATTGTCCGCCAGCCGCCGCAGGCCCGGACAGTCGACGGTGTCGCCGCTGAATGCGATGACCCCCTCCGGGCACTCGAAGCGATAGCCGAGGCACACCCAGCGCTGGCGGAACGCGTCGGGGAAGTCGAGCCGGCTGCCATGGTCAACGATCTCGGCGGTGATCCGCCAGCCGGCGCCCTGGCAGACCAGGCCGGCGACGATGTCGGTGGTCGCCACCTGCTGCCACGGCACGTTGCCAGCTTCGTGCACACGGAACTCGATGTCCTTGTCGTAGACCTGTTGCAGCAGCGCCTCGACGATGCGCCGGGTCTCCGGCGGGCCGAACAGGCGCAGAGGCCGCGCGCGGCCCATCAGCCATGATGACAGGATCACATCGTGTAGCTCACCGATGTGGTCGTAGTGGTGGTGGGTGACCAGCACCGGATCGATCCGGTCCAGCGCCACTCCCAGCGCGGCGACCTGGCGCACCACGCCGCGGCCGGCGTCGATCAGGATGACGTCCTCGCCGGCCTCGATCAGCAGCGCGGTTGCGCCGCGGGCGGCGTCAGGGCGAGGCCCGCCGGTGCCCAGCAGGGTGATGGAAGGTCGCATGCGACAGGATCGCAGGCGGTGCGGCGTCTATTCGGCGGCGGCCATCAGCGGCGGCGCCTCGATGTAGCCTTGCGCCAGTCGCCGCCCGGTTTCACGCAGCAGCTTCTTGTCGAGCTCCGGCGTCTTTGCCGGCGGGACGCGCACGACGGTGTCGTTGCAATACGTCGGGATGACACTGCTATCGCGGAACAGGCCGACGGGGTCGCTGCCTTCCTTGACCGCCCGTATGCCCTTGCGGACCTGGTTGCGGAACATCGTGATCCCGCGATCGGTCGTGCCGAGATGTTCGAGGCCATGGACCGCGACGGGACGCTGCGACACCTGCGCCTCGAAGTCGCCCGGCCGGCGCTGGCTCTCCTCGTAGCTGTCAGCGCCGAGTTGCCCAGGCAGCATGATGCCGCGGTCGGCCCACCAGTCCGGCGTGACGACACCCTCGGTCTCGCTGATGTGGCGGAACTCGATCAGCATCGTATTGGTGTCGTCGAGCGGCACGATCCAGCGGCTCATCATCGGGCCGCTGAACGGATGGGCCTGCTGGCCGTTCTCCCAGATCGGCGCGACCTGCTGCAGATTGGGCAGCACGTTCTCCACCATCCGCGCCCAGATATTGTCGCCGACGCGCCTGGTGGCGATGTAGATGATGCCGACCGGCGTTTCGGCGAATTCCAGTTCGGGCAGCACGCCGAATTCGTCGGTGAACACCGCGCCGCTGACGATCGTGTGGAGGAATGCGGTGTGGACCGCATCCATGGTGTTTTCCAAAATCTGCAGCCAGTTGCACGGATAGAAATACTTCTGGCCGGGAATCATCCGGTAGCCTGGCCGGTCGAAGGTGTCGTAGGTGGGAAATGCCGGCATCCGATCGGGCGGTCCCATATAGGCGAAGACCATGCCGTGTGTCTCATGCACCGGGTAGGCGCCGTGACAGAGCCGGTCCTTGAGCGTGCTGGTGGCCGGCTCGCCCGGTGTCTCCAGTATCGTGCCGTCAACGTCGAACAGCCAGCCGTGGTAGCAGCAGCGTATCCCCTTTGCACCGACGAGACCGAACTCGAGCGAGGTACCGCGGTGCGGACAGTGGCGCTCCAGCAGGCCGACCGCGCCGCTGCCGTCGCGGAACACCACCAGCTCCTCGCCGAGGATCTTCAGTGCGACCGGCAGGTCCTTGAGTTCGTCGGAGTAGCAGATCGGCTGCCAGAACCGCCGCATGTACTCGCCGCAGGGCGAGCCCGGGCCAACATGGGTGAGTTCCGCATCTTCCCGCGGAACCTGCCGATGATGGTAACCGCTGTAGCGCGCCTTCAAGAACGGAGCCCTGGTCGCCATGGCAAGCCTCCTGTGCCTGGGGGTCGTCCGCAGTCCTGTCGGCGGATCATGAACCTGTCGGATCGCCGCCGGCAAGAGTGCTGCGCAGCCGTCAGGAACGCCAAAAATGCTGGCGGCAGGCGGCTATCGCGGCGGCGATCGGATAGTCCGGCTGCCAGTCGGGCGGCTAGGAAACCGCGAGACAGATGCCAGCCGACAGGGCTAGTTTGTTCCAGGGGGTGTCGCCGATGGACGGCATCGAACGCATCGAGCTGATCGAGCCGGACAGTCGACGCCCGCTGCCGCAACACGTGAGGCGCGCGCTCGCCCATATGCGCGCGAACATGGCGGCGCGGATCACCCTGGCAGGACTGGCGTCCGCCTGCGCGATACCCGAACGCACCCTGCTCAGACAGTTCGAGCGGTTCGTCGGTGTTCCGCCGCTTGGCTATCTGCGCCGGCTGCGGCTCAACGTTGCAAAAGGCGACTTGGCAAACCCGCACAACAACGACGCCATCTCCGATATCGCGATGCGTTGTGGGTTCTCCCATCTCGGGCGCTTTGCCACCGAGTACCGACGACTGTTCGGCGAGACGCCGTCCGCCACAAGGCAGCGCGTGCGCGAGCGGGCAACGTGCTGCGGCCTGCCTTTGCCGTTGCCCGCGACAGCACGCGAGAAGCCGTCGCTGCTGATCCTGCCGTTGCGCACCGAGACGCTGCGAGAGAACCTGGAGGCCCGGGACCTTACCGAACGACTGGCGGCAACGCTGTCGCGCATGCGGATCGCGTCGGTCGCCTTGGCGCATCCGTCGCGAGCCTATGCGGCGAGCACACCGCAGCCACGGAATGCCGGCGCGCAGTACTGCCTGTTTGGCCGATTGATGCACCAGGGAGAGCGCGTGCGCGTGATCGTCAGGCTGGTGGACGTCGCCACCGAACGCCACGTCTGGGGCGACAGCTTCGATGGCTCTGTTAGCGACGCCTTCGCGTTCCAGGACCGAGTCGTCGATGGCGTGCTGCGTGGTGTCGTTTCGCGTATTACAGACGCCGAGATCGAGCGCGCGCATAGCAAGGATCCAAGGGATGTCGGCGCGAGAGATCTGGCTCTGCGTGCCCTGCCGCTCATGCTCCAGTCGAACCTTCCAAGCGTAGGGAGCGCGATCGCTATACTCGGTCGCGCGATCGACATGGATCCCGCCGACGCCACGGCGGTCGCTTTCCTGGCCTACTGCCATGCCCAGCGTGCGAATTATGTCGCCACTGCATCCCTGGGCGCGGACCGGGACGCAGCACTGAATCTTTCGCAGCGCGCTGCGGTGCTGGATAACAGCGACGCTCTGGTCCTCACGGCTCGCGGAATGGTTGCCGCATGGGCACTGCGGAACGAAGAGGCAGATGCTCTGGCGGCGCGCGCGCTGTCGATCGATCCCACATGCGCCTGGACCTGGCAGCTCCGCGGACATACAAGGCGTGGCTTTGCCGGTGCGGCCGAGCGTGCGATCGCTGATTACCAGCGGTCGATTCAGCTCCGCGGGCCTGGCATCTCCACGAGCAGTTGCATCTACTCGATTGGCGCGGCGCATTGGAACGCCGGCCGCTTTGAGGAGACGGTTCGTTGGGTACGCCGAGCACTCGCGGACAATCCCCATGCCGCCTGGATGCACAGGCATCTGTCCTGCGCTGCCGCCAAACTCGGCGACCGGGTTACGGTCGCACATTCAGTCGATTGCATGCGCCGTGCTCAGCCGCATCTGACGGTGTCCCTGCTGGTGGAGAACTATCCCGTTGCGGACCCCGATTGGCTTGATGCCATCTCACACGCGGGATTGCCGCTCACTTGAAGCCCGCAACGATCACGCTCCCTGGAACGGGATGAAGCAGAACACGCCGTTGAAATCCGGGTAGAAGGTCGACCAGCACAACACCGCGCGCCCTGTTGGATTGTTGGCCTGATTGATCCTCGCGTCGGGTATCTCGATCCACGCCTCGGGGATGTCACCGAAAGAGGTGATCCATTTGCTGAGCCAGATCTGCCGTGCCGACTGGAATGCTGCCGGATCTTTCTCGTACAGCGGCGAATTCCGCAGCGCGTTGCTGAATACTTCGCGTACGACCTTGGCCTCATAGTGCTGTGTTCGGCCGTTCCATCTGGACTCGACCATGCGGCAGTCTGCGACAGTGCAGCATGCCGTACTCAAGCCAGGAACCGTCAGGCTCCTGAACCAATCGTGGTATCGCCCGCTGGCGTCCGGTGGCGGAGCGGCATGTGCCGACATTGCGAAGTGAAGCAAACCGAGCAGCCAGATGAAGCGCATCGTCGTCTCCCGACCCTGACGCGTCGCTTCGGATAGTGCTTCGCCCGGTGCCGCCTCTATCCGACTGCCGCCTCGCTGGCCGCCGACCGCACGAATTTTGCCACGCGGATGGCGTGACCCCTGCCTTCTCCTGCGGTATGTTCGTGCTTGCACGCCGTAACGCGCCCGAGGAGCTGACCCGTGAGCGAAACTATTGACCTTGGCTGGATCGGGCGAACGTTGCGATCGGTCCAGACAGAACAGCGTGCCTTGCGCGCCATGATCGAGCCGCTGGCGCCGCGCCTTGCCGGCCTGGAGGCACGCTTCTCAGCCTTGGATGCACCCTTGGGCGGAATCGAAAGCATGCTCGACGCGATGTTCGGCGGCATCCAGGAACAAGGTCGCATGCTGGCCGAACGGTTGGACGCGGCGCACCGACCCGCGGGCCCGACGTGAACCAGCTCTTTGGCAGCAACAGCCTGCGCAACGGCCCGGACGGGCGCGGCCGGTTCGGCGAGTTCGGCGGCCGCTTCGTCGCCGAGACGCTGATGCCGCTGATCCTGGAGGTCGAGCAGGCCTACCTCGCCGCGCGCGCCGATCCGTCGTTCAGAACGGAACTGGACGCCTATCTGAAGAACTATGTCGGCCGCCCCAGCGCGCTGTGGTTCGCCGAGCGGCTGACCCGGCACCTCGGCGGGGCAAGGATCTACTTCAAGCGCGATGAGCTGAACCACACCGGCAGCCACAAGGCCAACAACTGCATGGGCCAGATCCTGCTGGCCAAGCGCATGGGCAAGACGCGGATCATCGCCGAGACCGGTGCCGGCCAGCACGGTGTCGCCACCGCCACGATGTGCGCGCTGTTCGGGCTGCCGTGCACCGTCTACATGGGCGCCACCGATGTGACGCGACAGGCGCCCAACGTGTTCCGCATGAAGCTGCTGGGGGCGGAGGTCAAGCCGGTGACCTCGGGCGCCTCCACGCTGAAGGACGCGATGAACGAGGCGCTGCGCGACTGGGTCGCCAATGTCGAGGACACCTATTACCTGATCGGCACCGTAGCCGGGCCGCACCCCTATCCGATGATGGTGCGCGACTTCCAGTCGGTGATCGGCGAGGAGGCGAAGGCGCAGTTGCACGAGGCGGAAGGCCGGCTGCCAGATGCGGCGGTGGCGTGCATCGGCGGCGGGTCGAATGCGATGGGGCTGTTCCATCCGTTCCTCGACGATCCGCCGGTCAGGCTGATCGGTGTGGAGGCCGGCGGGCACGGCATCGAGACCGGCGAGCATGCGGCGAGCCTGACCGGCGGGCGGCCCGGCGTGCTGCACGGCAACCGGACGTATCTGCTACAGGACGATGACGGGCAGATCATCGAGGCGCACTCGATCAGCGCGGGATTGGATTACCCCGGGATCGGTCCGGAGCATTCCTGGCTGCACGATATCGGCCGGGTCGAGTACGTGTCGGCGACCGACGAGGAGTCGCTGGCGGCGTTCCAGTTGTGCACGCGGACCGAAGGGATCATTCCGGCGCTGGAGCCGGCGCACGCTCTGGCGCATGTCACGAAGCTGGCGCCGACGATGGGGAAGGATCAGATCATCCTGATGAACCTGTGCGGGCGCGGCGACAAGGACATCTTCACCGTGGCGGAGCATCTCGGGGTGAAGCTGTGAACCCGACCCTGAACTCCCTCTCCCGCGAAGCGGGGGAGGGTTGGGGAGGGGGCCTTCCCGCATGAGCCGCATCACACCCCGCTTCGCCGCACTCAAACGCGAAGATCGCGGCGCGCTGATCCCCTTCATCGAAGCATGGGACCCCGACGCCGCGACGTCGGCGGCGCTGCTGCGCGGCCTGCCGGCCGCCGGGGCCGACCTGATCGAGATCGGCATACCCTTCACCGACCCGATGGCCGACGGCCCGATCGTCCAGGCCGCCGGCAAGCGTGCGCTGAGGAGCGGTGTGAACGTGAGGCACGTGCTCGCCATGGTCCGCGAGTTCCGCCGCGAGGACGATGCAACGCCGATCGTCCTGATGGGCTACCTCAACCCGATCCTGTCGTACGGCGTTGAAGGCTTCTGCACCGATGCGGCTGCGGCCGGTGTCGATGGGCTGATCATGGTCGATCTCCCCACCGAGGAGGCCGACATGCTGGTGCCGCAGGCCGCCGCGCACGGCATCGACATCATCCGCCTCGTCGCGCCGACCACGCATGACGACCGCCTGCCGCTGGTGCTGCAAGCCAGCTCGGGCTTCATCTATTACGTGAGCATCATCGGCATCACCGGCACGCGCAGCACCACGGCCGAGCACCTCGCGGAAGCGATCCCGCGCATACGGCGTGTCTCCGATCTGCCGATCGCCGTGGGCTTCGGCGTGCGCTCGCCGGCGCAGGCCGCCGAAGCGGTGCGCGTCGCCGATGCCGCCGTGGTGGGGTCGGCACTGTGCAGCACCATCGCGGCGAATGTCGGGAAGCCCGAGCTTGTGCGCAGCGTGCTCGACCAGGTGCGGGAACTCGCCGCCGGCGTGCGTGGCGCGCGGGCGCACGCATGAACTGGCTCACCGAATTCGTCCGCCCAAAGATCCGCACGCTGTTCGCACGGCGCGAGGCGCCGGAGAACCTCTGGCATCAATGCCCCGCCTGCCAGCAGATGATCTTCCACCGCGACCTGATCGCGAACCTGAAGGTCTGTCCGCACTGCTCGCACCACATGCGCGTGGGCGCCGTCGAACGTCTCGGCTACACCTTCGACGAAGGCGGCTTCACCCGCATTGAGCTGCCGAAGGTCACCGCCGACCCGCTGCGCTTCCGCGACACCAAGCGATACACCGACCGGCTCAAGGAGGCGCGCGACAAGACCCACCTGGATGATGCGCTGGTGGTCGCACATGGCCGCATCGACGGTCACCAGGCCGTCGTCGCGGCGATGGAGTTCGAGTTCATCGGTGGCTCGATGGGCGCCGCGGTCGGCGACGGCATCCTGGCGGCGGCACGACTTGCCGTGCTCCAGGATGCACCGTTGATCGTGTTCACTGCCTCGGGTGGAGCGCGTATGCAGGAGGGCGCGATCAGCCTGATGCAGATGCCGCGCACCGTGATCGCCACGCAACTGGTGAAGGAGGCCGGCCTGCCGTACATCGTGGTGCTGACCGATCCGACCACCGGCGGCGTGACCGCGAGCTTCCCCATGTTGGGCGACATCCACGTCGCCGAACCCGGTGCGCTGATCGGCTTCGCCGGCGCGCGGGTGATCGAGCAGACGGTGCGCGAGAAACTGCCCGAGGGCTTTCAGCGCGCGGAATACCTGCACGAGCACGGCATCGTGGACATGGTGGTGAAACGCACCGAGTTGAAAGCAACCCTGGCGCGGCTGATCTCGCTGCTGCGCATCAAGGAAATTCCGGCGGCGGCATGAGCGGCCGCATCGAAGGCATCGTCGCACGGCTGCACGGCCTGCATCCGCGGCTGATCGACCTCAGCCTGGACCGGCTGCAGGATCTGCTGGCGAAGCTGGATCACCCCGAACGCCGCCTGCCGCCCGTGGTCCATGTGGCCGGCACCAACGGCAAGGGCAGCACCTGCGCCTTCCTGCGCGCAATGGCCGAGGCGGCGGGACAGCGCGTGCACGTCTACACCTCGCCGCATCTGGTGCGGTTCAACGAACGCATCCGGATCGCCGGCGAACTGGTGTCGGACGAAGCGCTGTCCGCCGCGCTGGAGCATGTCGAGCAGGTGAATGCCGGTGCGGCGATCACCGTGTTCGAGGTGATCACCGCGGTCGCGTTCCATCTGTTCGCCGAGACCCAGGCCGAACTGTGCGTGCTGGAGGTGGGCCTCGGCGGCCGCGGGGATGCGACCAACGTCATCGGTCGGCCGGCCGCCTGCGCGATCACGTCGATCTCACTCGATCATCGCGAGCTGTTGGGTGAGACGCTGGACGTGATCGCCGCGGAGAAGGCCGGCATCATGAAGCGCGACGTGCCGGTGGCGATCGGTGCGCAGCCGGCCGAGGTGCTGGAGGTGCTGCTGGCCGCGGCCGAGCGGGTCGGCGCGCCGGTGACGCTGCGCGACCGCGACTGGCATGTCGCCGCGGGCCGCTACAGCGACGCGCGTGGCACCATCGGTCTGCCGGCGCCTTCGCTGCCTGGCGCGTTCCAGTTGGACAACGCCGGGATCGCCATCGCGGCATTGCGTGCGGCGGGGCTGGCGATGGATTCCGCGGGTATCGCCGTCGCGGAATGGCCGGCGCGTCTACAGCGCCTGCATGGAAGGCTGGCGACGCTGTTGCCGGCGGACTGGGAGCTGTGGCTCGACGGCGGACACAATCCCGGCGCCGGTGTCGTTCTGGCCGAGCATCTGCGGTCCTGGTCGGACCGGCCCGTACATCTCGTCGTCGGCATGAAGCAGGCGAAGGATGCCACCGAGTTCCTCCGGCCGTTGGTTCCGTTTGCAACCACACTCTGGGCGGTGGCCGAACCCGGACAGCATGACGCCCGGCCGGTCGAGGCCATCGTCGAGGCCTCGGGCGGTGTGGCGCGGCCGGGTCCGCATGTGGCGGACGCGCTGCGGGCGCTGCCACGCGACAGGCGATCGCGGGTGCTGATCTGCGGCAGTCTGTACCTGGCGGGAGAGGTGCTGAAGCAGGATGCATGATCTGGCGCCGCACCCTTCGCCGTGCTGAATTGCCGCGGGAGACAAGGAGCAGACATCCCGATGAATGACGCAACACACCAGCCGGCCTCTCGGGGGAAAGGGCTGGCGAAGTCCGCCGGCGCGCTCGCCGGCCTGAAGGTGATCGACCTCACCCGCGTCCTCGGCGGACCGTACTGCACCATGATCCTGTCCGACCACGGCGCCGAGGTGATCAAGATCGAACCGCCGCAAGGCGACGAGGTGCGCGACTGGGGGCCGCCATTCCACGAGAACGACGCGAGCTACTTCATCGGCATCAATCGCAACAAGCGCGCCATAGCGCTCGACATCGGCAAGGATGACGGCCGCGCGGTCCTGCTGCGCCTGCTGGAAGGCGCCGACATCCTGATCGAGAACTTCAAGCCTGGCTCGATGGAAAAATGGGGCATCGGCTACGACACGCTGTCGGAACGCTTTCCGCGGCTGATCCACTGCCGCATCTCCGGCTTCGGCGCCGATGGTCCGCTTGGCGGCCTGCCCGGCTACGATGCGGTCCTCCAGGCAATGACCGGACTGATGAGCGTCAACGGCGACGCGTCCACCGGGCCGATGCGTCTCGGCACCGCGATCGTGGACATGGGCACCGGGCTCTATTCGGCGATCGGCATCCTGATGGCGCTGCATGAGCGCGAACGCTCGGGGCACGGCCAGTATCTCGACATGACGCTGTACGATTGCGGCATGGCATTGCTGCACCCGCAGGCGGCGAACTTCTTCCTCAACAACAAACGGCCAGCGGGCACCGGCAATCCGCATCCCAACCTGGTGCCGTACGACAAGTTCCCAACCAAGACCTGCGACATCTTCATCGCGTCGGGCAACAACGGGCAGTTCCGCAAGATGGCGGAGATCATCGGCCGGCCGGAGCTCGCCGATGATCCGCGGTTCGCCGACAACGGCAAGCGCAACGTCAACCGCGTCGCGCTGACCGAGGTGCTGGCGGCGGCGTTTGCCGGGCACGACGGCAACGAGCTGTCGCTGAAGCTGATCCGCAACGGCGTGCCGGCGGGTCCGGTGCTGCCGGTGGACGAGGCGACCGCCGCCCCGCATACCGCGCATCGCGAGATGGTCACGGAGCTGGACTGGTATCGCGGCCTCGGCACGCCGATCAAGCTGCGCCGCACGCCGGGCGGCACACGCCGGCCACCGCCGAAATTCGCCCAGGACGGCGCCGAGGTGCTGGCGCAGCACGGCTATTCGGCCGATGAAATCGCGGCGCTGGAGCGCGACGGCGTGCTGTTGACCGAGCGTCGCCGATAGCGGAGCTGCCGCCGCGCGCGATGCTGAAGCTGCCCGGGCAGGCAACAGCGGCCTGGGCAGTATTCGAGGCTGGGTGGTATCGCGCCGCGTATCCCGATGCGTGCGCCGGACTGGCCGATGCCGACGATGCGGCGGTGCTGCAATTCTATCTGGAGCATGGTCAGCGACGCGGTCATTCGCCGAACCTCTGGTTCGATGAAGCCTGGCACCTGAGGACGTTTCGCGGCGCCGCAGCCGCGGTCCGCGATGGGCATGCCGAGTCGGGGTTCGACACCTACTGCCGCGCCGGTTTCCGCTTTCGCTCGCCGCACTGGCTGTTCCAGGAGACGCAGTATCGTCTGCGCTATCCCGATCTGCGCGACGAGGTGCTGGCCGCCGATGGCAACGTCAACGGCTACGATCACTTCCTGAAGCATGGCAGCCGCGAAGGGCGCATCGGCCACATGCTGTTCGATCCAGCGGTGTACCGCGCGCAACTCGATGCGGCGGAGCGCGAGCAGGCCGATACTGCCGGTGCCTATCCGCACTATCTCCGGCGCCTGTGGGAACACCGCGCCGACGTCGTCACATCGCATTATTTCGATCCGATCTGGTATCTGCGCCGGTACCCAGCGGTCGCCGAGGCCATCGCCGGCGGCAGGTGGCTCTGCGCCCTCCACCACTATCTGACCAACGAAACGCCGACCGCGTTCGATCCGCTCGCGGACTTCTCCGAGGCGTATTATCTCGGCCGCCACAAGGACGTCGCCGCTGCCGTGGAGGCGGGCGACCGGCGCAACGGTTACGAGCATTTCCTGGCCAACGGCATAGCGGAGCTGCGTGCGCCGTGTGCAACGATCGATCTGCGCTACTACCTCACCGCGCATCCCTCGGTACGTAGCGATCTCGACAGCGGCCATACGCGCGACGTCTTCGCGCATTGTGTGACGATCGGGCGCGAACAGGGCCTGGCCACGATACTGCCGCCGGAGGATCAGGTCACCGAACGGCAGGCCGCCGCGCTCAATCGCCAGCGCGCAGACAACCGGCTGCCGCGCAGTGCTCGAACGATGCTGGATTTCTCCTGTGCCGGCACGCCCGAGGTCAGCGTGATCCTGGTGCTGCGCGATCGGTTCCCACTGACGCTGATGACGCTCGGCTCGCTGCGCGCGAACCATGGCGGCGACATAGAGCTGATCGTGATCGATGCGGGATCGACGGACGACACACGGCGGATCGGTCGTTTCGTGCGTGGCGCCTGCGTGCTGCGGTTCGAAGCCGGGCTCGACCCGATCAGCGGCGCCAATGCAGCTCTGAACTGCGCCAGCGCGGATGCCGTACTGTTCATGGACAGCGCACTGGAGCTTGCCCCCGGCGCGCTCGCCGCTTCCTTGCAGAGACTGCGATCCGATCTGCGCATCGGCGCCGTCGGCGGCAAGCTGGAACGTGCGCATGGCTGGTTGGAGGCAGCCGGCAACATCGTCTGGCGCGACGGCACCACGCTGCGCTATCTGCGCGATGCCTCGCCGCTCGCGCCGGAAGCCAATTTCGTGCGCGACGTCGATTTCTGCGCCGCCACGTTCCTGTTGGTGCGCGCGGATCTGCTGCGCGAGCTCGAAGGCTACGACGAGTCGTTCGCCGCCGGCCGCTACGCCGATGCCGATCTGTGCCTGCGCATCGCCGAGGCGGGTTCGCGCGTGGTGTACGACCCCGCCGTCGCGGTCAGCCGTCTGGTGCAGATCGGCGCCGACCCCGAACCGGCAGATGCGCAGCAGGCGCTGCTCCGCAAGCACGCCAACCTGTTGCGCTTCCGTCATGCCCCGGATCGCCGAGCCGAGGTGTTCGCGCGCTCGACCGCTACGGCACGCCGCGTACTGTTCATCGACGACATGATCCCGCTGCGCAAGCTTGGCTCGGGCTTTGTACGCTCCAACGATCTCCTGCACGTGATGGCCTCACTCGGCTATGGCGTCACGGTGTACCCCATGAAGCCATGCCGCCACGGGCTCGCCACGATCTATGCGGACATGCCCGACACGGTCGAGGTGATGCACGACCGCACCAGCGAACAGCTCGCCGATTTCCTCAGCGCGCGACAGGGATACTTCGATGCGATCTGGATCGCCCGCACGCACAATCTCGACCGTATCAAGCCGAAGCTGGAACGCATCACCTCGGGCGGCGGCCAACCCGCGCGCATCGTGCTCGACACCGAGGCGATCGCCGCGCTGCGCGAAGCGGAACATGCGGCGCTGACCGATGCAGGGTCGTTCGATGTCGATGCGGCGATCAAGCGCGAGTTCGCCAACGCGCATGTCTGCCAACGCATTATCGCGGTCACTTCGCAGGAAGCGCAGAG
>JANWJK010000224.1 GCA_025452005.1 Acetobacteraceae bacterium | reverse complement strand
GTTCGGCACGCAACAGGTCCGACAGATCGGCGGGCGGCGGCATGCCACCACCGAATCGTACCCGCCCGCGTCGGGGCAAGCGAGAAAATCAAAGCCGCCCCGGGGTTATGCCCCGGTTACCGACTTTTTCACTAAGCCCTTGTTTTGTTTGGAGTGGATCCTCGATTATGCGCAAGTTGGGCTAGCACGCAAAAAGGCATCATACGCGGTAAGGTCGCTTGTCGGACGTTTGGCCGAACGGGCGGTTTCGGCGGTCGTCAAGGCAGGCTCTATGACGCCGGCGACCTTTATCGCGACCTGATCCTGTAGCGCGAATACCTCGTCGAGCGGGCCGTCGAAGCGATCGGCCCATAGATGGATCGCGGTTTCAGCCTCGATCAATTGCACCGCGATGCGTACCCGTCCGCCGACCTTGCGTACCGAGCCTTCGAGCAAGTACCGCACGCCAAGGTCCCGTCCGACCTGTCTCAAGTCGAGGGTCTGCCCCTTGTAAGTGAAGGTAGAATTGCGAGCGATGACGAAGAGCCAGCGGATGCGGCTGAGCGCCGTGATGATCTCCTCGACCATGCCGTCGGCAAAATATTCCTGCTCGGGGTCGCCGCTCATGTTGGCAAACGGCAGCACCGCTATCGACGGCTTGTCGGGCAGCGCCAGCGCGGGCTTGCTCGGCACGGCTTGTGGCGTCCCGAGCCGCACTCGGAAGACGTGGATCTTCGCCGCGATGTTCTTCAATGCGGGCTCGCCAAGATCATCGACCTCCAGCGCAATCTTGCCGGCTGCGTCCTCGCGCACGCGAGAAGAGATGCAGACGCCGCCAGGCTCGGCCAGCGGTTCCAGCCGGGCCGCGACGATCACGCCGTCACCGAGCAGGTCGTCACCTTCCGGTACAACCTCGCCCTGATGTACGCCGATGCGTAGGCACAGCCCTTCGGCCTGTGCGCGCAACGTGTCCTGAATGGCGATGGCACAGCGCAACGCCTCCACCGCACTGGCGAATTCCACGAAGAAGCCGTCGCCGGTTGTCTTGAACAGCCGGCCGTGATGTGTGTTCGCAAGCGGTTCGATGACTTCGACGCGCAACGCGCGAACGCGCGCCAATGTGCCAGGCTCATCCGCGCCGACCATTGCGGAATACCCGACAACGTCGGCTGCCAGAACGCCCGCCAGACGGCGTCTCGTTTCGCCCATGCGGAGAACTCCGTTAGAGCGACCTTAGGTCGGCGGGGTCCGCCGGACAAGCAAGGCTGGTGAGTACACTGCGGCGGCAATGCCGTCATTGCGAGCGAAGCGAAGCAATCTCGCGGGATATTGCCCCCAATGCATGCGGGGGATTGCTTCGCTTTGCTCGCAATGACAGTGGGAAGTCGGGCAACCAACGTTGGGGTCAGAACTTTAGTCGGTGGCGCATGGAGCGCCGCGCGACATCGGCAGAGCATCGAATGGACCGCCGCCGATCTGCAATCCGCACCGCTCGGTGAGCGCCATGAGCGGCGCCTCGATACCGGTCGCCCCCGCCACGTCCGCGCCATCCAGCACAGCCGTGTCCAGAACCACGCCACTCAGGATGGCCCCGTTCAGCAACGCACCGGACAGGTTCGTCCGCCGAACATCGGCATTCGTCAGGTCCGCTCCGACGAGCAGCGCCATCGAGAAATCAGCGCGCAACAGACATGCGTGATCAAGCCGCGCGGACGTGCAATCGGTGGGACACCTGTGCCCGCCGGCGATCAGCAATGGCTTGGCGCATGCCTCCATCAGCGTGGCCCGGCTCAGTGTCGCCCGTTCCAGCTTCGCGCCGCGCAGATCGGCATTCATCAGGTTGGCTTCCCGGGCATCCACCAGCGACAGGTCCGCCATCGCGAGCAATGCACCCGCCAGGTTGGTTCGTCGCAGAACCGCGCCGTGGAGGACGGCGGCGCCGAGATCGACGCCTCGGAGGTCCAGGCCACTCAGGTCCACCGCGGTCAGATCGGCGCGCTGACCGCTCTGACCGCCGCTTTGCGTCCACATGGCATGGGCGGACAGGATCTGGGCAAGCCCAACGTCAAGCTCACGAAAGTTCCGTGTGCCGATCGAGCTCCTTATCTTGGCATGCGAGAGATCGCCCTCGTCGAGCAGCGCGCCGACCAGGCTCGTGCCGTCGAAGTTGGTGCACGATATCGTGGCGCCGATCAGGATCACCCCCTCGAGGCTTGCACCTGCAAGGTTGGCGCAGGTCAGGTCCGCCCCGCGCATGTTGCAGCCTCGCAGATCCGCCTTGGTGAGGTTCGCCCGGGCCAGTACCGCACGGTGCAGATCGGAGTCGCGCAGATCCGCCTGACTGAGGAACGAATTCGACAGTTTGGCTCGCTCGAGCCTGGCCTCGATGACCACGGCCCGGAACAGCGTCGTCGCCGACACGGTCTGCGTCTGACGGATGTCGCCGGCATAGGCGGCCATGAGCATGCCCTCACGCAGATCGGCGCGCGTGAGGTCCGTTCGGATAAGCCGGGCATCGCTCATCGCGACGCCGCGCATGTCGGCGTCCGCCAGGATTGCCTCGGTGAGATCGACGCGTGTCAGGTCGGCGCCGAACAGGTTCGCACCGCGCAGGTTGGCGCGGACCATCGTGCAGCCCCGCAGGCAGGCGCCGCTGAGATCGGCCTCGGCGAGGCTGCACCCGGTGAGATCGAGGTCGGACAGGTCACGGAACTTGAGGCAGGCGCGGCGGCCGCCGGGGCGCCGTGCCAGATAGGCATGATGGGCGGCGACGATCGCCGGGAACT
Organism: Acetobacteraceae bacterium; assembly: GCA_025452005.1. Classification (GTDB taxonomy): domain Bacteria; phylum Pseudomonadota; class Alphaproteobacteria; order Acetobacterales; family Acetobacteraceae; genus JAMXLO01. Next base: position 3,417 of record JANWJK010000224.1, on the reverse strand, counting down.
CCTGGGCGCTTACGGGATCCAGAACGCGCAGGTCCGGCCATGCAGGAGGAGCGTTCGACACGTGAGCAGCCTGCACCCGCGGTGTGAACAATCGCTTAGCCGCGCCACGGTTCGCCGCCGTTTACCCGCGGTTCATGCGATCCCGTCATCATCGGCCGACAGGTCGTATGGTCAGCCTGATAGAGAAATGGCGCTCGCGGCATGCCTACCCCGACGCCGTCGGGATGTGGGCAATCGCGACCGGAGCCGAGGCACGCGCGCTCGCATTCAATGCAATCGCCCAGGATCCGCGAGTGCTGCAACGGGCGGCGAGGCCGCAGGCCATCAAGATGGCTGCGCAGGCCGAGGCGTTCGCCCAGTCGCTCGCGGAACCTTCGGTCGCCGGCAGCGAACTGTGGCGGGCGGTGGCGCTGTTCGTGCAGCGATCCATCGATGCATGGCGACATTCGCTGAAGGCCTTCGATCGCTGCGCCGACGGTGTCGGTACATTCCCCATCTCGACGATCGTTCGGCCGCATTCCTGCGATCCGTGGGAAACTGCCCTCCGAAACTTCCCGTATGTCGACGATGCGACCGGCAGACTTGCGACACGGCTGTTGCATGAATTCGGCAGTCCGCTTCTCCGGCGAACACGGAAGCCCTGGGACCACGTGATCGCTCTCGCCGTCCTGCGGTACGCAGCGCGGCTACTGCGCGGCGAGTTGGCGGAATGCGAGCAAGACTGCGACGGCGCGAGTGCGGTCGCCGATGTTCTCACTATCCAGTCGTACGCCGACGCGAGTGGGCTTTCGCCGATGCTGGTTGGCTATTCCGGTCCCGGCAAGCCGGCCGCTCAGGCGCTCGGTCTGTTTCGCGATGCCCGCACGCTGCGCGATGCGGTGCGTGTGGCCGAGGCGGGCGGCGAGGCGCGCGCCGCGGCCTGGCAGCGAGCGATCGACTTCCACGCCTTTGCGGTCGTCGCGCTGGATCACCGGATCCTGCTGGACCTGCCGCTCGACGATGCCTATGAGCTTGCCGCCGCGGCCATCCGCCAGGCCGAGGCCGCCCAGCAAACGCCAAATCTGGTGGAGATGCCACGCATGCTGCCCGACGGCGCGTCCGAGCCGGAAATTGTGCGCCTGTATGCCAGTGCTTGTTTGCCGCCGAACGATGCAGACCCCACCCGGCAGTCACGCCGAGACGGCATCCTTGGTGGCACCGAGCATCGACCGGATCGCGGACAGCCTGGCACCGAGGACCTGTGAGGCGGACAGCGATCCGTCATCGCCGGTCGGTGGATGACCGTCACCGGCCGGATCGGCGTCGGGCAGGCGCGGCAGCATGGAGCGCAACAACCGCAGTTGCGCGGCCCGCTCATCGGGCGGGGCGCGCAGCGCATCGTGGGCCAGCTTCATCAGTGAGGGCCATTCGTCCAACATCAGCGACAGCCGCTCGATGGCCTGCCTGAGAACCGGCAACTCGGTATTCCAGCGCCTCATCGTCCCGCCGATATCGAGCACCGCGTAATCGAGCATCCCCAGCACCACGCCCGCGAGTTCGGCGGTGCGTCTTGCCGTCTCCGCAATGGCTGCCAGATGCGCACTGACGTCCGGCGACCCCGACCGGGCGGTCGCGGCGGTGCTCTGTGCGAATCCTTCGATCTCATCATGCAGCACGCGCAGCCAGCCCGACTGGATGGCCCCGTGCGTGGCAACCAGGCCAACCGGGGCAAGCAATTTGGTGAGTTCGCCGATGCGCCGATAGATGTCCTGCCGCTTCACACCTACTGTCGTGGCGGCCTCGGCCACAGCGGCTTTCGCATCCCTGTCGCGCCAGCGAGCCGGGTCCGCCATCAGGGTCGCGAGATCGGCGCCGCTGCTGTCCAGCAGGTGCAATATGAGTATCAGCTCGATGTCGGCGAGCCCGCGCTGGTCTGCGCGGCTGCGTTCGCCTTCCCGCGCCTTCGCCTCCGGGCCCAGCGCGCCGGACAGAGCAAGCTTGCTGATGACAGCGCGAACCTTTGCCGGCGTACACGCCCTGGTCTCGCCGACCGCTGCGTGCACCGCCTTGTCGTGGTCCGTCATCGGCGCCATGAGAGGCAGGCTGGACCAGGGCACGATGTACGCGGTGCCGTTGTTGGCGAAATCGCGCAGTACCGCGATCAGTCCGTCGCGCTCATCGTCGCAGACCCGCGCCATTCGCAGTGCCGGCGATTCGAACGGCACCGCCGCGCCGCGCGCCCGGCGCTGCGCAAGCCATTTACGGATGATTCCGGTGACCATGGCTGACCGCCGTCATAGCTTGAATTCATGAACAAGCCGTACCCGAAGGACGGTTTTGCCAATGCCGCCATATGCACCTGAAAGATTCATGAACCGTTAGCGGGTTGCGCTCAATCTGTCGTTCCCGCGCGCCGGTGCGAGGATGTGCTGTTGCGCGGCATGAGCATGAATTGGCCTGTCACCATCAGCCGTGCGCTGCCGCTCCTAGCGGTGCTGTTCGCTTCGGCAGCGTCTGCCGAGACCGCCGGACAACCCGCTCGGCCGATCGTTGACTGCCGCCGCGCCGCGACTTCATTCGAGCGATCGGCCGGCCTGCCAAGCGGTCTGTTGTTGGCGATCGGCCAGATCGAGAGCGGCCGCACGGATCCGGTCACGAATCGGACCGATCCCTGGCCGTGGGCCACCAATCATGCCGGCGATGGTCACTACTTCGCCTCGGCACAGGAGGCGATCGCGTGGGTCACCGCGCAACAGGCAATCGGCATCCGTTCGATCGATGTCGGCTGCTTCCAGGTGAACCTGCACTATCATCCCGATGCGTTCGCTGACCTGGCCGAAGCCTTCGACCCAGCCGCGAATGCCCGCTATGCGGCCGCGCTGCTGAACCGGTTGCGCGAACAGGGGGGAAGCTGGCCGCTGGCCATCGCCCTCTATCACTCCGCTGATCCTGTCGAGGGCCAGCGATACAGCGCTCGTGTCATGCAGGTCTGGGATACAGGCGGCAGCTTCGCCGGCGTTTCCACCAGCGAAGTCGTTCGATCGGTTGCTCCGGTCGTCGTACGGCTGTCCGCGGCGGCGAGCGTCGTGCATGTCGTCGTGCCGAACTGGGCCTCAGCTGGACCCGCAATGCCGCTCTCCGGCCAGCGTGCCGGTTTGCCGCGAGTCTTTGTGCCCAGTCGCTGATGTATCGCGCAACAGGCCGATGGGACAAAACGTGAAAATAACCGACGCAACTATAACCTTTGTTAACTGTCTCAGGCGTATTAGCGATGTCGAGAGCCGGAATTTGCGGCGATCGCGAATTCAGCGTTCATGACAGAGGACAGCATACCATGTTCGACTATGCACGTACGTGGCTGGCGCTTCGCACCGATAAGCGCGGCGTGACAGCAATGGAGTACGGACTGATCGCCGCATTAATGGCAGTCGTGCTCGT
>JANWJK010000223.1 GCA_025452005.1 Acetobacteraceae bacterium | reverse complement strand
CCGCTCCAACCATCGCCTGCCGCGCCAGACAAACTGCCGGATCGGCAGCGCATCGAGAAATTCGTTGGCCAGCAACACCATTGGCAGATCAGGCAGCGTGTCCAGGCCGTCATGCCACGTCGCGTCCGGCAACCGTTCCGCCTGCACCGCCCGCAGCCGGGGCGATGTCTCTATCAGATGCACCTGGAGCGCCGCGCCGAACCCCGGCGCCACGCCGGCGATCGCGCGCAGCGCATCGGCCATCAGCGTGCCGCGGCCGGGCCCCGCCTCCACCAGCAGCACCGGGTCCGGACGGCCTAGCTGCTCCCAGACGACCGCAGCCCACAGTCCCAGGATCTCGCCGAACACCTGGCTGATCTCCGGTGAGGTCGTGAAGTCGCGGTATGGGTCTCGGGTCGCGTAATAGGCGGCGTTGGCGCGCGCCATGAAGTGGTCGAGGCGCTCCATTACCGCGCGCGCAGCATCAGCCAGACCCCCACGACAAGCATCGGGATGCACAGCAACTGGCCCATCGTCACGCCGCCGATCAGGTAGCCCAGAAACACGTCCGGCTCGCGGAAGAACTCGCCAATCGTGCGCGCGATGCCATAGCCGACCAGGAACGCCCCGGTCAGCCAGCCGAACCGTGCGCGCAACCGCTCCTGTCTGGACAGCACGAGCATCACCAGGAACAGCACCACGCCCTCCAGCAGCGCCTCGTAGAGCTGGCTAGGATGGCGTGGCACGGGGCCGCCATTGGGGAAGATCATCGCCCAGGGCAGCGACTCCGGCGCGGGACGTCCCCACAGTTCGCCGTTGACAAAATTGGCGATCCGCCCGAGGCCCAACCCGATGGGCACACCCACGGCCACCCGGTCGGCAAAACCCAGCAGCGGAATGGCGTTGCGGCGGCAGAACCACACGATGGCGATCGCGACTCCGAGAGCGCCGCCGTGGAAGCTCATGCCGCCTTCCCAGACAGCGAAGATCATGCCGGGATGCGTCAGATAGACGCCGGGCTGGTAGAACAGCACGTATCCCAGACGCCCTCCCAGGACGACGCCGAGAGTGGCCCAGGTGAGGAAATCGTCCGCCTGCACCGCCGTCGCCACCGGCGGCGCTTGGCGCACCAGATATCGCAACAGCCGCCATCCGAGCACCAGCCCGGCGATGTACGCCAGCGCGTACCAGCGGATGCCGAACGGCCCGATCTGCACAATGACCGGGTCGAACTGCGGGAACAGCAGGACCGGCATCATAGATAGCGGTCGGGGCGCGCCAGATAGTCCTGCACGTAGCGCCGGATGCCCTCCTCGAGCGGGGTGAACTGGCCGACGTAACCGGCGGCGCGCAATCGGGTGACGGAGGCCTCGGTGAACGACTGATACTGGCCGCGCAACGGCGCCGGCATGTCGATGAACTCGATCTGGCGCGCCACGCCGGCCGCATCGCACACCGCGTTGGCGAGGTCGTGGTAGGTTCGCGCCTGGCCGGTGCCGACGTTGAACAGGCCGCTCACCTCCGGCGCATCGAGCAGCCACAGAGACACATCGACCACGTCGCCCACCCAGATGAAGTCGCGCCGCTGCGCGCCGTCGGCGAGACCGGGCTCGGTCGACCGGAACAGCCGGGCCGGCCCGCCGGCGGCCACCTCGTCGTGCTTGATCTTCACCACCGAGATCATGCCGCCCTTGTGGTATTCGTTCGGGCCATAGACGTTGAAGAACTTGAGCCCGGCCCACTGCGGTGGGTGCGGCTGGCGGGTCGCGACGGCATGTGCGACGCGGAGATCGAATGCGTGCTTCGTCCAGCCGTACAGGTTGAGCGGGCGCAGCCTTTCCAGCACCGCCTGTGCCGGGTCGTCGTCGAAGCCGGCGGAACCGTCGCCGTAGGTGGCGGCGGAGGATGCATAGACCAGGCGAACGCCGTGATTCGCGCACCAGTGCCAGATGAACCGGGGGAGCTCGACATTGGTCGCCCAGGCCGCGTCGCCATCGGTTGCCGTCGTGTCGCTGATGGCCCCGTAGTGGTAGACCATCTCCAGCGGCGGGCGGCTCTCGAGGAAGCCTTCGATGTCGCCCGGGGGGAGCAGCCGCGCCGGCGGATGTTTCGCCAGGTTGCGCCATTTGCCGGCGCTGCCCAGGTTGTCCACGACAACGGTCTCGAGGCCGCGCCGCGCCAGGGCCGCCTGAAGGTTCGAGCCGATGAAGCCGGCGCCGCCCGTGATCAGGATCATGGCGGGGTTATACGGACCGGGGCTAACGCGCGGAAGCCACCGGGCGCGAATGAAAGGCAGGGACAAATGGCTGAGCGGCCGCGATTCTTCGACGATCTCGCCGGCGTGGCAGGCGGGGCGATCTCCGCCCTGGCGGGCCTACGAGAGGAGATCGAGGCGCTGGCACGGGCGCGCATCGACGAAGCGATCCGCCGGCTGGATCTGGTGCGGCGCGAGGAACTCGACGCGGCGGCCGAACTGGCGGCCAATGCGCGGGCCGGCCAGGAAGCAGCCGAGGCGCAGCTTCACGATGTCCAGCAGCGACTGGCCGCGCTGGAGGTGCGGGTCTCCGCGTTGGAGGTGCGGAAAGATGCGGAGTAAGACTTGCGGCGCGGCGCGTTGCCTCGGTAGGCTAGGATTCGTGGTTAACTTGGTCCCGTAAGCCCCACATACGGTGACCCGGAAACCGTCCCGGCCTTCCTGCACGAATGGGAGACCAAGCATGTCCACGACGGCCCTCAGCCACGATGCCGCCGCCAATCCTCTCGACACCATGGAGCAGATCGTCAGCGCCAATGACTGGGCTTTCGACCGGCGCAGCGATTCCGAAATGGCCGCTGAGGCACCCGGCCGCTGGTGCGGCTACGGCCTATATTTCTGCTGGTCGCACGAGATCAGTGCCATGCACTTCACCTGCGCCTTCGACCTGAAGGTGCCTGAGAAGCGCCGCGCCGCCCTCTACGAACTGCTGGCGCTGGCCAACGAGCGGCTCTGGATCGGCCATTTCGGCATGGAGAGCGAGGACGGCATGCCCGTATTCCGCCACTCGGTGCTGCTGCGCGGCGCGCCCGGCGCGTCCGCCGAGAGCCTCGAGGACATGATCGACATCGCCATCACCGAGTGCGAGCGGTTCTATCCCGCCTTCCAGTTCGTGTTGTGGGGCGGCAAGACGCCGCAGGATGCGCTGGCGGCGGCGATGCTCGAGTGCGTCGGCGAGGCATGAGCATTCCGCCCATCCTGCTGGTCGGTTGCGGACGCATGGGCAGCGCCATGCTGGCCGGCTGGCGCGAGCAGGGACTGGCGGCGTCGGTGGCGGTCGATCCCGCGCCGGCGGCAGCCGGGTGGGGCGGCGCGGATCTGACGGTGGTGCCGGACGTCGCGGCGGTGCCCGACGGTTTTGCGCCATCGGCCGTGGTGTTCGCCGTGAAGCCGCAGAATGCCGCGGAGACCTTGCCGTTGTATCGGCGCTTCGCCGGAAAGGCGGTGTTCCTGTCGATCATGGCCGGGCGGACGATTGGCGGGATCCGTGCGCTGCTGGCCGATGGTGCGGCGATCGTGCGGGCGATGCCGAACACGCCGGCCGCGGTGCGGCAGGGTGTCACGGTCGCCTGCCCGGGGGACGCGGTGAACGCGGCGCAACGTGCGTTGTGCGAGCGGCTGCTCCAGGCGATCGGCGTCGTGGCCTGGGTCGAGGACGAGAGCCTGCTCGATCCGGTGACCGCGGTGTCCGGCAGCGGGCCGGCCTACGTGTTCCTGCTGGCGGAGCTGATGGAGCGGGCGGCCCTCGAACAGGGAATTCCGGCGGATCTCGCACGCCTCCTGGCACGTCAGACGGTGTCGGGGTCCGGCGCGTTGCTGGCAGCGAGCAGCGAGGACGCCGCGGCGCTGCGGATTGCGGTCACCAGCCCGGGCGGGACCACCGAGCGCGCGCTGGCCGTGCTGATGGCGGCGGACGCCTGGCCGGCGGCGCTCAGCCGCGCCATCGCCGAGGCGACGATCCGCTCGCGCGAGCTTGCCGGGTAGCCGCTACGCAGGTACCTGATCGCCGAGCCAGTTGATCGCGGCCTGCGCGCCGCCCCTGCCGTGCGGAATCCGCAGCGCCCCCAGAGCCATCTCGATCACGCTGAGCGTGCCCAGGATCATCGGCGCGTTGACATGCCCCATATGGGCGATGCGGAACGCCTTGCCGGATAGCTCGCCAATACCGTGGCCCAGGACCACGCCGCACTTGTCGTCGCAGTAGGCGCGGAGCGCATCGGGATCGTGGCCATTGGCCAGCACCGGCGTGACGGTGTCGCAGCGTTCGGCGGGCTCGATGACGTTGAAGCCGATCACCTGGCCCTCCGCCCATACGCCGACGGCGCGGCGCACAGCTTCGGCCAGCAACTGGTGGCGTCGGAACACGTTCGGCAGCCCTTCCTCGAACAGCAGGTCGAGCGCCTGGCGCAGACCGTACAGCAGATGCTCGGGCGGCGTGCCGGCATACTTCTTGTAGTGCTCCTTGGCTTCGCGTTCGGTCCAGTCCCAGTAAGGCGTGCGCAGCCCCGCTGTCCGGTGCGCCTCTCGCGCGCGATCGTTGGCGGCGACGAAGCTGAGGCCCGGCGGCGTCATCAGGCCCTTCTGCGAGCCCGACATCGCGACGTCCACGCCCCAGTCGTCCATGTCGAACGGCATGCAGCCGAGCGAGGCCACCGCGTCCACCATCAGCAATGCGTCGTGGCCCGCGGCGCGGATCGCCTGGCCGATCGCGGCGATGTCGTTCACCACGCCCGAGGCGGTGTCGATCTGCACCACCAGCACGGCCTTGATGGTGCTACCGCCGGGGGACTTGCGATCGGCCCTGAGGCGCGCCTCGACCTCGGCCGGGCGGACGGCGCGGCGCATGTCGCCCTTCAGCACCTCGACTTCGACGCCCATGCGACGGGCGTGCTCGCCCCAGCTCACCGCGAAGCGGCCGCTCTCCAGCGCCAGGACCCGGTCGCCGCGGGACAGCACGTTGGTGAGCGCCGCCTCCCACGCGCCGTGCCCATTGGCGCTGTAGATGTAAGCATGCCCTCTTGTGTTGAACACGCGCGCCACGTCGCGCATCAGCCCTTCGGTCAGCGCCAGCAACGGGCCGGAATAGATCTCCACAGCCGGTCGGTGCATCGCCCGCAGCACCTCGTCCGGCACCGTCGTCGGCCCCGGAATGGCCAGGAATTCGCGGCCCGCGCGCACGCTCATTCGGACACTTCCTCCGCGCCCCCGCGGCGCAGGGGCTGTGTAGCACAGGCACATCGCATGACCAATTTGATCAGGCGAGGTCGAGTTCGTACTTGGTCTACCTGGTAAGCTGAGCTTCGCGGCGAATGACTTCGAGACGCTTCCCATCCAGCCGCTGAATGTCGAACAGGCTGGCAGCTTGCCGCCACGCTGGTCACCGCCGATGCGGCGGTACGCGATTACGGCGGGGTGCCGGTCATGTTGGCGGGATAGCGTCGCCGAGGCGGCCGCTTCGGTGTCGGCATGGCGGCCTCGGCTTTCTCGGCCCAGTCTTTCGGCACGTCGCGGATGTCGGGATCGCTGGCGATGTCGCGCTCGAGTTCTGCCTCCGTCTTCGCGCGGACGCGGGCGAGGTCGGTACGGCTTTCGCCACGGGCGCGGCGACGCGCCAGATCAGCGGCTGAATAGCGTCTGATGCTGTTTGCGTTCATTCGCTCGTGCCTTGCGCAGCGAAATGAGGCGGACCGCCGTGCCGCGGCAGGTGAAGGTGGCGGCCACGTGCAGGTCCTCGATCATGCCGACGGCAGGCCATCGTTGCTCGCCGCCCACCATGTTCGCCGGACCGATAAGATGCGGCGCGCCGAACAGTAACTCCGCACCCAGGAAGTCGAGGCCGTGCTTTTCGATCGTCGCAATGCGTTTTGCCTCGTCGAACTCGAATTTCATGGCACTGCTCCGGCAGGATCGGAGCCAACGGAGCGCATCGTGCGGTTAAGATCGGGTGAGAGGTCGCAGGTCATTCCTGGGATGGAACGTGGTATCATAGCTACTGTTTGTAGCTACGAGCTTTGCCACTCGACGCCGAACACGTCGACGGGCTGGCATGGGCTCATGCCGATCCGTTCGATCGCCTGCTGGTAGCTCAGGCGCGACAGCTTGCCGCCACGCTGATCACGGCCGATGCTGCGTATATGTGCGTCTGATAACCCGGTGAATTTGGCGTTCACCATGTCATGCCCATCACGCGGCGGCCTCGACTTCCGCTTCGATGCGCTTGCCTATACTCGAACGCAGCATCGCAAGGTCGTAGCTCGCCTGCATGGCAAGCCAGAACTCCGGCTCGTTGCCGAAGAAGCGGCCGAGACGCAGAGCGGTCTCTGGCGAAATGGCTCGACGGCCGGCAGCAATCTCCTGGATGCGCTGCGGGGCAATGCGCAGCTTGAGAGCGAGCGCCGCGGCCGACAGGCCCCGCGCTTCGAGTTCGCGCTTCAGGATGCGGCCGGGATGAACCTGCTCGAAAATCATAATCGTCCTCCTTCAATGATAGTCGACGATCTCGACGTCGTGCGCGTCGCCGTCCTTGAAGCGAAAGACGAGACGCCAGGGTCCGTTGATCGTCATGGCCCAGCTACCGCTTCGACTTCCCGTCAGCTTGTGCAAACCCAGGCTGCGCAATTGGCCGAGGCCTTGCAGACTCTTTGCTGCATGCAACGCCTGGAGGCGTTCCTTGGCGATCTCCGCGTCCATGCCGCGCCACCTGCTCTTGCCGGTCTCGGCGAAGCGCCTAGTGCTTGCGTCCCGCCAGGACCGAATCATAGTGTAACATGCCATGTTCGACATGGCATGTCCAGAATGGCGTGCCGTGTCACCGACCTCGGATGCCAGACAGCATCCGGCCAGCGCGAAACACCATCGCCAGTAGGCAACTCCCGTTCTGAAACCGCGGCCTGCCCCATTGGCCGACGGTTTCCTCGATCCGCCAGGTTTCTATGCGAGCTTCAGTGAGCGATGGAAGAACAGGACCATGTTCTGAAAGGTCACCGTGCCCGCGCCGCCGAAGGACCTCGGAGGCTCGCCCGGGATGGTGCCACCCTTCTGCAGTTCAAAAGAAGAAGTATTCTTCTGTCCGGGAGTCACCGTTACTGCGGCGTGCATGCTCTGGAACTCGATCTGCCGTGTCGCAATCGTCCAGCCCCTGACCGAGAACTGGATATCGACAGACGAATCGTGCCCTCGGTCGGTCAGGTAGGTGAAGGCGATGAAGCCATCCGTCTGCGCGTCGGCTGGGACTTCCGCAGACTGTGCCGTAAACCCGCCCCCAGCACCGAGATGCGGCAACGTGGCATCGCCAGGGCTCAGAAATAACCAGTCAGCCACTGTGGTATTCGCCATTTTTTCCTCCTTATGCTGCCGACACGAGGGACGGCGGCTGTTCAACGATCATCCTTGGGATGTCGGATCGCTCCCGCAGGGAAGTGGCGGGCCATCGAGGGAGCGGGAGCGGGAGAAAGAATATCTCGGGGGGCGAAGCGAGTTTTGTGAACTATTTCACATCAGGCACAAATAAAGCGGTCTCGGCGGTCACTCCGCCGCCGCAGCCTCCGTGGGCTCCGCCGCTCGCCGCACCCGCACCCGTCGTATCCGCCGCGGATCGGCGTCCAGCACGTGGAACTCGATCCCGGACGGATGACTGATCACCTCGCCCTTCGCCGGCACCCGCCCGGCCAGCGTGAATACCAGCCCACCCACCGTGTCGATGTCCGCGTCGCGTTCGTCCTCGGACAGCACCGGGCCCATGCGGCTCTCGAACTCCTCGACCGGCAGCCGCGCGTTGATGTCCAGCGCCCCGTCGGCACGCTCCACCACCATCGACGCCTGCACCTCGTCGTGCTCGTCCGCGATGTCGCCGACGATCGTCTCGACGAGGTCCTCGATCGTCACCAGGCCATCGACGCCGCCGTATTCGTCGATCACCAGTGCCAGGTGCATGCGCTGCTGGCGCATCTGCAGCAGCAGATCGAGTACCGGCACCTGCGGCGCCACCATCAGCGGGCGGCGCAGGATCGCCTCCAGCGAGAACGCCTCCGGCCGGCCGACATAGGCGAACACGTCCTTGATGTGCACCATGCCGACGATGTCATCGAGCTGCTCGCGGTACACCGGCAGCCGCGAGTGGCCCTCGGCGCGGATCTGCTGCAGTGCCTGCTCGAGCGTCACGTCCACCCGCATCGCCACGATATCGGCACGCGGCAGCATCACATCGTCGGCCGTGGTCTCGCGTAGGCGCAGCACGTTGGCGATCAACGCGCGTTCCTGCCGGTCGAGCTCGGGCTGCTCGCCGGCGGTCACCTGTTCGTCCGCCGCCTCCTGCACCAGTTCGGCGATCGAATCGCGCAGTGAATGCTCCGGCTGGCGGCCAAGCATCTGGCGCAACCGATCCAGCAGCGATGTGCCGTTGCCGTTGCTCATGCGCGCTTCCACGGGTTCGGCACGCCGAGCCGGTGCAGGATGCGCGCCTCTGCCAATTCCATGCGGCGAGCTTCGCCGGGATGGTGGTGGTCGTGGCCGGCGAGGTGCAACGCGCCGTGTACCACCAGATGCGCGAGGTGGTGCGCTGGCCTGCGGCCCGCGGCGGTGGCCTCGCGACGGATCACCCCGAGCGCCAGCAGGATCTCCGGCGCCGGCGACGCGTAGGTCAGCACGTTGGTCGGCTTGTCGCGTCCGCGGTGCCGTCGGTTCAGGCCACGCAGCGTGCGGTCTGCCGCCAGCACCACGGTGCCGCGCGCACCCGCCGCGCGGGCGGCGCGCGCCGCCACCGTATCGGCATGCCGCACCAGCCGGCGCCAGGCCGGCTCGGCCACGATCACCTGGATGTCGCGGTGCCCCGCCATCGCGGGGCCCCTACTGGGATGGGGTTCCATCAGCTCGTTGGGTCATTGCATCCGACCCGTCAGTTCGCCGTGATCCGCATGCGCGATGACGTTCACCCATCATGGTTCCCGATCGTCACCGCGCCGGCGCGCCTCGCGCCGCTTCTCGCCTTCCGCCGCGGCGCGCTGATCATAGGCCTCGACGATCCGCGCGACCAGCGGATGCCGAATGACATCGGCGGACGTGAAATGCGTGGTCGCGATGCCTTCGACACCGCGCAGCACGCGCTCGGCCTCGACGAGCCCCGAGACGGAGCCTTTCGGCAGGTCGATCTGGCTGACAT
>JANWJK010000222.1 GCA_025452005.1 Acetobacteraceae bacterium | reverse complement strand
GCGGCCTGCGCAAGCCGGTGACGTTCTTCGCCTATCCGAACAAGCCGACCACGCCGGTGCCGGCGGATGCCGACATCCACGTCCTCGCCCGCACCGACCAGGACGCGGCCGAAGCGCTCGCGCGGCTGGCCGACGAACTGTCCGCCCCGCACGCGCCCATCCCCGATCCAGGCCCCCGGCCGGAGCCGGTGCGCGGCAAGCTCACGCCCGAGTCGGTCGCCGCCACGCTCTCCGCGCTGCTGCCGGACGAAGCGGTGGTGACCGACGAGGCGGTCACCTTCGGGCGCGGCTTCTTCCCGTTCACCTATGCCGCCGCCCCGCACGACTGGCTGAACTCCACCGGCGGCGCGATCGGCTGCGGGCCGCCGCTCGCCACCGGTGCCGCGGTCGGCGCGCCCGGCCGCCGCGTGATCGCATTGCAGGCCGACGGGTCGGCGATGTACACGCTGCAGGCGCTGTGGACCCAGGCGCGCGAGAAACTGGATGTGACCACGGTCCTGCTGTCCAACCGCAAGTATCAGATCCTGCTCGGAGAACTGGCGAATGTCGGGGCCAATCCGGGCCGTACCGCGCTCGACATGCTGGACCTTGGCAACCCCGACCTCGACTGGACCAAGCTCGCGGCCGGCATGGGCGTCGAAGCCGCCCGCGCGGAGACCTGCGAGCGGTTCGCCGACCTGTTCGCCCAGGCCAATGCGCGGAAAGGCCCCTTCCTGATCGAGCTGGCGATCTGACCCATGGCTATGCGGAACCAGAGCCACCGTCGACGGCGGCGCAGGCGAAGCAGCCGTGCCCGGGCGCCGCCGCCGCCGGTCCGCTACTCGCGCACCGGCCAGCATTTCCGGCTGCGCTCAGCCGAGGTGCTGGCATCTCTCGGCGTCCTGGTCGCCGCGGCGACTCTGATCGCCCTGATCTGGCTGGTCGCGTCCGGCGTCATCCAGGCGCAGCGCACCGACCTGCGGGCTCGCGTCGAGGTAACCGTCGCCGGCCAGTCGCTCGTGCTCGCCGACGAGATCCACCGCGAGATGCTGGGGGTGCAGCAATCGCTGCGCATCCTCAAGGCGGCGTTCCAGGCCGATCCCGACCATTTCGACATGGGCGCCTGGCGCGAGCAGATGCCGGCGCTGACCGACGTCACCGACGATGCCTTCATCGCCGATAGTCAGTACATCATCCGCCACGACATCAACCCGCCCGAGGTCGGCCTTCGCATCGGCTCCCGCGTGGCCGGCATGTTCGGTCCGGAGACCGACACACCCGATCTCGCGGATGACCCGCTGGCCGTACCGAACATGCAGAAGCTGCAGACGCGGCAACATCTGTCGCTCATGTTGCTGCGGCTGGAACGTCCGGGCGGCTGGGTGATCGGTGCCACATACCGCACCGCGGCGCTCAAGCGGCTGTTCGCCGAGGCGAACCTTGGCCTGCAAGGCATGACCGCGCTGATCGACACGCGCCTCGGCCGGATCCAGATGGTGGTCGGGCCTGCGGCCAGCAATCCGAACTACGACATAGCCGCCTCGGCCATGTACGCCGCGATGCGGCGCAGGCCGGACGGCACGTGGGTCGGTCCATCGGCGCCGGACGGCGTGCTGCGCATCCACGCGTTCCGTCCGGTTCCCGGACACCAGCTCGCGGTGGTGGTCGCGGTCAACGAGACCGAGGCGATGCGGCCGGCGGCGGGGCTGGCGCAGGACGTGCGCTGGCTGGCGATCGCCGCCACGCTGGTCGCGCTGGCGGCAATGGGGATCGCGCTCTATGCGGTATGGACCTTCCGCGGCAAGCGCCGGCTGCGGGAGAGCCTGGAGCGCGAGCAACGCGTGGTCGCCAACGCGCAGGCGGAACTGGCCGAGGCCCGGGCTTGGTTCGGCGGCAGGGCCGGACAGCTGCAGGCGCTGCTGGCCAGCATCAACGAAGGCGCACTGGTGCTGGATGCGGAACTGCGTGTGGTCGAATGGAACCAATGGTTCCCGGCGTTCTTCGGCGTCGCGCCGGAGGTCCTCCAGCGCGGCCTGCCGCTCGACGAACTGCTGCGCATCCAGGTGCGAGAGGGTGTGTTCGGGGCGCTGGACGACCTCGAGAGCGAAGTGGCAAGGCGGGCGATCCTGTTGCGTGGAAGCAACGAGAGCCTGCCGCTGCTCTATGCCGGCCCGGGCGGACGAACCTTGGCGGTGTTCGCCAGCCGGCACGCCGACGGCAGCAGGCTGCTGATGGTGCGCGACCCCACCGAACATGACCTCCGCCGCGCTGCCGAGGAGCCGCAGGAGCACGTCCTCGAGGATTCGCCCGCCACAGGGGCTGCCGAGACGTTCTGACCAGCCGGTGATGATCCGATGGCCGCACGCACTGCTCCGATCCTTCCCGATGACGGCCACAGCGAACTCGCGCTCTGCCGCGACGGCCTGATGTTGTTCAACCGGCACGACACCTATGTCGGCGCCTCGCTGCGCAAATACGGTGAATGGTCGGTGCCGGAACTGGACCTGATCCGCCAGATCCTGGCGCCCGGCCATATCGTGGTCGAGGTGGGAGGCAATATCGGCGCGCACACCGTCGCCCTGTCGCGCATGGTCGGCCCGACCGGCGCGGTACTCGTCTTCGAGCCGCAACGACTGGCATTCCAGACGCTGTGCGCCAACCTCGCGCTGAATTCGTGCACCAATGTCGCCGCGCGACAGGAGGCCGTCGGGGCCACGCTGGGACAGATCCGCGTGCCCGTGCTGCCACCGGATGCGGCGAACAACTTCGGCGGCCTGCCGCTCGGCAATGCCTGGGCGCATGGCGAGCCGGTGGCGCTGGTCACCATCGACAGCATGCAGTTGCTCGGATGCCGCCTGATCAAGCTCGATATCGAAGGCATGGAGCCGGACGCGGTACGCGGCGCCGAACTCACCATCCGCCGCCTGCGCCCCTTGCTCTACGTCGAGAACGACCGCGACGATCGTTCGGCCGAGCTCATCGCGTTGCTGCTGTCGTACGGCTATCGGCTGTACTGGCACGCCCCGATGCTGTTCCGCCCCGACAATTTTGCCGGCGATCCGGAGAACATCTTCGCAAACATCGCCTCGTACAACATGCTCTGTGTGCCGCGCGAGACAGGGATTGCGATCGACGGCCTCAGGGAAGTGGCCGGTCCGCTCGATAGCTGGCGTCGCGCGCCAGTGTTCTGACCGCGTCAGCTTCCGCAGATCGCCTGGATCTCGCGTTCGTCGCAGCCGATCTCGCGCAGCACCTCGGCGGTATGTTCGCCGAGAGCCGGCCACAACCGCCGTACCGACGGCGGCGAGGCGGAGAATTGCGCCGGTATCGCGGTGACCGTGACGTCGCCGTCGAGCGGATGACGGGTGCGCTGGAAGAATCCGGTCTCGCGCAGGTATTCGTCCGTCATCAGCTCGGCCAGCGTATTGGCCGGCCCGCAGGGGACATCGAGCTCGCTGAGCGTGGCAAGCCACTCTGCCGAGGTACGCTCGCGCATCCCCTCGGTCAGCACCGCATACAGCGCATCGACGTTGTCCGAGCGCGCGGCGATGGTGGCGAAGCGCGGATCGTCGATGAGCGATGCGCGATCCATCGCGGCGAACAGCCGGCCCCAGTGCGTGTCGCTCACCGCGATGACCGAGATATAGCCGTCCTTCGTCGCGTAGGGACGGCGATGCGGTGTCAGCATGCGCGGATAGCCGAGACCCAGCTCCGGTCGATCGAACACCGCGCCCCACATATGCTCGACCAGCAGAAACGACAGCATGGTCTCCAGCATCGGCACATGCACTTCCTGTCCCTGCCCGGTGCGTTCGCGATGGAACAACGCCATGCCGATCATCGACGCCAGCATCTGGCCGGTCAGCTTGTCCACCATCACGCTTGGCACGTAGCGTGGCGCGCCATCGGAGCCGGCGTTCAGCGCGGCCATGCCGCTCAGGCCCTGGATCAGATCGTCGAACGCCGGATGCTCCTGCTTGCTGCTGCCCTTGCGGAAGCCGGAGGCGCAGGCATAGACCAGACGCGGATTGCGCGCGGACAACGCGGCGTAGCCCAGACCCAGCCGCTCGGCGGCGCCGAGACGCATGTTGTGCACGAACACATCGGCACCATCGACCAGGCGCAGCAGCGCATCGCACGCGGCCGGGCGTTTCAGGTCCAGCACGATGCTCCGCTTGTTGCGGTTGAGCATGGCGAAATAGCTGCCCATGCCCTTGTTGCGGCTCGGTCCGATCCAGCGGCAGTTGTCGCCCTCCGGTGATTCGACCTTGACAACATCGGCGCCCATGTCGCCCAGCGTCTGCGTGGCGAACGGCCCGAGCACCACGGTCGTGAGATCGATCACCCGAATGCCGGCGAGCGGACCGCCCTGCATTCCCGCCTCCTTGCGCATCGTTGCTGCAAGCTTGCGCCGGGTGCACGCGAATTGGCAACGCAATGACGCCTCGCTAGCATCGCTGCATGCCCAGGATGATCCTCACCGGCGATATCAATCTGATGAACGTGGACGATCCCGCCGTGCCGTTCGCGCGCGTGCAGGACGAATTCAGCGCCGCGGACATCGTGTTCAGCAATCTCGAATGCTGTTTGTACGACCCGCCGCGCGGCCGCGCCACGGAAAGCGAAGGTTTCTTCGCGTCGCCCGCCATCGGCGGCGAGGCGCTGCGCCGTGCCGGCATCGCCGCGGTGGGCGTAGCCAACAACGTGAACTATGGCGACGACGCGATCACCGCATCGATCGCCAGGCTCAACGCACTCGGCATTCCGCACACCGGCGCCGGCGCGAACGCGGCCGCGGCGCGCGCGCCGGTCATCGTCGAACGCGGCGGCATCCGCTACGGCTTCCTGCAACGCAGCTCGGTCTACTGGCCCACCAACCATGAGGCCGGCGCCAACTCCACCGGCATCGCGGTGATACGGGCGCATACCGCCTACCAGGTGCCGATGCACAAGACACGCCCTGAGATCCCGCCGATGAACCGGCCGGGCATTCCGCCGGTGATCATCACCTGGGCAGATCCCGACTACCTGCGCGACTTCGCCGGCGACATCGCCGCCCTGCGCGCGCGGGCGGACGTCGTCGTGGCGTCATGCCACTGGGGGCTGCACAAGGAGGTTCTCGGCTATATGCGTGAGATCGGTCGCGCCGCGATCGATGCCGGTGCCGATCTCGTGATCGGCCACGGACCACACTATTCGCTGCCGGTCGAGGTGTATCGCGGCAAGGCGATCTTCTATGGCCTGGGCAGTTTCTCGTTCCACACCGGGCATGGCGGGCGCAGGCATGGCGACTGGATCGGCATGATGGCGAATGTAACGCTCGCCGGCCGCGCCGTCGCCGGCGCTGGCTTCCGGTTCGTCCGCCATAACGTTGGTAACGAAACTGTGTTGTGTCGCCTGGCCGACGAACGCGCGGAGTTCGACGATGTCCGGGCGCGCAGCGCGCAGTACGGGACCCGGTTCGATGAACGCGATGACGAAGTGGTGATAGAACTGGCGTCGGGGACCGGCGCGTAGCCGGCCCCCGCCACTTCAGTTGGAGCCGCCGCCGGAATCGTCACCTTCGGCCGGCGGATACAGGTAGATACGTGTGAAACTAAGGCCGCCGATACCGCTTGGTATCGGTTGCTGCGGCACCGGATGCGCCCACGGTTGAGTACCGGACGGCGAACCGTCGTCGGGGAACACGTAGCCACTGTCGTAGTTGAGCCCCCGCGACGACTGAGATGCGGGATCGTTGGACGGGCCGGCAGCAAAGACGGCTCCGGTGGACATGACCAATGCGGCCGTGGCAACCAATAAGGTTCGGTTCATTATCTTTCTCCGAGAGGACTCCATAGAGCGGCGTGTTGCGCCGGACGTGATATGGCGCGGTGGCATCAATTCGACAGAACCTTGCAATTGCCGACTGCCATGCGATGTGCGCATGCACAGATGGCATGTCACAACGTAACCGAATGCATCGACTTCATTGCATTGGGAGTGTGACGCCGGCACAGCCGGGAGTGAGTTGCGGGGCGCATCCATCGCGCCTCGCCGAGTCCGTTCATTCCGTCGACCACGGGTCGACGACCCTTGCCAACGTACCTGCGAAGTCCGCGGTATTGCGCGTTATCAACACCAGCCCGTTCGCCTCGGCGGTCGCCGCGATCCAACCATCCATCGCGCTCATCGGCCTGCCAGCGCTTTCACGCCGGGCAATCAACCGTCCCCAGGCATCAGCCGTCGCCGCATCGATCGCCAGCATTCGTCCGGCGAAGCGCGGCGGCAGATCGTCGCGCAGCCAGGCGTCGAGCAACGTCCGCCGGCGCCCAGGCGCCAGACGGTCGACACCGCGGCGAAGTTCGGCAATCGTAACCACACTCAGGAATAGTTCGTCTTCGTCCGTGGCCTCGAGAAACGCCACGACGCCCGGATTTGGTCGTGGCCTCTGCCATTCCGAAACGACGTTGGTGTCGAGCAGGAAGCTCACAGCTCGACGTCGCGCGGTCCATCCTTGCTGCGCCCGGCATCAAGATGCGAGCCCCGCAATGGCGAGGCGGCGAAAAACTCGACAAGGTTGCCGACGCGACTTGTCCGCCGTTCCCACTCCTCAATCGAGACAACGACTGCTGCCGGTCGGCCATTACGGGTTATCGCCTGCGGCCCTGAACGCGCCTGCTCGATCACATGGCTGAACTTTGCCTTGGCCTCCGCAACGGTCCAAGCCGGAAGATGACCCACCGCCACATCTCCTTGATGACCATGATGACCAATATAGTCAAACCATTGTCCGGCCGCAAGCAGGTCGACCGTTCGCTCATCAGTAGCGTGTCGCTCCGAGTTCGACACATCTTCGATTTCCCATTCGCTCGACGGCGGCGGCGCCCTCGATGCACCGCCGCTCGACGGCGGCGGTTACGACCGCCCGGCCGCGCCGGCCCACCGCGTTCGGCTTGCTTTCCCGCCGCTTCTTCGCCATATCGGCCCCGCCGGCTCCGGCCGGTAATACACACGCGGGGCGCCTTTCCCGGTCAGGCAAGATCGCCTGGGCGGGTCCGGTGCGGCAACGCAACCCCCGCGGAGGCACAACCGGACGATACGAAAGGATCCGCCCTCATGGCGATGCCCGACTTCTCGATGCGCCAGCTCCTCGAAGCCGGCGTGCATTTCGGCCACCACACCCGTCGCTGGAACCCGGCGATGGGGCCTTACCTGTTCGGCGTGCGCAACCAGGTGCACATCATCGACCTGCAACAGACCGTGCCGCTGCTCGACCGCGCCCTGCGCGCCGTGCGCGACGTGACCGCAGCTGGCGGGCGCGTGCTGTTCGTCGGCACCAAGCGAGCCGCGGCCGAATATGTGGCCGAGGCGGCCAAGCGCTGCGGTCAGTACTACGTCAACCACCGCTGGCTCGGCGGCACGCTGACCAACTGGAAGACCATCACCGGTTCGATCAAGCGGCTGCGCCAGATCGAGGAGATGCTCGGCGGCAACATCGAGGGCCTCACCAAGAAAGAGGTGCTCGACATTACCCGCGACCGCGACAAGCTGGAGCGTGCGCTGGGCGGCATCAAGGAGATGGGCGGGCTGCCGGACATCCTGTTCATCATCGACACGAACAAGGAGAAGCTCGCGGTCGAGGAGGCGAACAAGCTGCACATACCGGTGGTTGCGGTGCTGGACAGCAATTCCGATCCGGTCGGCGTGACCTTCCCAGTGCCAGGCAATGACGACGCGATCCGCGCCATCACTCTGTACTGCGACTTGGTGGCGGGCGCGGTGCTGGACGGCATCAGCGCCGAGATGGCGGCCTCGGGCCAGGATCTGGGCGCTGTCGAGAACCTGCCGCCGGAGGCGATGCCGGACATCGAGGTCCCGGCCGAAGCCGCCAACGCCTGACCCCCGGGGACAAGCCCGGGGGCGATGGGAGATCAGACCATGCCTGACATCACCGCTGCCATGGTGAAAGACCTGCGCGAGAAGACCGGCGCAGGCATGATGGACTGCAAGCGCGCGCTGACCGAGGCCGGCGGCGACATGGAGGCCGCGGTGGACTGGCTGCGCACCAAGGGCCTCGCGGCCGCGGCGAAGAAGTCAGGCCGCGTTGCCGCCGAGGGCCTGGTGGGCGTCGTCTCTGCGCCGGGCCGCGCGGCAATGGTCGAGGTGAACGCGGAGACCGACTTCGTCGCGCGCAACGACAACTTCCAGGCCTTCGTCGAGACCGCCACGCGGACCGCGCTTTCCGTCGGCGAGGATCTCGATGCGATAAAGGCCGCGCCGTTCCCCGGCTCCGGCCGCACGGTGGCCGAGGAGCTCACGCATCTTGTTGCGACCATCGGCGAGAACATGAACATCCGCCGCGCCCGCGTCCTGAGCG
>JANWJK010000221.1 GCA_025452005.1 Acetobacteraceae bacterium | reverse complement strand
GCTTCAGTGTGACGCTGCCGAACGCCACCGGTCCGACCCGCTGCAAGGCGCCCGTGTTGCGTCCGCCTTCGCGGATGGTGCGCGGCGTCATTGTCGCCTCTATGCCGGTCGCCTCGCTGAACAGCCCGCCACACAGCGGATCGGGCGACACCGCGGTGCTGTAGAGATTGACCCGGTAGCGGAAGGCGACGAACGCATCGCTCATGGCGTCACCGCCTGGACGGTGGTCCCGCTCGTCGTCTGCACGAAGCGCAGCCGGATGGTCTCGACCGCGAAGGCGGGCGCGAAGCCGATCTCGTAGGCGATGCCGCTATCGGGCACAGCCGCCTGCTGGATCGACACCGCGTCGGCGAGCCGCCTGCCACGCAACGCACCGCGCGCGAACAGCGTGGCGAAGAAGCCGTTGAGTGCCAGGCCGACGCGGCCGTCATTGGCCAGGCCCATCTCGAACACCAGTTGTTCGCCGAACTGCCGCAGCTCGCGGACCAGCCAGCCGACGAAGCGCTGCGTGCCGGCGGCGCGTGCCGATGGCGTGCGCGGCATCGCCAGCACTTCGTCGTTCAATACGATGCCGGCCGGATCGCGTTGCAGTATGCCGACGCCCTGCGCGGCCAGCGACGCCGCGACCTCTTCGCCGATCTGGCGCAACGGCACGCGCGCGCCGGGCAGCAACTGCCCGCCGATCGATTGCCACGGACCGGTGCGTTCCGCCGCGGCGGCGATCGCTCCCGCCACCATGCCGGATGGCGTCATCACCGCGCCGGTATCGTCACGCAGCAACGGCGCGAGCACCTGCAAACCTGGACGATCGGCGATGTTGTCAGGCGTGCCGTACAGCAGCCTGATCGCCGTGTCCGCCAGGACGTGCGGGCTGGCCGTTTGGTCGAGGCCCACGGGCAGACTGAACAGGCACTGCATGTCCGGTCGCAGCCGTGCCAGGGTGCGACAGATGCGCCCGAGCAGATCGGCGAGAAAGATCGCCGGCACACCTGCCGCGATACCGCCGGCCGCGCTTGGCACCGGCCGGTCCGGCGGCGGCGCACCGACCGGACGGAACTCCGGCGCGATCGGCGGCAGTGGCGGCGGCAGCGGTGTCACCACTTCGGGAACCGCCGCGAGACGCTCCAGATCCGGCAGCACGACGAGGCCGGCGGCAGGGATGGTTGCGGCCGCAACGATACCGCGCGGTGCCGCACCGAAACCGGGGATCGCCGCATCGTCGGGCACATACGCGCTCAGATCGGCATTGGCCGCGGTGCGGATGATCCACGCACGACGCCCGCCGGCAGCAAAGAAATCGGCGACCGCCTGCGGCAGCCACATCGACTGTCCCGGCAGCGGATCACCCGTTGCCGGCACGGGCGCAGCACCGAACAGGGCACGGAACGTGCCCCAGTCGTCTATCCGCACAGGTTGGTCGAAGCCCTCGGCGGTCGGCGTGAAGCCCAGCTCGCTCACCGCGCGCTGCGCTCGCGCATCGAGCCGGCCCATGGGACAGCAGCCGACGAACACCACCTCGAGCGCCGCTGCCGCCGGCGGCAGCGGCAATGCGTCGGCGAGGCTGATGCGGCGGTCGGCGAGTGCCAGCATCTTCTGCCTACACGTACTCGATCTTCTCGACCGACAGCACCAGTTCCTCCATGGCGACGTCGCCGCCGCCCTTGGCGGTGAGCGTGGGGCCGGTCCATTTCATCGGCATCGCCCCGCGCAGCCGCCAGGTGGCGACCGCATTGCGGCCCTCATCCAGCAGCGTGACGGTGACCTCGCGCTTGAAGTCCTGCGTGTCGCGCTCGCGAAGCTGTTCGAGCCACTGCCAGATGTCATCGGCCGCCATCAGGCCGCGCTTCAGCGTGACGTCGCCCGTCTTGTAGACGCCGGGCAACTTGCTCGTGTGGTTCACCGGATCGTTGCCGGCACGATATTCCGCCACCGTGATCTCGGTATTGAGGCCGCTGACCTCGCTGAAACCGGCCCGCGGCTCGCGCCCCTGGCCGGGCAGCAGTTCGACCAGGAAATTGAAGGCGGAGTATGGGGTCTGACGAAACTGCATGTTCCGCTCACTCCTTCATGCGCGTTCAGGCGTCGGCGGTCTTCTGGCCGATGCGGAAGATGACGAATTCGGCGGGCTTCAAAGGTGCGACGCCGACCAGGCAGACCAGCCTGCCGTTGTCGAGATCGTTCTGCGTCATGGTGGTGCGGTCGCAGCGCACGAAATAGGCCTGGTCGGGCTTCGAGCCGAGCAGATGGCCGTTGCGCCATTCCGAGTAGAGGAAGTCCGACACCGTGGCCGTCACATTGGCCCACAGCGCCTCGCCGTTCGGCTCGAACACCACCCATTGCGTCGAGTTGTCGATCGAGTGTTCCAGGAACATGAAGTAGCGCCGCACATTCACGTAGCGCCAGTCCGGATCGTCCGACAGCGTGCGGCCACCCCACACGCGGTAGCCACGATTGGGGAACAGGCGCAGGCAGTTGATGCCGGCCGGGTTCAGTACCTCCTGCTGGAACGTGTTGACGTACAGTTCGAGGCCGGTCACGCCCTGGATCACCTCGTTCGCCGGCGCCTTGTGCACGCCACGCAGCACGTCGGTATCGGCATAGATTCCGGCCAGGAAGCCACTCGGCGGCAGGATCACATCGCCGCTGCCGTCCGGTGAGGCCGTCTTTACCCATGGATAGTACAGCGCCAGCCGCGTGTCGGAGAGCTGCGCGCGGAATGCCTGGACATCGGCGACCGACGAACCCTGTCCCGCCTCGATGATCCCCATGCGATAGCGCATCTTGTTGCAGTGCTGCTGCATCGCGGTGATCACGCCGAGATGCGTCGCGGGATCTGCCGCGGCGGCTGGGCAAAGTACCATCGACACCACCTCGATATCCTCGAGCGCGGCAAGTCCGTAGCTGCCGAGCTGATCGTTCATCTCGCCGATGTAGTCGGCGACGGTCGGTGCGGTGCCGTCGGTGCCGTTGGTGAGATGGATCACGAGTTGCGGCGTTGCGGCCGGATTGGCCGGCACCCGCAGCGCCGGATCGAACGCGGCGTCGAGCGCTGCCCAGACATCGCTCGCATTGTGCGCAGGCGTGCCGTAGCTCACCGCGATCGGCTGTGTCAGCCGGTCCGAGGAACGCACCGGATTCATCGGCAGCGCCGTGCCGAGGCTGACCGGCGCATTGAACTCCAGGGATACGCCCTGGATGCCGTAGATGGACAGGCCGTTGCGCTGCACGCTGATGTCGAAGGCATTGTGATACAGCGGCCCGGCGGCGCCCGGACCCGGCGCCAGGTCCGCGGCCGCAAGCGCAGTCGGCAGTTGCGTATCGGTGGCGACCGACGCGTTCAGCGCGTGCGCGAAGGTGAGCGTGCTGCCGTCGGCGTTCGCCGTCGCGTAGAAGTTGGCCGGCGTGCTGGTCGCGCCGAGATACTGTGCCAATGCAGGGCCGCCCGGAACGGTGAACAGCGGCGCATCGCCCAGTCCGGCCTGGCTCAGCGTCGACTTGCGCGCGCCGTCGCGCACGCTTTGATCGGTGGTGATGGACGGCGCGAAACCGGCGATGTCGTGGAGATGCGGCGCACCGGTGGTATCGACGATGAAGATCCTCTGGCCAGCCTCGAATTCGTAGCGGTCGGGGTTGTTTGCGTCGGCCGGCTTGTTCTGCGCGAGCGCCACAAGCTTCTGGAGCGGGAACAAAGCATCGGCGAGTGCAGCGGCCGGCGTGTTGAGCTGCGCCTTGCGCACCTGCGACAGGCGCAGCAGCACGATGTCGGCGTCGGATGTCGAGGGCAGCAGCGACAGCAGGCTGGCGCTGCGACGCGGCGTGAACACCACATCGAGATTGCCGCCGCTGCCCGGGAAGCGCGCCTGGAACAACACGCTGGCGGCGGTGTTCTGTGGCAGGACACGCGGTGCCGTCGCGGTCGCCGCGGCGGCGTTGTGCGCGACGCGGGCCACATAGATGGTATGCCCGCCATTGTCGAAGAACGCGCGAACCGACAGCGCGGTGTAGTTCGGCGCGGCGATGCCGCCGAGCGCCAGGTTCGCAAGGTCGCCGAAATTGTTCTCAAAATCGGCCAGGCTGGTGCACTGCACGGGCTGGCCGCGCACCTGGCCGAAGCGCGTCGGCCCGACAATGGCGGCAACGGACGTGCTGACGCCCTCGATCGTCTTTTGTCGAAAGCTGGTTTCCTCGACATAGACGCCTGGTGCGAGATATTCCGGCATGGCGCGTCTCCACCTCGATGACGTTAGGCTTCCAGTGTCACGAACGGCACGTTGCGATCGGTTGCGGTCAGCACCTGGCCCCGTGTGAACGGGAGGGTGACGGAATCCGTGAAGCCCCCGCTCGCACCGAGCCTGATTCGCCGTGCGCTGAGCGCATCGGGATCGGCGATCGGTGGCGCCGGCGCGTGCGTTGCCGGCGCAACGACGGTCATCGTCATCTGATCGCTTGCGCTGGACGCCGGCGGCGGCGGCAGGCCGCGCATCGCGACCAGCAGATCGCCCCGCTCGTTCGCCTGACCCGAGAATGTGAAGGTCTTGCCGGTCCGCGTGCAGGTGAGAGTGGCGACCGCCCAGGCAGCCGGCGCTCCATCGGCATAACGCAGACTGACCGCAAGGCCACCGGCTTCGTCGAAGCGTGTCGTGACCGCGCTGCGGTAAAGCGGGACATAGGCGATGCGATCGGCGTTCAGCGGTACCGTGAACAGTCGCGGATGAAACCGTCCGTCACGCGATGTCACCTGGCCGCTCACCGTGATCGCCGCGGTGAACGGCGGCGTCGCCAGTTCGTCCGGCGTCGGCATGTGGTCGTAGAAGATGGGTTCCGCGAGCAGCACTATGCCGCGTGAATCGGCGCGCCATGTCACCTTGTCTGGCAACGGCCCGGTGACGCGTGCGTCCAACAGCGGCGGTGGTCCGTTGATAGCACGCCGGCCCGGTGAGCCGGACAGCAGTACCTCGGCCCAGAACACCGCGCCGCCGGCAGGAAAGCGGTTGGCCTCGGCGCTCAGGGCACTTTCTCCCGGTAGCCGAATGTTCGATCGAGCACCGGGGCATAGACATGCTGCGCCGCATCGGCACGCACGCGCACAGCGCGCGCGATATAAGGTACCGACATCGCGTACTTCATCGGCAGCACGTCCCAGATGCGGTACAGCTCTTCAGGCTTCATGTCCTCGGTGGCAAGCTGCACGCTGTCGGCTTCGTCCCATTCGTACGATTGATCGCTCAGCCGGTCCGCTCCGATCACCGGCCGGCTGGCGAGTCGCTGCATCGCGAAGCCCATCAGGCTGATTTCGGCAAGCGGTGTGTCGCCGATACCGATCAGCAGGAAGTGCAGCATCAGCGGCACCTCTGGCACCGGCGGTGTGCGGCTGCCCGGCAATTGGCGCATGAAGCCGCCGGGAATCGTCGGGTCGATGTCGATGCGGTGCAGATAGACGCCGATCATGTTGCCAAGCGGCTTTTTGAAATCCTGGCTGCCGACGAGCTGCGCGTTGCCGTTGATCGGACTGCCGCTCAGATCCGCCGGAAAGTCTTCCTTCAGCAGACTTTCTATTGCCAGCATGACGCCATAGACAGCGCTGTAGCTCGCCACACGACTCCCCGTGCGCGCATCGACGTTTGCGCGATGATCAGGCTGATAAGAGCGAATCGCACCGTTGAAGTTCGTTCACGCGTAACGGCGCGCAACCGATGATGCAAGCATTTTCCGGCGGAGCCAGTGACCTAGGTCACAGGTGACGCAACAACCAGCGCTGCAACAGGCGTCGCAGCACCGACGCCACCAACATGCCAAGCAAAGCAACGCTTGTGGCCACTGCGGTCTGCACCACCCAGTATCGAAAACTTGCTGCTGCCTGCTGCGCCATTGCCAGATAGGCGGCGGCGCAAACGATGTGCGTGCCGGTCCAGACGGCATCCAAAGGCCGTCTGGCCGCATCGAGTCGCACGCTTATTGCCCGCTGCTCATCGCGGAGTCGCGCACTCAGCTCCGGATCTTGCAGGCGGTTGCGATTGATGCTGATCAAAATATCGGCGTCGGGTTGGATCAGCACGCGCGCGACCGGTGCGCCCGCCGCATCGGCGATGACCAGTAGGATGCCGCCCTTCAGCAGCAGCTCCGCAAGCAGTCGGGCATCTTCCCTGAAGGAGGCGGTGTTGTCGCGCCGCAGCACTGAGCCGGCGTGGCGAACGCGGACGAGGGTGCCGCTAAACGCTTCCCGGGACGGAATCCGGGCGCGGCGGAGCGCTGCGAAAAAATCCTTGGAAGACCGAGCCGATCAATTCCGCCGCTATGCGGAACAGATTTGTCCACTGGCCGATGGAAGCTTCCACCGCCTGGCGGTGCAGTGCATGCAGGGCCGCCTCGGTGTCGGTCTCCCACCCCGACTGGACGCGGTTGAAAACATCGCCGTCGATCAGGATCACGGTCTGCATCGCGATCGTCTCGGTGGCGATTTCCCAGATCTTACGCACGAGTACGACCTCGCTCTGGCTGAGCAGCAGCGCCGGCGCAGTGGGAAGCGGCCGATCGAACGAGCCTCCGACGTCGATGCCGGTCGCATCGGATGCGATGTCGGCCTGTCCGCGGTCACGATAGATCCCCTTGAGCTGCTCGGCGTTGCCGCGAATCCGATCGAGAATGATCTCGTGCGGTCCCCAGCCATGCAGCGGCGTATGGTGCAGCGCGGTAATGCAGCATTGCGCGGCGCGGCGCAGCGCCTCGAAGGTCGCGAGATCGCATGCGTGCACCTGCCAGCCCTCGAATTCGATCCGCGCTCCATTGGCCAGCAGTTCGGGCAGAGTGGCGACGATATCGATGCCGGCCTGACGCAGTTCGTCGATGCGGTTGCGCAGGAAACGGTGGTAGCGCTGGGCAATGTCGGCGAGCGCCTCCGCGGCGCCGGGCATCTTCTCCGCGGTTATGCCGTCGCACAATATCGTGTTGACTTCGAGATTGAGCAGATTGCGGGCGATGTCGCCGAGAGCATCGATCGGCATGGTGCCTCGCTAGCGCCGGGGTGGCAGCAGTGAGGCGGCGAGCTTCTGAAGTTCCGCAAGGTTACCCATCACGATGGCCTGGCTTCGCTCCACCTGGGCCGCATGGAAATCCCGGAAGCTTGCCAGCGGCCCGGTGGCGAGCGAGCTGGAGATCACGTTGTTGATCTTGCCACTGAGCAGATTGATTTCGGTCATCAGGCCTTCGCCCTCGTCCGGGTTACGGAGCCTGACCATGGTGTCGGTGCCTTCGCCGTCGATGTGGACGGATCCGATGACGGTGGTGATCTTCAGGACGAGCAGGTCGTTCAGCGCGTGTTCGACGGCCTGGAGGAAGTTCTGCGCGGTACTGCCGGGACGCTGGGCCGGCGCCCCCGTGGTGATCGATGCCAGATCGGCTGCATTGGTCGTTGTGCTCATGTTTCCTCTCCTTGTGCGCAAGCATAACGGATGGAACCGAGGCGTTGCAATTTCCTGGTTCGCCGCGGAGGCTGGCCGCGGAGCCTACGGGAGAAGCTCATGTCCGACCGGTACGAGTCGACGTTTGTCGTGAGCCAGGATTCCGCGAAGGGCGATTTCACCTCCGTGCAGGCGGCGATCGACGGGCTGCCGGCCTCGGGCGGCAAGATCTTCGTGAAGGCGGGAAGCTACCTGATTTCAGACACCATTCGGATAAGGCAAGGCAACCTCCATCTCCAAGGCGAAGGCATGGGGATCACCACGCTTGTTGCCGACAGCACGATGACCGGCAATACCCCTGCGCTCGAAGCATTCAGCACCGCTCTCGACGGAACACCGCGCACGCTCGTCAAGGATACCGTCAGAGGAGAGCTGAGCATTCAGACCTCGCCGAGTGACGCGGCATCATTCAGCGCCGGCGACTACGTGCTGTTGTTCTCGAACAAGAGCGTCGACACGGAGATACCAGCGAAACACGCCGGTGAGGTCAGGCAGATCGTGGCGGTCGATACGGCCACCGGGCTTCTCACGACAGACGATCAGATCGCGGATGCATACACCCTTGCCGATTCGGCGCGCGTAGTCCGCATCACAATGCTGCACAATATCAGGCTGGCCGATGTCTCGATCACCACCCAGGCGCCTTCATCCAACCTGCGGGTGGGCTTCACCCACTTTCGCTTCGTGGAGAACCTGCAGATCGAGCGGGTCGAGGTACACAACGCGTACTTCAGCGGGATACAGGTCCAGTCGGTTCGCAACTCCACAATCACCGGCTGCTATATCCACCACATCAACGACATCGTACCGGTCAATCCGCCAAATCCGGCCAACGAGCGCTATGGGATTGCCGTCGGCGGGGCATCGCAGAACGTGTCCATCAGCGGCTGTCGCTTCTCCCACACCCGCCACGCGGTGACGACCGGCGGCAGCAGCGGAACCAACGCAAACGGCATGCAGCGCAACATCGTCGTCGCCAACTGTACGTCGATGCTCACCGATACCGGGCACTTCGATACCCATCAGCCGGCCGAGAACGTGACGTTCATCGGCTGTGTCGCCGATGGCGGCGTACCGGCGACGCAAGCCTCCGGCGCATATGGCTTTCAGATGCGAGGCCGCAACTGTTCGATCGTCGGCTGTTCGGTGCTTCAGGCCGTCGGGCGGGGCATCATGATATTCGGTCCGGCTTCGAGCGGCGCCGTCATCACAGGCAACATGGTCGCCAATGTGCGGGCCTTGCCGGGCAACCAGGCGGGCACAGGCATATATTTCGACTCGGCCGGGACATCCGACCATACGGTTACCGGCAACGTCATCAAGAACTGCGAGGGCGCCGCCATCGCCAATGGAGGATCGAACAACGACATCGTGATCTCGGGCAACCGGATCGAGAACGTGAGCTCGGTGGTTTCCGGAGCAGCCATCGAGTTAGCCGACGCGGCGCGCGTCCTCATTTGCGGCAACGCCATCGGCGTGGTTGGCAAATCTCCCGCCATCGCCATGCGAGGGAGTTCCGATGACTGGCGCATCGCGGCAAACCACCTGGCGGCGGGAGGTGGGATAGTGCTGGCGGGTTCCGGCACGGTGGTGACCAACAACTTCGGGTATAACCCGGTCGGCCCCATTTCCAATCCGTGGCCATCCAGCGGTACCGATCTGACCAACCAGGTCGTTGCGGGAACCGCGACACCAATCAGCGGGACACGATATACGGTTCGCCATACGCCCAAGACCATCGTCGTCAGCGGAGGCGACGTCACGGGAATCCAAATCGACGGCGTGGACGCCGGGTCGAGAGCGGGCGCCTTCAAACTGGGCGTGGGCGAGACGATCGCAATTCTTTACGGCACCTCGCCTCCAACCACACTTGTCTTTGCCGAATAGCCGCCAGCCACATGTAATCAAAACGTCACGGCTGAGCGCCCGGCGCCTACCCTCTCCCGCGAAGCGGGGGAGGGTAGGGAGGGGGTCTCTCAGTGTTTGCTCCACCCCCTCCCCAACCCTCCCCCGCTTCGCGGGAGAGGAGGTGTTTGCGCGATTGCCAGGCTCCTGTCCTATGCGACCAGCGCTGTGATATGCTGCGGGGAGATGGAATGCGCAAAGG
Source organism: Acetobacteraceae bacterium (assembly GCA_025452005.1). Classification (GTDB taxonomy): domain Bacteria; phylum Pseudomonadota; class Alphaproteobacteria; order Acetobacterales; family Acetobacteraceae; genus JAMXLO01. The sequence continues at coordinate 13,757 of JANWJK010000221.1, read as the reverse complement.
GATGGGGCATGCCACTTCAGTCGGATATGGATCAGCTTGCGATCAACACCATCCGGATGCTGGTGGTGGACGCGGTGCAGAAGGCCAAGTCCGGCCATCCCGGCACGCCGATGGACGCGGCGCCGGCGGCCTACACCCTGTGGCAGCGCGTGCTCCGCTACGATCCGGCAGACCCTGGCTGGATCAATCGCGACCGCTTCGTGCTCTCGAGCGGCCATGCCTGCATGTTGCTCTACAGCCTGATCCATCTCGCGGGCGTCAAGGCGGCGAACCCGACCTATGAGCAGATTGGACGCGATGCCGTTACGCTGGACGATATCAAGGCATTCCGGCAGGCCGGCAGCCGCTGTCCCGGACATCCGGAATATGGCTGGACCTCCGGGGTCGAGACCACCACCGGTCCGCTCGGCCAGGGCGCGGCGACCAGCGTCGGCATGGCGATCGCCAGGCAGTGGCTGAGCGCCACCTACAACCGGCCTGGCTTCGATCTTTTCGATTTCAATATTTACGCGCTGTGTGGCGACGGCGACATGATGGAAGGCATCGCCAGCGAGGCCGCATCGCTTGCCGGCCACCTGCGGCTGGCCAACCTGTGCTGGATCTACGACAGCAATCGCGTGACCATCGAGGGTCACACCGATATCGCGTTCACCGAGGACGTCGCGGCACGTTTCATGGCCTATGGCTGGGACGTGCGACGGGTGACCGATGCCAACGACATGGTCATGCTCGAGCAGGCCTATCGCGCCTTTCACCAGACGCAGGATCGGCCGACGCTGATCGTCGTCCACAGCCATATCGGTTATGGCGCGCCGCACAAGCAGGACTCGCCCGAGGCGCATGGCGAGCCACTCGGCGAAGCCGAAGTGCGGTTGACCAAGCAGTTCTTCGGCTTCGATCCGGACCAGTACTTCGTGGTTCCCGACGGCGTGCGCGGGCAATTCGCCGCGCAGATCGGTGCGCGCGGCGCGGAACAGCGCAAGGCCTGGCAGGCGATGTTCGCGCGCTATCGTGGCGAGTATCCGGGCCTTGCCGAGCAGCTCGACTGCATAGGCGCGCGCGGGCTGCCGTCCGGATGGGAGGCGGCATTGCCGGTCTTTCCGCCCAGCGCCACCGGGCTTTCGACGCGCGACGCGTCCGGCAGGGTACTGAACGCCGTGGCAGAGCAAATCCCGTGGCTGGTTGGCGGCGCGGCGGACCTGACGCCGAGCACCAAGACGCGGATGACCTTCGACTCCGCCGGCGATTTCCAGCCGACCGGCGCACTGGGCAACTATCATGGCCGCAACCTGCACTACGGTGTGCGCGAACATGCGATGTGCGCCGCGGTCAACGGCATGACGCTGACCGGCCTGCGCGCCTTCGGGTCGGGCTTCCTGATCTTCACCGACTATGCGCGCGGTGCGATCCGGCTGGCCTCGCTGATGGATCTGCCGGTGCTGCACATATGGACACATGACTCGATCAGCGTCGGTGAGGATGGACCGACGCACGAGCCGATCGAGCAATTGGTCTCCTTGCGCGCGATCCCGGGCATGGTCGTGGTCCGGCCGGCGGATGCCAACGAAATGAGCGAGGCCTATCGGTTCGTCATGCAGCAGCAGCATCGCCCGGTCGCGTTGATCTGTTCGCGCCAGGCGCTGCCGATCGTCGATCGCACGCGGTTCGCGCCGGCCGCCGGCCTGGCAAAGGGTGCCTATGTGCTGGCCGACGCAGCAGGCGGCAAGCCGGATGTGGCGCTCATCGCCAGCGGCAGCGAGGTTTCGCTCTGCCTCGCGGCGCGCGACCTGCTTGCGGCCGAGGGCGTCTCGGCCCGTGTGGTCAGCATGCCGTCGTGGGAGCTGTTCGAAGAGCAGGATTCGGCGTATCGCGACAGCGTTCTGCCGCCGGCGCTGACGGCGCGGGTGACGGTCGAGGAAGGCTCGCCACTGGGTTGGCAGCGCTATGCCGGCTCCGCCGGCGTGGTATTGGGCATGCGCACCTTCGGCATGTCGGCGCCGATGAAGGTGGTGGCGGAGCATTTCGGCTTTACCGCGGACCGTGTCGCCGCCGCCGCCAGGCAGGCGATGGGCCGCGGGACCGCAGCGGAGGCGACACAATGATGCACGAGATAGTCTTCCTGTTCGACGTCGACAACACCCTGCTCAACAACGATCGCGTGCAGGCCGATCTGGATGTCCATATCGGCATCGAGCACGGTACCGCGGCACGCAACCGATACTGGGAGATCTTCGAAGCATTGCGCAGCGAACTCGGCTACGCGGACTACCTGGGTGCGCTGGAGCGCTATCGCCTGGAGGACCTGCACGACCCGCGGCTGCTGCGCATGTCCAACTGGCTGGCGGATTATCCGTTCGCCGATCGGCTGTACAGCGGCGCGTTGGATGCGGTGAAGCACGCACAGCAATGGGCGCCTGTTGTCATCCTGTCGGATGGCGATGCGGTGTTCCAGCCCCGCAAGGTGGAGCGTTCCGGCCTGTGGAAGGCGTTCGACGGCCATGTCCTGATTTTCATCCACAAGGAAGAGCAACTGGACGACGTCGAGCGGCTGTATCCGGCCAAACATTACGTGATGATCGACGACAAGCTGCGCATCCTCGACAGCATGAAGAAGGTCTGGGGGGATCGGCTCACCACGGTCTTTCCGCAGCAGGGCCACTACGCCACCGATCCGCAGATACTGGCCCAGTATCCGCACGGCGACTTCCAGCTCGCCCATATCGGTGACCTGGTCAAATACGAGCTTGCCGATCTGGTACAGCGATAGGAAGGGAGACCAGTGATGAAGGCAACACAGAAGCTGCATGCGCTGGGTCAGAGCCTGTGGCTCGACAACATCACCCGCGATCTGCTGACCAGCGGCACATTGCGGCGTTACATCGATGAGCTGTCGGTCACCGGGCTGACCTCGAACCCGACAATCTTCGACCATGCCGTGGCGCGCAGTCATTCCTACGATGACGACATCAGGCGCTTGGTCGCAGAGGGCAAGTCGGACGAGGCGTTGTTCTTCGAGCTGGCGGTGGCGGACCTTACAAAGGCGGCCGATCTGTTCGCACCGATCCATCAGCGGACCGCGGGCGTGGACGGGTTCGTCTCGCTCGAGGTCTCGCCGCTGCTGGCGCACGACACGGCCAGGACCGTGGCCGAAGCGCGGGCACTGCACGGCAAGGCCAACCGGGCGAACCTGTTCATCAAGATCCCCGGCACCATCGAGGGACTTCCCGCCATCGAGGAAGCGATCTACTCGGGCGTGCCGATCAACGTCACGTTGCTGTTCTCACGCGACGATTATCTGCGCGCGGCGGACGCCTACATGCGCGGACTGGAACGCCGTGTCGTGGCCGGCCTGAGCCCGGATGTGCGATCGGTGGCGTCGCTGTTCGTCAGCCGGTGGGACAAGGCGACGATGGAGAAGCTGCCTGGCGATCTGAGGGATCGGCTTGGCATCGCCATCTCGCAGCAGGCCTACAAGGCGTATTGCGATCTGCTCGATTCGGACCGGTGGCAGCGCCTGGAAGGGCAAGGCGCGCGGCCGCAACGCCTGCTGTTCGCCAGCACCAGCAACAAGGATCCGCAGGCCTCCGATGTGCTTTACATGGGTGCTCTTGCCGCGCCGAACACCGTCAACACGGTACCGGAAGAGACGCTGATCGCGTTCGCAAATCATGGCGCGGTGGATCGGCCGATGCGCCGGGATGGCGACGATTGCGAACAGGTCCTGGCGAGCATTGCCCGCGCCGGCATCGATGTCGCTGCACTGGCCGCGCAGTTGCAGGACGAGGGGGCCAAGGGTTTCGTCGAGTCCTGGAAGGATCTGCTGGGGGCGATCGAGGCGAAGAGCAAGGCATTGAGCTAAGGGCTCGCAGCGGTATAAGCGAAGCGCATCCAGGCATTCAGGCACGGTTCGTGTCCCATCGTCATGGTGTGGCTTGTCCACACCATCCACGCCTTTGCAGCCTGCGGTCAGGAAAGTCGTGGATGGCCGGGCCAAGCCCGACCATGACGGTGGGTCGCTGTGTCGCCTCGCTACGCCGGCTGGTTCCATTGCAAATGCGGGTCCAGCGGGAATACCGGACGACGAACCTTGCGGAACGTCAGTTGCCCGTAGTCCGATGTGCAGACGCCGACACCGGCGCACTCCACGATCTCGCGCGCGATTTTGCCCAGGTCGGCGCGCCAGTGCACGCGGCTCTTGATCGCGACATACTTCTTGCGCGACGGATCGACACCGAGCACCTGTAGCATCTCCTGTGCGGTCGGCTCGATGTGGCGGCTGAGCAGCACGATCTGCACCTTGCCGGTATCCAGCACGACGCTGCGGCCCATGAAGATCTGCAGCCCCGGCGTCAGCCCGCCCTTCAATCGGAAGCTGCCCGACGAAATCGTCTGCACCACTCCGGTAACGGTCAAAGGCGCGCTGGCGACCGGCAACTGCGGCATCGGCAGCTTCGCGCCGATGGACAATGTCACGGTTGCACCGACGCCCGCCTCGACCGCCTGCGCCACCGCCGCCGGATCGTAGATGCCGAAGAACACCACGTCGTCCAGGTCCTGCCGGATGATCTCGCGCAGCGTGTCGGTGGTGTCCATGGTGCCGCCGCTGGCGCAGTTGTCGTAGTGATCGAGCAGCACCACCGGCAACTGTCCCGGCGCACCCAGCGCCTTGGCACGGCGTACCGACGCCTCCAGCGGCTCGATGTCGAACATGAACGCGCGGCGTGCCTTCCAGGCGGTGCTGATCAGCTCATCCACCATAGCCTGCGCATCGGCGGGATCGTTGTCGGTAACAACGACCGCCGACAGGCCCGCCATCTCGACGTCGGCATGCGGAAAGCCGACGAACAGACTGGCGGCAAGCGCGCGTCCGCTTGTCTCCCATGCCGCGCACATCGCCTGCAGATCCTTGTTCGGCGCCTGATGCGTCCCCTGCGCCATGACGTGCGGCAGCATCGGCGCCGCGCCCCAGGAAGCGGTCGGCCGCACCTCGCCCCGCATCATGCGCAGCAAGGCCCGTGCCGCGCGTTCGGCAGTCTGCCGCTGGTCGATATGCGGATATGTCTGATAGCCGGTGACGATTTGGGCGTTGCTCACCATCGCGTCGAAGAAGTTGGCGTGCATATCGTAGGCGACACAGATCGGCGTCTTTGCGTCGATGGCGCGAATGCGGCGCAGCAGTTCGCCCTCGCCGTCGTCGAACCGGTCGGTGACCATGGCGCCATGCAGGTCGAGCCACAGTGCGTCGAAGCCGCCTTTCGCCGCCGCATCGGTGATCATCCCGCAGCATGTCTCGTAGGCGTCGCTGTCCACCGGACCACTCGGCGGCGCGCTGGCGCACACCGGTACAACCACGTCGGCGGCTATCTCGTCAGCGACCGCCAGATAGCCGCCCATGCACGTGCCGGTGCCGCGGTAGAAGTCGATCGCGTTCTGGCCGCTCAGCAGTGCCGTGCCGTCACGGCAGAAGCGTTCCAGCTTGGTCGGCACGGGCGAGAACGTGTTGGTCTCGTGCGACAAGGTCGCCAGCAGCAGCCGCATCGGGTCCACCCATGCCTGTCTCGATCCGGCAGCATAGTCGCGATGCCGCTCTTTGCGTCAACGCCGAGCGGCAGCTACGTCAGCGCCGCGTCGGACCGCTTGTCGGAATGAGCGACCCCAGCCGACCGAACAGATAGCCAAGCGCGAACACCACCAGAGCGGCGGTGATCGGCTGCGCGCGGATCACGGCGCGGACCTCGCCGACGCCGTCGTGCGCCTTGCAGGCCGCGTGCTCCACCTGCTCCACCGCGTTCTGCACGCTACCGGCGATCCGCTGCGCGGCTCCGCCGACCGAATCCTGAGTGCCGCCGGAAACGGAATCGCTCATGTATCGCCTCCTCCAGATTGGTCCGATGTTTGTGCCGCGGTGATCTCCACCTCGACGGACAACCCCATGAACGCATTGCCTGGCCCGGTGAAGCTGCCGCTCAGCGGTATGGCCTGGCTGGGATCGCGAGCCACCGCGACGCGGATCAGGTTGCGCCCGCCGACCAGGGCATTGGTCGGATCGAATTCGACCCAGCCCGCCCCTGGCAGATAGATCTGCGCCCAGGCATGCGTCGCCCCGCCGCCGACCAGGCTCGCCTCGCCCACGCGGTCCTCGTCGTACAGGTATCCCGAGACAAAGCGCGCGGCGAAGCCCAGGCTGCGCACGGCTTCCATCAGGAACAGGGCGAAATCCCGACAGGTGCCGGTACCGGAGTCCAGCGTCACGAGCGGGTCCTGCGTGCCCATCTCGCTGCGGTGGTTGTAGTCGAACTCGGCGCGGACCGACTCGACCATCCCGAGCAGGATTCCCATCGTGTCGCCGTCCCTCTGGCGTGCGACGAAGCGGCGTGCCCACGCATCCACCTTGTGGTCGGGGTCGGGATAGTGCCGCTCGACCGTGCGGCCGATATCCGGCATCTCCAGCGCGTCGTAGCTGAACGGGTAGCGGCGCGCGTACTCTTCAAGCGTCACCTCCGCCTCGGGCAACGGGAAATGCTCGGCCCGGAACGACGAGACGACCAGCAGTTCGTTGCCTGGCTCCACGAAATCGGCGATCGCGACCGAATTGCCGAACACGTCGTGCAGCCAGCGCACCGTCGCGTTCGGCGCGATGGTCAGGCCGGTGTCGAGCAGCCGCAGATCGTGGCTGTCACGTGGCCGCATCATCATTCGATGCGGACCGAATTCGACCGGGGTCGCATAGCCATACCGTGTGCGGTGGACAACGGTGAGAATGGTCATCGGAACCATAGCAACCCGCCCCGCCGGTTTCGGCTGCATCACGTATGCGCGGGAAGGCGGATTGTCACCTCTGCTCGGCGACTTCCTGCAATTCGACCTCGACCGAAAGGGTCTGTTCGCCGCCGCCCAGGATCACGCCGCGCAGAGGCGTGACGTCGCCGAAATCGCGTCCCCAGCCCAATACGACGTGTTCGTCCCGCACCACGATGCCGTTGGTGGGATCGAGATCCAGCCAGCCATGCTCCGGCCCCAGCCAGGCGCCGACCCAGGCGTGCGACTGGTCGGCGCCAAGACGTGCCGCACCGCCGCGCGACGGGCGCGTGCGGACGTAGCCAGACACATAGCGCGCCGGCACGCCGAACCCGCGCAACGCGCTGATCATCAGGTGGGTAAAGTCCTGACAGACGCCTTCGCGCCGCCGCAGCACCTCGGCGATCGGCGTGCTGGTTGTCGTCACGCCGGCGCGGAAGGTGAAGTCACGCCGGATGCACGCGTTCAGGTCGAGCAGTGCCTCCAGCACCGTGCGGCCCGGCGCGAAGCAGGGCGCCGCATAGTCCCTGGCACCGGCATCGGCTGGGGCACGCGGACTGTCGAATGCGAACTCGGCTGCCTGCCAGGCAGCGGCACCCGCCTCGCGCGCCTGCCTGGCGACGGTTTCCCACGGCGGCGTCGCCGCGGCATCCGGTGGGGCGGGAAAACCCACATCGACGGTCGCGTCGGCGATCACCTGGAACGCCGCGTGCGCGACATCGAGGAACAGCCAGGTCACCTCGTTGCCGAAATGGTCGCTGCCGTCGCGCCGCCATGACACCGCGGGTGCGGCATGCACGCCGGCGCGCAGCACCTTCTGATACGGCAGCGGCCGCGGTCGCAGATGCGCCAGATGTGCGCCGAGATCGACCGGCGTCTGGTAGTCGTACCGCGTCACGTGCCGCACGCGGTAGATCACGCCGCCCCGCGCAGCGAGCGTGCGGGCGCCTCGATGCCGACCGTGCGGGCCGTCGGCAGCAGCGCGAAATAGCGCCGCGACACGCGGTCCGATAGGTCGGCGACCGCATCGCGCAGCGATCGCAGCCGCGCCGGCAGGAACAAGGCCGCCACCGATTGGTCGGCCGCCTCGGCCACCGCGCGGACCATCGCCTGCGGCTCGTCCTGCAATGCGGTCACCGCGGCGGCGAGCGAGGCATCTGTGCCGCCGCCGATCTCGCTCAGCAGTGCACGCATGGCGCCAAGCTGGAACGCCAGGCCGCGTGGATTGCCATCGTCGGCCAGCAGCAGGTCGAGCGCCGGTGCCGGTTGCAGCACCGCCAGATACCGGCTGCGATAGGTGATTGACGAATCGCACAGCTCCAACGCCAGGCGCAGCCCGTGCTCCACGCGCGCCGGTTGCTGCGCCACGCCGGGGAACTCCAGCGCGCAGGCGATCTGGTCGGCCACCGCCTGCGCCCGCTCCACGCGGCGCCCGAGATCCAGGAACAACCGGCCGCCGCCGCGCACCATGTTTTCCGCGGCGAGGCCGGACAGGGTGGCGGAAAAGGTCAGCACGCGCGACATCGCCTCGAATGTCGCATCCAGCGTTGGACCGTCGCCGCGCGCGGGTATGCGGCCGAGCGCATCCTCCACCTCGTGCAGGCCACGGGCGGTGACCGCGTGCATCTCGCCCGTGACCTGGTCCCGCAAGAGTCCAGTGACCCGCGAAACCTGGCCGAGCAGGGCGTGGATCGAGCCCCAGCTTCCGGCGACGCGCAGCAGTGCCTGGCCGAGGCCGGCGGGGCCAAGCCCGGCGATCGTCTCGGCGTTGAGCAGCCCAGCCTGGGCGAGGCACGCGGTCAGCACGTCCAGTTCGGCCGCCTCGTGCGGCGTCGGCGCCGGTCGGCTAAAGCGGCCGATCGTCACGCGCAGCAACCGCGCGCCGCCTTCCAGCCGCTCGAGGTAGCGCCCGAGCCAGAAGTAGTCGTCGGCCACACGGCTGGGCATGTCGCCTGCCGTGCGGCGGATGGCCAGCGGCGGCGTCCTGGGCATGATCGATCCCTCGATGGAAGCCGGATTTTCAACCTGCACCCAGACGTCCTTGGCAAGCACCGGTCCGGTGTTCGGCCATGCCTGCGCACCGTCCGGCAGCACGCAGCCAAGACCTCCCGGCATAGCGCGCCAGCCCTCGCGGTCGCGGGCCAGGAACATGCGCACCAACACCGAACGCGGCTCCAATCCCGCATCGTCCAGGCATGGGGCGACGGACGGCGCGATGATCCTGCTCGCCGCGAAGCGCCAGGGTGTGGCGTTCATCCGGTCGAGCAACACCTGCCGCTCCGTCTCCGCCGTCGCTGCCAACGGGACCGGCGGTGAACCGCCGTCGAGTGCCGGGCGGAGACACCACTCCGCGGGGCTGTTGAGTACCAGCGCACGGACCTCGGGATCTTTCAGCCAGACGGTCGGCACGCTGGGCAGGGACAGCGCCTCGCCGAGCAGCCGTGTCGCCATCTCGGGCAGGAAGGCTGCGAACGCCGGCGCCTCGGCAAGACCGCTGCCGGGGCTGTTGACGATGCGCACGTGATCGCGCGCGGCGGCGAGCAGTCCGGGCACGCCGACGCCTTCCGAATCAAGCTCCAGAGGATCGACCAGGCCGCCGGCAATCCCGCGCAGCAACACGCTGATCGGCTGCAGGCCACGCAGCGTCTTCAGGAAGAGGCCGCCGTCGCGCACGGTGAGGTCGCCGCCCTCGACCAACGTGCAGGACAGCTCGCGCGCCAGCAGCACGTGCCCGTACCAGGCGGGGTCGGCGTGACCCGGCGTCAGCAGCGCTGCCGCGCCGGTCGGCGCGATCCGTCGCAGCATGTCGAGGCAAAGTTCGACGAACGGATCGAGGTGGCAAGGCGGTTGCGAGACGAACAGTTCAGGCACGACGCGGCCGAGCCGCCTGCGGTTCTGCAATGCGTGCGCGAGACCGTCGGCAAGACCGGTGTGGTCCGCCAGGACATTCCACGTGCCATCCGAGGTACGCACGAGGTCGGCCGCATAGAACCGGAGCTGCGCGCCCGGATCGTCGATCGCGGCATGACGGCATGGCCGCAGGAATGCCGGATTGGCGTACACCAGCGCCGGAGGCACCACGCCATCGGCCAACAGGCGCTGGGGGCCATACAGATCGGCGAGCACCGCATCCAGCAGGCGCGCGCGCTGGGCCAACCCGGCTTCCAGCGCCACGAATTCCGACTGCGGCAGAGGCAGCGGGATCGGGTCGAACCGCCACGGATCGGGTGGCGAGCCAGGAAGCAGGCTCGCAGCGCCCTCCTCCTCCATCACCCGGTCGAGCCGCCGTGCGCGTTCGGCGAGCACGCCGTGGCCCAGACCGGCCAGCACGCCAAGCAGACCGCGCCATTGCGGGCGCAGTCCTCCCTTGCCGTCCACCATTTCGTCGCGAGTCATTGCGGAAAGCTGACCAGTCAACCGGATCGGCGCAAGTCCAGCGTGCGCGGATGCTCACGCGACACTGCGAGCTTCGGCTGCGCCATCGGTCCGGGCGTGTGGCCGAACGGCAGGAACCGTGAGCGGCGGCGGGCCTCGGCCTCGTTGGCGTTGACCGGGAACGTCTCATAGGCGCGGCCGCCGGGATGCGACACGTGGTGCGTCAGCCCGCCCAGGCTGCGACCGGTCCAGCGATCGTAGATGTCGAACACCAGGGGCGCCTGCGCGGCGATCGTCGGATGCAGCGCACTCACCGGCGGCTGCCACGCCTTGAAGCGCACCCCGCCGACATATTCGCCGGCGCGCTCCGTTGGCGTCAGCGGCACGGCGACGCCGTTGCATGCCAGCACGAAGCGTTCGTCCACCCAACCGGACACCAGCGCCTGCACCCGCTCCACAGAACTGTCCACGAAGCGCGCCGTGGCGCCGCCGGCCGGCTCCTCGCCCAGCACGTGCCATGGCTCCAGCGCATGGCGCAGCTCGAGCGTGGTGCCGCGCAGCGTGATCTCGCCCATGCGCGGGAAACGAAACTCGAAGTGCGGATCGAACCAGTCGCGATCGAAACGGAAACCATGACTGCCCAGTTCCTCCAGCACGTCCGCGAAATCCTGCGCGACGTAGTGAGGCAGCAGGAAATCGTCGTGGATGCGGGTGCCCCAGTGCACCAGGCGCCGCTCGTAGGGCGTCCGCCAGAACGCCGCCACGGCGGCGCGCATCAGCAGGAGCTGTGCCGCCGACATGCGCGCATGCGGCGGCATTTCCAGCGCGCGGAATTCGACCAGGCCGAGCCGGCCGGTCGCGGTCTCCGGTGCGTACAGCTTGTCGATGCAGAACTCGGTACGGTGCGTGTTGCCCGTCATGTCGGCGAGCAGGTGGCGGAACATCCGATCGACCAGCCAGGGCGCCACCTCCCGACCTGGCACGATCTGCGAGAAGGCGATCTCCAGCTCGGCGAGACTGTCCTGCCGCGCCTCGTCTATGCGCGGATGCTGACTGGATGGTCCGATGAACAGACCGCTGAACAGATAGGACAGGCTCGGATGATTGTGCCAGAAGCCGAGCAGCGACTTCAGCAGATCGGGCCGGCGCAGGAACGGACTGTCGGCGGGTTCCGCCGCGCCCATCACCACGTGGTTGCCGCCGCCGGTGCCGACATGACGGCCGTCGATCATGAATTTCTCGGTGGCCAGGCCGACCTGCCGCGCCTCCTCGTACAGCGCCTCGCCACGCTGCACGATCTCGCCCCAGTTCGACGCGGGATGCACATTGACCTCGATCACGCCTGGGTCGGGCGTGACCGAGAAATGCAGCAGACCTGGATCGCGCGGCGGCAGGTAGCCTTCCAGCACCACCTTGCGTCCGAGCTCCTCGGCGGTGTTTTCGACCGCGGCGGCCAGCATCAGCCAGTCCTCTGCCGCGTAGAGCGGCGGGAAGAACACGTGGACAATCCCGTCGCGCGGCTCGACGCAGAGTGCGGTGCGCACCAGATCGTCCTCGCCCTCCGCAACCACGGGAAGTTCTTGCGCGACCGGACGAAACGCCTCGGCACCGGCGCCCATCGGCGATGCGGCATGGTCGAAGGCCTGGCGCGGCGGCAGCGGTGGGTGCGGAGCGAACGGATCGGTCTCGCTATCGTGCTCCAGTGCGTCGGGATCTTCCCAGGGCAGGCTGTCCAGCGGCAGCCGATAGCCGATCGGCGAATCGCCCGGCAGCAGGAACAGCGCGCCGCCGCGAAACGACCACTTGGCGCTTTGCCACACGCGTACGCCGTCGCGGATCGTTCGCCGCAGCGGCAGCACGGAGCCGACCGGCGCGCCGAGGCCCTGGCCGAATACGCGTGCCAGTCGTGCGCGCTCCATCGGGTCCGCGAGTTTCGCGTCCTTCGCCAGGACATTCGTCGGCAGGCGATGCTCGCGCCACAGGTAATAGTGGACGTCCTCGTAGGCCTGGTTGATCAGCGACGGATCGACCTGCAACCGCTCCGCCAGTGCGGCACAGAACCGCTGCGCGTCCGCTGCACTTGCGGTATCGACGTCGTCCTCCGACGCGAGCAAGGCGGGATTGCGCCACACCGGTTCGCCGTCCTTGCGCCAATGCGCATAGAGCGCCCAGCGAGGCAGTTGCTCGCCCGGATAGTGTTTGCCGGAAACGTTCTGCAAGGCAGATCCGGGTGACCAGAGCTCGCGCAAACGCTGCATCAGCTTCGCGGCGAGGTGCTGCTTGGTCGGGCCGAGCGCGTCGGTGTTCCATTCGGGTGCGTCGAAATCGCCGGCGGCGACGAAGGTCGGCTCGCCGCCCATGGTCAGTCGAACGTTGCCCGCCGTGAGCGCCCGATCCACCGCGGCTCCCAGGGCCAGGATGTCCTGCCATTGCGCCTCGGTGTACGGCTTGGTGACGCGCGGCGTCTCGCGCAGTCGCATCAGGCGCATGTCGAAGCCGAACTCGGTCTCGCACGTCTCCACGGCCCCGGTGATCGCCGCGGCGGATTGCGGATCGGGCGTCGCGGCAAGCGGGATGTGCCCTTCGCCGGTCAGCAATCCCGAGGTCGCATCCATACCCACCCAACCGGCGCCAGGCAGGTACGCCTCCGCCCAGGCATGCAGGTCGGTGAAATCGGCGGTCGGACCTTCCGGCCCTTCCAGCGGCTTAACGTCGCCGACAAGCTGGATCAGGTAGCCGGACACGAAACGCGCGGCGTAGCCGAGACGGCGCAGCACCTGCACGAGCAGCCAGGCGGAATCGCGGCAGGAGCCTTTGCCTTCCGCCAGCGTCTCCTCCGGCGTCCAGACGCCAGGCTCCATGCGAACGATATAGGCGACACGGCTTTGCACCAGGCGGTTGAGGGCCACGAGCATGTCCACGGTCCGCTGCTCGCCCCGCGGCACCCGATCGAGCAGCGCCTGCAGGCGTGACCCGATGGGCGCCTGCCGGCGAAACGGCGCCAGCTCCTGCTCCAGCAGCGGGTCGTAGCCGAATGGCCAGGTTTCGGCTTCCGGTTCGAGGAAGAAGTCGAACGGGTTGATCGTTGCCATGTCGGCCACGAGGTCGACCGTGACATCGAAATGCGTGACGCGGTCCGGGAACACCACGCGCGCGAGATGATTGCCCTGCGGATCTTGCTGCCAGTTGATGAAATGCGGCTTCGGCTCAACGGCGAGCGCGTAGGACAGCACGGGCGTACGCGCATGCGGCGCCGGGCGCAGGCGAATGGTCTGCGGTCCCAGCATGACCGCTCGATCGTATCGGTAGGTCGTGCAGTGGGTCAGCGCGACGGACAGCGGCATCTGTTCGGCTTCGCCGGTTCAAGGGTGCGTAGCGGGCGATCAGTGTGCGACGGATTGTGCGATGCAGCAAGGACCGGCTGCGTCTACCGACCCCGGTCAGAAGTGCGCAGGAAGATTGTCCTTGACAGCGGGGCTTCTTTATGTTCTTGTTCCGTTCATGTCCGCCGCCCTCAAGCTCCCCACCCCAACCCCGGAGCCCGATCCGCCCCGGGCCGGCGCCGACATGCCCCGCCGCCTCGG
>JANWJK010000220.1 GCA_025452005.1 Acetobacteraceae bacterium | reverse complement strand
CGCAGATATATCCGCTGGCGATACATTGCTGAATAGGAAGGATACCCGGTTACCATTGCGCGGATTTGTAGCGGAAATCCGGCGGAGCCAAGGCAGGCTGGGTTCGCCGAAATTCCTGTTTTGTTCCCGCGCGGGTCGCAGTTCAGGCGCTTGTGCGAAGCCACTCCGCGGTACGGCGCACGCCGCCAAAGGTGAAGACATGCAGACCGGCGATCGGCGCCTGCGCGTCCTCGCCGGCCACCAGTTCGCCGACCAGGCCGTCGGGCGTGGCCTCGGCGAGGATGCGTGCGAATGCCGTATGGCCGCGCGCCAGTGCGCGGAGCGACGCGCCGATGCCACAGCGGATCGCGAACTTCGCCAGAGTTGCCACACTTGCGGGTCCGGCGACGCCGACGTGCACGGGGCAGTTGATGCCCCGCGCGCGCAGCGCGGCGATCCAGCGCAGGATCGGTTGCGCCTCGAAGCCGAATTGCGTCACCAGCGACACGGCCAGTCCGCGCTGCTGCGCCAGTGCCACCTTGGCCTGTAAGGCGGTGTCCAGCGTTCGCGCGTCGATCGACAGGTGACCTTCCGGATAGCCGCCGAATGCGACATTGCCGATGCTGTGGCGTTCGATCAGGCCGGTCGCGAGCAGGTCCAGGCTGGCGCGGAAAGGTCCGACCGGACTGTCGTCGCCGCCGATCAACAGGATCCGGTCCACCGTCGCCTCACCCGCCGCGCGCTGCAGGAAATCGCTGGCCTGGGTGAAGCTGGCGAGCCGTCGGGCGGCGACATGCGGCACCGGGACGAAACCGGCGCGACGCAGCCGCGCGCAGGCGGCGACGATGTCGTGGTGTGTCACGCTGGGCGGGTGGTTGACGAACACCGATGTGCCGGGGTCGAGCAGCCGCCGCAGCGCCTCTCCGGCAAGTTCGTCGCGCGGGGAAAGCTCGATCGAGCAGTTGCCGATCAGCGCCGCCACGCGCTGATGCTGCGTTGTGGTGAGCGGGGCCGCGTCCATCAGCCGGAATCCCGCTTGCGCGAGATCACGTAGGACTCGTCCCAGAACCACAGCCCGCCGTGCTCGCGCAGCACCGCCTTGGTCGCGTCGAGATAGGCACCGCTGCTGATCGCCTCGGACAGCCGCTGGTCCTCGATCTGCGCGACATAGACCGCGGCATTCCACGCGGCGAACAGTGTCGAAGTGCCGATCGTGTCGCTAATCTCGCTCGGCAGCGTGTGCATGTCGTAGCGGAACAGCGAACGTGCATCGGCGTACGCGCCAAAATTCAGGTCGCGGCCGGCGCTGCCGAGTTCCGCCTTGGTCGCACGCAGCAGAGCGTGGCGATCGCTGGTGAAGGGGTTCTCGCCCGGCCAGATGCGTTGGATGATCTCCAGCCCGGGATCGTTGCCGTGCGAGTGGATGGCGATCAGCCGTCCGCCCGGTGCCAGCGCGCGCGCCAGCGGCGCCACCACGCGACGCGCCTTGAACTCCAACGGCGCCCGCGCGCGATAGGGCTGCGAGGCGATCACCAGGTCGTATTCGGCGTCGGTGAAGCCGCGGCGCGGGCGTACCTGGTCGAGCAGGAAGCGGTGGTCCTCGCGATAGATCACCAGCACGACCGGCTTCTCGTACACCGGGTTGCCGCTGGCGCGGCTCATGCGGGCGCGCCAATGGTCGGCGAGGAACGGCCCAAGATCGGTGATCTGCGTCTCGAACTCGTGCGCGGTGTTGCCGGTGAGCGAAACCTCGTGCCAGACCAGGCTCGTCGCGGCGTTGACCGAATTCGGTTTCAGCCACGGCGCCTCGGAGTAGTACATGTTGGTCATCACCAGCACGGTGGCGGGGTGCTCGAACAGGCGGTCGGGCATCTTCTCCAGTACGAGGCGCACGTCCTCGAGGCTGATCTCCTTGCCCACGATGTAGAACGGCATGGTCGGGAAGCGGTTGTGCATCGCCCGCATGGTGCGGGCGAGCACCGTGCCATCGCCCATGCCGGCGTCGAACAGCCGCAAGGCGGGCGGGCGCGGATGGATGTTGGCCAGCTCCATGCCAACGCGTTGGGCGATAACCCACTTTTCGCCGCAGGTGGTCACGAACAACAGGTATTTCTGTCTGTTGTCGTAGAAGCGGAAGTTGTGGGTGGTGCCGGCGGCGGTCTCCCCGGGCGCGGGCAAGGGCCTGGCCGCTACACCGTTCACGCTGCGCGGCGGCTCGCGAGTCATGAAGGCGCGCACGCGATCCACCGTGTCGGTGGTGACGCGTCCGCCCAGGCGGAGCCGGTTGACCAGCTTGCCGTCGTTCACCGCAAGCCGCCCGAAGGTGGATTCCGCCATGCGGGCGCTGCGGCAGAACTCGGCGATGTCGCGCAGGAGCGTTTCGCTCAAGGGACCGACCTCCCGGAATCCTAATTTGCCGGGAAGTGAGCAAGGCGCGGGGCACAACGTCAACCACAATCGTGCCCACTCATAAAGTGGGCAGAATTGTGGGCATCATCCCATTCGGCGATAGGCCTGGTCGATCAGCTCGGTCGCCCGCGCGAACTCCGTCAGCGATACGGCAGGCGGCCGGCCGGCGGCGAGGCATGCCAGCGTATCGGCCACGAACCGGCTGTAACGCTGGCTGGATGGCACATAGGCGGCAGGATCCAGCGCCCTATCCGGTACAGCGATCAGTTGCGTTCCGCTGTCCACCAATGCGGCGTGCTGCGCGTTGATGCGGAACTCGTAGCTGCCGCCGGCGTCGGGATGCGTATAGCCGGCCTCGATCAGGCCCAGCATTCCATCGGCGGCGCGCAGCACCACCGAGGCATAGTCCTCCACCGCTTCGCCGAAGATGCTGTGGAATGCCGCATGTTCCACACGCACCGGCTGCTCGCCGGCCAGCGCGAGAAAGGCATCGACCCCGTGCACGCCGAGATTGCGCAACGCGCCGCCGCCGCTTTGCCTCGGGTCGAGCATCCACGGCACGCCCCAGTCGCGATAGCGTCGCGGGTGGCCGTTGACGATGCGGAAGTAGACATGCGCCGTGCGGCCGGCATCGCCGAGCGCGTCGATCACGCCGGCGATGCGGTTGACCAGCGCCACAGCGACGAAGCGGTCGCGCTGCCGCGCCATCTCCGCCAGCGGCGCGACATCGGCATGCGACAGCCCGATCGGCTTGTCCGCCAGGATCGGGGTGTCGTGCTCGATCAGCCAGGCGAGACGCGTCGCCGCCTCGGGCCCGCGGCCGAGTGCGATCACCAGATCGGGCCTGTCGGCCAGCACCGCGGCGGCATCCGGCCGTGCCACGCCGCCGCTCTGAGCGACAGAGCGCGTGGCGGCATCCGGCTCGGGGTCCCACACGCCGGCGATCTGCGCCCCCGCCTCCAGCACGCCCTTCGCGTGCATCCCGGCGTGCCAATGACCGACCCCGAGCATACCGACCCGCATGATGGCCCCCTACAGTCCGCGTGACTGGTGCAGGATACCGCGGGCGAGAAAGATCTGGGTGATCCGCTGCGCGGTCTCCACGAACACGGCTGCCTGGCGCGCCTCGATCCCGCGTGGGCGCGGCAGATCGACATCGATGATCTGCTCGATCCGCCCGGGCCGCGGCGACATCACCACCACGCGGTCGGCCAGCAGCACCGCCTCGTCGATACTGTGCGTGACGAACAGCACGGTCTTGCGCGTGCGCAGCCACAGCGCCTCGAGGTCGATACGCATCTGCTCGCGCGTCAGCGCGTCCAGCGCGCCGAACGGTTCGTCCATGATCAGCAGCGGCGGATCGTGGATCAGCGCGCGCACGATCGACGTGCGCTGGCGCATGCCGCCGGACAGCTCGCGCGGCAGGCTGGCGAGGAATTCGCCCAGTCCCACCGCTCGCAGCAGGGCAACCGCCTGCTCGCGATAGTCGGCGATGCGCAGACCGCGGAGCTCGATCTGCACCAGCACATTGTCCAGAACGGTGCGCCAGTCGAGCAGCACCGGGTTCTGGAACACGATCCCTATGTCGGTCACCGGCCGGGTCACCGCGTGGCCGTTGGTCGCGACCTCGCCGGCACTCGGACGCAGCAGGCCGGCGATCAGTCGCAGCAGCGTGCTCTTGCCACAACCCGATGGCCCGACGATGGCGACGAACTCACCCTGCGCGACACTGAGGTCGATCGAGGCAAGGGCGGTCGTGGTAACCGTTCGGCGCTGAAATGACTTCGCCAGCCCGCGCGCGATGATCGCCGCAGGAGCGGCGCTCACTGCGGCAGGAAGTCGTTGGTGAAGAACGCGGTCGCCGGCTTGTCGGTCTCCAGGTTGCCATACTGCTTGAGCAGTTTCTCGGTCGCCTCCCAGTCCGACAGCGCACCCCAGCCGATCGGCTTGCCCTCGGTTGCGGTCGACGCAAGGTTCGGCAGGTCGGCGACGAGCTGGTTCTTTTGCGAATCGAATTCGAGGCCCTGCTTGGCTTTCATCAGCGCTGCGATCGCCGCGTCCGGATCGGCCTTCGCCGCCGCCCAGGACTTCTGCGTCGCCGCGACGAAACGGCGCACGAGATCGGGCTTGGCGGCGATCGTCGCGTCTTGTGTCAGGATGGTCAGCCCTACGGTGTTGATGCCGTTCTTGGCAAAGCCCATGCCGGCAGGATTGAAGCCCTTCTGCTTGACCAGGAAGAACTGGTCGTCGAGCCCACCCAGTATGGCATCGACGCGCTTCTCCAACAGTGCGACGACCTTGCCGGCGGGATCGATCTGCACCAGCGTGATCTTGCCGGTGTCCAGCTTGTTGAAGCCGGCGAACGCCGGGAAGAGCTGCGTCAGCGCATCGCCCGCGGTGATGGCGAGTTTCCTACCCTCCAGATCTTTCGGCGTCCGAATGCCGGTCTCCGCCAGCGAGATGACGCCGAAACTCGACGTGTTGAGCAGCGACATCACGGTGCGGATGCCGGCGTCCTTCGACACCAGGCGCATCACCGACGAGGAGTCGGCGAGGCCGAACGTGTCGGTGCCGGCGGCGACGACCTGAGCAGTGTTGGCCGAGCCGCGGCCTTCGTTGATCGTCAGATCGAGGCCGGCGTCGCGATAGAAGCCGCGCTCCTTGCCGAGGAAGAACGGCGCATGCACGCCGCCCATATACCAGTTGAGCCGCAGCGACACGGCGTCCTCGGCCCAGGCGGGAACCGCCAGCATGACAGCGAGCATCGCTGCGAGAATCCGGTGCATGACATTTCCCCTGTTGTTCAGACGAGGCCCGGTTCGTCCTGCCGGTCAATCTGCGACGCGTGCCAGGGAATCGCGAGACGTTCCAGCAATTCGACCGCGAAATAGACCGCGAGCCCGATCGCGCCCAGCACCATCACTGTGGCGAAGACCATCTGAGTGTTGAGGTCGCCGTTGTACTGCAACAGCAGATAGCCCAGCCCGCGATCCGAGGCGACGAACTCCGCGACCACCGCGGCCGTGGCGGAGATCGCCGCGCCGACCTTCAAACCGGTGAAGATCTCCGGCAGCGCATAGGGCAGCCGCACCTTGGCGAACGCGCGCAGCCCGCAGGCGCCGGTGGTCTGTACGAAGTCCATGATCTCGGGATCGATCGCGCGGAAGCCGGCGATCGAGGCGATGACGATCGGAAAGAACGACAGCAGGAACACCAGGAGCAGCTTCGGTGTGAAGCCGAAGCCGAACCAGATGATGAACAGCGGTGCGACCGCGATCTTCGGCACGATCTGGAGGAAGACGACGACCGGATACACCGTCTCCTCCATCGCGCGCGAGAATGCGATGCCGACGGCGAGCGGTATGCTCACCGCAATCGCCAGAGCGTAGCCGGCGACGATCTCCAGCGCGGTGATGCCGGCACTCGCCGCGACAGGCTGCCAGTTCTTCACCAGCGCGCGCACGACCTGCGAGGGCGGCGGCAGGATGTACTCGCGCACGCCGAATACATGGACCCCCACTTCCCAAAGCAGGAACAGCAGCAGAAAGCCGAAGACGGTGCGCCAGCGGCGGATCAGACCTCTCACCCGGCGGAGAAGTCGATGAGCTGACGAACCATCGTGCCCTGCTTCATCTGCGCGAAGCCCTCGTTGATCTCGGCCAGCTTGATGTGGCCGGAGATCATGTGATCCAGCTTCAGCTTGCCCTGCACATAGAGTTCCAAGAGCCGCGGCATATCGACGCGGAAGCGGTTGCCGCCCATCGAGGTGCCCTGGATCCTGCGGTCGCGCAGGAAGTCGGCCCCATGCAGCTCGATCTTGGTGCCGAACGGGATCATGCCGATGATTGTCGCGGTGCCGCCCGGACGCAGCATCTGGAACGACTGTTCGGCGGTCGTCTTGGTGCCGATCGCCTCGAACGAATATGGCACGCCGCCGCCGGTCATCTCCTTCACCATCTCCACCGGATCGGCGTTCGAGGCATTGATCGTGTCGGTAGCGCCCATCTGCCTGGCGACTTCGAGCTTGGACGCCACGGTGTCTATCGCGATGACGCGCGACGCGCCGGCCATTGCCGCACCGTTCACCGCGGACAGTCCGATGCCACCGCAGCCGATCACTGCGACAGTGGAACCGGGCTCCACCTTCGCCGCATGGAACACCGCGCCGACGCCCGTCATCACACCGCAGCCAACCAGCGCGCAGCGATCCAGCGGCACGTCGTCGCGCACCTTCACCACGGCATGTTCGTGTACCAGCATCTTCTCGGCGAAGGCGGACAGGTTCATGGCCTGGTTCAGCACCTCGCCTTTCCAGGTGAGCCGGCGCGCAACGCCCGGCTGCAGCTTTACCTCGGTGTTCTCGCACAGGTTCGGATGGCCGGTCATGCACTGCGCGCATTCGCCGCAGAACACCGAGAGGCAGGTGATCACGTGATCGCCCGGCTTGACGTATGTCACATCGTCACCGACCGCCTCGATCACGCCGGCCGCCTCGTGGCCCAGCACGCAGGGAGTGGGGAACGGATACAGGCCTTCCATGAAATGCAGGTCGGAGTGGCAGAGGCCGGCGAAGGCGGTGCGCACCAGCACCTCGCGACGCTTGAGCGGCGCATGCTCCACATTTTCGATGGTGAGCGGCTGGTTCGGCTCGTGGAAGACGGCTGCCCGCATGGTTCCCTCCATCGCGTTGTGGAAAGGACGCTAGCCTTGGGCAACGCGATTGAAAAGCTCACTGCGATTGCCTCAATCTGTGGGCGAAAGCCAACCTGTCGCAACGGGGGAAACGATGACCGACTACTACGATCTCGGCAGCCACCACCGCACGGTCTCCACCGCCTCGCCCGAAGCGCAACTCTGGTTCGATCGCGGTCTGGTCTGGTGCTATGGTTTCAACCACGACGAAGCGGTGCGCTGCTTCGAGAAGGCGGCGGCGATCGAACCGGCCTGCGCCATGGCGTATTGGGGCATCGCCTATGCCGCCGGTCCCAACTACAACAAGCAGTGGCAGGCATTCGATCCCGTCGATCTTCAGCGGTCGCTGGACCGCGCCTTCACGGCGATGCAGAACGCGCTGGCGCGGCGCGACACCGCGACGCTGGTCGAGCGCGCGCTGATCGATGCGCTGGCCGCGCGCTATCCGGCGAATTCGCCGGACCTCGTGAACCCCGCATGGAATGACAACTATGCGAACGCCATGCGCGACGTGTATCGCGCTCACGGCGACGACCATGACGTCGCCGCGCTGTTCGCCGAAGCGATCATGAACCGCACGCCGTGGCAGCTTTGGGACATAAAATTGGGCACGGCCGCCGCGGGCGCCGATACGATCGAGGCCATCGCGGTGCTCGAGCGTGCCATGGGGCGACCCGGCGGAACCAGCCACCCCGGCCTGCTGCATCTGTATATACACCTGATGGAAATGGGGCCGCACCCGGAACGGGCATTGCCGGCGGCCGACCATCTGCGCGACCTTGTCCCTGACGCGGGCCACCTGATCCACATGCCCACGCACATCGACATGCTGTGCGGCCATTACGCGAAGGTCGTTGAGTACAACACGCGTGCCATCGAAGCAGACCGCAAATTCCTGGCACGCGAAGGCGCGCTGAACTTCTACACGTTGTATCGATGCCATGACCACCACTTCAAGATCTACGGCGCGATGTTCCTCGGACAGTCCGCACTGGCTCTGAGCGCCGCCGACGCGCTGATCGAATCGCTGACCGAGGATTTACTGAGAGTCGAGCTGCCGCCGCTGGCGGATTGGCTCGAAGGCTTCGTGTCGATGAAGCTGCACGTGTTGATCCGTTTCGGCAGATGGCACGACATCCTCGCCGAGGAATTCCGTGAGGACCGGGCGCTGTTCTGCGTGACGACGGCGATGACCCACTACGCCAAGGCGGTGGCGCATGCCGCGTTTGGCGATCTGCCGGCGGCCGAGCAGCAAGCAACGCTGTTTCATGCCGCGGTGGCCAAGGTGCCGCCGACGCGTTACGTGTTCAACAACACCTGTCTCGACATCCTCGCGATCGCCGGCGAGATGATGCAGGGCGAGATCGCCTACCGGCGGGGCGACCACGATGCCGCATTCGCGCACCTGCGAAAGTCCGTCGAGCTTGACGACAACCTTCCCTACGACGAGCCGTGGGGCTGGATGCAGCCGACTCGGCACGCGCTGGGTGCCCTGCTGTTGGAGCAGCGGCGCGTCAGCGAGGCGGAGGCGGTCTATCGTGCCGATCTCGGTCTGGATCCGACGCTCAGCCGCTGCTGCCAGCACCCCGAGAATGTGTGGGCCTTGCATGGATTGCACGAATGTCTGGTCCGACGGGGCGCGACCGAGGAGGCCGCCCGCATCATGCAGCGCCTTGAACCGACAATCGCGCGCGCTGATGTGCCGATCAGGTCGTCCTGCTTCTGCCGATTGGGGGCGGCCGCCTGAAGATCTGACGTCGCCGCGGTTCTCGCTGTCATTGCGAGCGAAGCGAAGCAATCTCGAGCCAGTGGGGCACTACGATCGAGATTGCCGCGTCGCTGCGCTCCTCGCAATGACAGGACAGCCCGATCTGGCCGCGATCTGACATTGGCATTAGAGTGGGAGCCCTGCGCGGCCAGCGCAGATTCCGCGATCAACGTGGGCGCTGAATGTATGAGTGAGCCGCTTGTGCAGTTCGGGCCCGAAATCTGGACAGCCGACGGTCCGGTGACGTCGTTTCATAGTTTCCCTTATCCAACGCGGATGGCGGTGATCAGGCTATCCGACGGCAGCCTGTTCGTCTGGTCGCCCGTTGCGCTATCCGATTCTCTTTGCGCTTCAGTCGACGCACTCGGGCCGGTACGCCACCTTGTCTCACCCAACGCATTGCATCATCTGTTTCTTGGGGAATGGAAGTCCGCGTTTCCAGCGGCTCGCGTCTACGCTTCGCCGCGGCTGCGGCGCAAGCGCAAAGACCTGACCTTCGATGCCGAGCTTGACGATGCGGCTGAGCCTGATTGGGCGACTGACATCGACCAGGTCGTCATGCACGGAAGCTTTGCACTGACCGAGGTCGTGTTCTTTCACCGCAGCAGCCACACGGCCTTGTTCGCTGATCTGATCCAAAATTTTCCGCGCGACTGGTTCAAAGGGTGGCGCGGCTTCCTCGCTCGGCATGGTGGGATCGTCGCCCCCAATCCCGGTGCACCCTGTGATTGGCGTGCGAGTTTCCTTAATCGTCGCGCGGTGCGGGTTTCACTCGAGAAAGTTCTCGCTTGGCCAATCGAGCGCGTGCTGATTGCGCATGGAGATCTGCCAACGGGGGATGGTGTGGCCTTTGTGCGCCGCGCCTTTACCTGGTTGCTCGGACATGAAGTGGCCGCCTGACCGGCAGACAGCTCATCCACCTGAAGGCAGCGCGAGGCGCAGGGCGGCAGCCACCCAGCGCTGGCGGATGACTGCGAGGGATTATTTTCCTTGACAGCGCCTCTTCTTTGTGTTCTTGTTCCGTTCATGTCCGCCGCCATCAAACTTCCCACCCCAACCCCGGAGCCCGATCCGCCCCGGGCCGGCGCGGACACGCCCACTCGCCTCGGCCGCGTTCTCGGCCTCGTGCGCAAACTGATCGACTACGGCAAGAAGCTCGCCGTCACGGTCCAGCAGCGGGCCGCCGACCCGGACTCCGCCTGGTTCGTCAGGCGCTTCGGCACGGCGGACCTCGCGGTCATTCTCGCCCGTATCACCAACGGCCTGCGTCGCGCCGCCGTGCTGGAAGCCAAGCTGTGCCGGCGCGCGGCGCGCGGCCAGGACCTTACCGTGGCGCCCATCCGACTGCCCGCCACGCGCGCGCCAGGCGCCGCACGGCAGGCCGCTCCGCCCGCCGACCCCGCCCAGGACCCGCGTCTCGCGCGCCTGCCCACAGAGGAAGAAATCGCCGAGGAGGTGCGCCGCCGGCCAATCGGCGCCGTCATCGTTGATATCTGCTGCGATCTCGGTATCGAGCCCCGCGACGTCGATCCGGCGTTCTGGGACGAAATCAACCTCGCGATCATCATGTATGACGGCAGCCACCTCCGTTTTTTCCACGACCGGATGAGGCGATCGTCCATCTTGCTCTTGGGCACCCAGTCCGATCAAGCGGATCCCCGATGGCCCGCGCCGTCGCCCCGATCGCCTGTGCCCGCCACTGGCCCGCCCTGAGCCGACCCTGACTTATGTCAGCAGTCGTTCGGGAATCCGCATCCCGAGTCGCAACGGCACGTTCCACACCTCGCGCACCTGACGCAGCGTACGGAAGCCCGCCCGCAGATAGGTGGGCAGCGCGCGCGGATGGTCGGCGGTGCAGGTGTTCACGGTCATGCCGCGCGGACCCTGCCGCCACGCAGCGTCCACGGCGCTGCGAAGGAACGGGTAGCCGATACCGGCACCGATCGCATGCGGCATCAGGCCGAAATAGCTGAGATTGACGTCCGGCCAGCCGCGCCCGTCGAGTTCGAAGAACCCGGCCGGCTGGCCGCCGCTGTACAGTACGTGGATCGACACCGCCGGATCGCGCAGCAGCATCGCCAGTTCGCCGTCCGGCATGGTGCGCCGCAGCCACCATACGTAGTCGGCGCCGACGGTGTCGTAGAGATAGCGATAGAACCCGACAGTCGGCGCCTGCACGGTCACCATCTGGTAGTCGGTGGGCAACCCTGGCGAGCCGCCGGCGGGCGCCCGGTCCATGCGTAGAAAAGTCACCGTCACGGTGACCCGCGCCACCGGTTCCATCAGCCTTCCCCTAGGGCGCCATACCACCGAGCCTCGGCCGCCCGCTCCTTGTGGCTCTCCGAAGAGTATGCCGCAGATTCGGAAATTGAGGTAATCATGGGGATGGCCGCCGCCGGCAGTGGGCGGCATTGCGTTGCCACAACTCCGCCGTCATGTCCGACCTAGAATTTCCAAGCCTCCAATGGAGTCGCACCCCATGCGCGCCACCCTCCTGCCCTTCTTCCGCCTTGCGGGCGCTGCGGCGCTTGTCGCGGCTGGCTTCCTGATCCTCGCTGTGCCGGCCGCACATGCCGACTGGCGCGGTGGCGGTGGCGGTGGCTGGCACGGGGGCGGTGGCTGGAATGGCGGCGGCTGGCGTGGCGGTGGCTGGAATGGCGGCGGCTGGCGAGGCGGGGGCGGCTGGGGCTGGCGCAGCGGCGGCTGGGGCTGGCGAGACGGCGGATGGGGTTGCTGCTGGCGCGGCGGCGTATTTATCGGATTGGCGCCACCCGTCTTCTTCCCGCCCCCCGTCTTCTACGCGCCGCCGCCCGTCTACTATCCGCCGGCGCCATATTACGGGCCTTACGGATACGCGTATCCCGGATATTGAGCGACGGGCGGCGCAGGCCGGTTGCCTTTTTGGCGATTGCCGAGTGGCGCCGGCTGAGTACAACAGCAACTGCCCTGCGGTGCCTAGGAGCGCAGGGCAGTGCCGGGAAAGCGCCACGTGTCCCCGACATGCAACCCTGCGGGACCTAGGAGCGCAGGGCAGTGTCGGGAAGGCCCCATGACGAGGGGTATTCAACGCTCTCTCGGCGCGTTGCTCCATGATCTATATCAAGCGCGGGCGATTTCCTGGGGAATGGCCCCCGTCACGATCGCTATGCATCCGCCGGCAGCGTCCCGTCCGCGGCCAGCAGGCACGCAACGGCGCGGCCATCCGCAAGCCTGGTCAACGCCGGATCTGATTCCCGACAGCGCGCCTCGGCGTAGCGGCAGCGCGGTGCAAAGCGGCAACCCCGCGGCACTGCCGTGGCACTGGGCACGTCGCCACGCAGCACGTGGCGATGTCGCGGCAGATCGGGATGCGAGACCGGCACTGCCGACAGCAACGCCCGCGTATAGGGATGCACCGGGCGCGCGAACAGCGCCTCCGACTCCGCGAGCTCGACGATGCGCCCCAGATACATCACCGCGATGCGCGTCGAGATATGCCGCACCACCGCGAGATTGTGCGATATGAACAGATAGGTCAGGCCGAGCTCCTGCTGCAGGTCCTGCATCAGGTTGATGATCTGCGACTGCACCGACACATCCAGCGCGGACACCGCCTCATCGCACACGACAAACTCCGGCTTCAGCGCCAATGCGCGCGCGATGCCGATGCGCTGGCGCTGGCCACCGGAGAACTCGTGGGGGTAGCGCCGCGCGGCATCGCGCGGCAGCGCAACGAGGTCGAGCGTCTCGGCCACCCAACGCAACCGTTCCGCGCGATTGCCGAGGCGGTGGATGGCATAGGCCTCGGCGATGATCGCGCCCACCGTCCGGCGCGGATTGAGCGAGCCGAATGGGTTCTGGAAGATGATCTGCAGGTCGCGCCGCCGCGCCCGGAGCGCGCCGCGACGCAGGTGGGTGAGGTCGGTGCCCTTGTGCAGGATCGCGCCGTCGGTCGGCTCGAGCAGTCGCAGGAACAGCCGGCCAAGCGTCGACTTGCCGCAGCCGCTTTCGCCGACCAGACCGAGCGTCTCGCCTTTGCGTATGCCGAGATCGACGCCGTCCACCGCGCGCACGAGCGAGGCCGCGCCGAAGCCGCTTGTGCGCATGGGGAAATACTTCCGGACGCCCCGCGCCTCGATCAACGGGCTGTCGCTCACGCGGGCATCGCCAGTTCGCCGAAAGCAAGCAGGCAGGCGGCATGGTGATCGGTCGCGAGCGGGCGCAGCGCGGGCGGTGCCTGCTCGCACGGCGCCTGGCGGTACGGGCAACGCGGCGCGAATCGGCAGCCCGGCGGCATGCTGAACACGTCGGGTACCGCCCCCGGGATGGTCGCCAGCCGCTCGCGCCGCGCGGCGATGTCGGGGATCGATTCGAGCAGCAACCGCGTGTACGGATGCGCCGGCGCATCGAAGATCGTCCGCACCGGCGCGGTTTCCGCGACGCGCCCGGCGTAAAGCACCATCACGCGGTCGGCGATTTCCGCAATCACGCCGAGATCGTGGGTGATCAGGATCATGGTCAGGCCGGACCGCCGCTGCAGACTGCGCAGCAGGTCGAGGATCTGCGCCTGCACGGTGACGTCGAGCGCGGTGCTCGGTTCGTCAGCGATCAGCAGCTTCGGGCTCGCCGCGAGGGCAATCGCGATCATGACGCGCTGGCGCATGCCGCCCGAAAGTTCGTGCGGATAGGCGTCGAGCCTGCGGCGTGGCGACGGGATTTCCACCTGCTCGAGCAGTTCGAGTGCGCGCTGCCGCGCCTCGGTCCGGCCGAGCCCGCCGCGCCAGCGCAGCACCTCGGTGATCTGTGTGCCGATGCGCATGACCGGATTGAGCGAGGTCATAGGCTCTTGGAAGATCATCGCCATGTCGCGGCCGCGATGCACGCGCCAGGCCTCGCGCGGTCGGCCGGCCAGTTCATCGCCGAGTACCGATATGCGTCCTGCCCGAAGCGTCAGCGCCGGCGGCAGCAGACCCATCACCGATAGTGCCAGCATGCTCTTGCCGCTGCCGGATTCCCCGACAATGCCGAGCACCTCACCCTCGGCCACCGAGAAGCCGACATCGTCGAGGATGCTGGATCGTTCGGGATGGGCGGTTAGGCGGACGGTCAATCCTGCGACCGCGAGCACGTCCGTCATCGCTACAGCTTCATGCGCGGGTCGAGCACGTCGCGCAGGCCGTCGCCGAGCAGGTTCAGTCCCAGCACCGAGATCACGATCGCCAGCCCTGGAAAGATCGTGGTCCAGGGGGCGGTTTCCAGAAAATCGCGCTCACCGGCAATGATGTTGCCGAACGTCGGTGTTGGCGGCGGCGGCCCGACGCCGATGTACGACAGGACCGCCTCGGCCAGGATCGCGATCGCGAACACGTAGGTCAGCCGTACGATCAGCGGCGCCAGGGCGTTGATCAGCACGTGACCGAACAGCAGCCGAAGATCGCTGGCGCCCAGTGCGCGTCCGGCTTCGACATATTCCATCTCGCGCACCACCAGCACCGAACCGCGCACGATGCGCGCTGTATGCGGGCTGGTGGCGATGCTCAGCGCGATCACCACGTTGACGACCGACGCGCCCAACACTGCGCTGATGACGATCGCCAGCAGGATGGCGGGGAACGCCATGAGCGCGTCCATCAGGCGCATGAGCGGATTGTCGAGCCGGCGGAAGTAGCCGGCGAGCGCACCGATCGTGGTGCCCGCGACGCCGGTGACGACAACGACGAAGAAGCCGATCGACAGCGATATGCGGCCGCCATAGATCACGCGCGACAGCAGGTCGCGGCCGAAGTGATCGGTGCCGAACCAGTGCTCGCCATTCGGCGCGACGAAGCGCGCGCGGAAATTGCTGCGCAGCGGATCGTACGGCGCCAGCAGGTCCGCGAAGATGGCGATCAGCGCGACGAACAGCACCAGCGCGGCACCGATGACGAAGGAGCGGTTGTGCATAAGGCGGCGCAATGCCGGCACGGTCAGCCGCAGCGCTGCACCGAACCAGGTGACCGATTCGATCGGCGGCGCCGTGCTACTCAAGGCGGACCCTTGGATCGACCACGGCGTACAGCACGTCGACGGTCAGGTTGATCAGCAGGTAGATCACCGCGACGAACAGCAGCGTTCCCTGGATGACCGGGAAATCGCGGCTGAGCACGGCGCCGATGACCAGCCGGCCGACGCCAGGCAACGAGAACACCTGCTCGACCACGACCGCGCCGCCGAGCAGTCCGCCGGTGACGATGCCGATGACGGTGAGTATCGGCACCAGCGCGTTCGGCAGCCCGTGGCGCGCAACCACCACGCTCCACGGCAGTCCCTTGGCATCGGCGGTGCGGATAAAGTCCTGGTGCAGCACCTCGAGCATCGCCGAGCGCGTCATGCGCGCGATGAAACCCATCTGCACGGCGGCGAGCGTGAAGGCCGGCAGCGCCATGCTTTGCCACCATCCCGCGAAGCTCACGTTGATCGGCACGAAATTGCCCGCCGGGAACCAGTGCAGCCGCACGGCGAAGGCGAATATCAGCATCAGGCCGAACCAGAATTCCGGCACCGACAAGCCGACCAGCGCCAGCACCATGATCGACTGATCGGCCCAGCCGCCGTGACGCATTGCTGCCAGCAGGCCCGCCACGATGCCCATAGCGACCGCGAAGGCAAGCGCCAGCGCGGTCAGCGACAGCGTGACCGGCAGCCGCTCGACGATCGCCGCGGCGACGCTGCGGTTGAGCAGGATCGAGCGGCCGAGATCGCCATGCAGGATGCGACCGTACCAGGCGAGCATTTGCAGGTGGAACGGCTCATCGAGGCCGAGCTGGTGACGCACCTGCGCAAGCTGCTGCGGTGTTGCGCCGGCGTCGAGGAACACGGCCGCCGGATCGCCTGGCACCAGCCAGATCACCGCGAACGACATCAGCGAAACCAGCGCGAGCACGGGCACCGAGATCAGCAGCCGGCGGACGATGAACTGCCACATCAGCGAGTAGCTCGCCGCGTCATGCCTCCAGCCACGTCCCCCATAGACGTGGGATGCGATAGGGCGCGAAGTTCCTGACCTTCGACGACACCACCTGGAACATGCCGTAGTTGCCCAGTGGAATGACCACGGCGTTGTCGTACATGTATTGCTGGAACTGCGCGAAGATCGCCTTGCGTTTCTCCATATCCAGCTCCGCCAGCAGATCGGCGTACAGCTTGTCGATGTTCGGGTCGTCCTTGGTCTGCGAGATGCCGTTGGCCCAGATGCTCATCAGTTTAGCCGGCCCTTCGTACGGCTCGATGCCAAGACCGTGCGTCCAGAAGTGCCATCCCTCCGGCTTGAAGCCGAGGGTCGAGATGGTCGGCCAATCGGCCACCTTGATGTCGATCTTGATGCCGATCTGGCCGAGCTGCTCCTTGAGGTCGGTCGCGGTATCCGTCGGCGGACGGGTGTTGTCGACGATGAAGGTGAGCGTCTCGCCCTTGTATTTGCTTTTCGCCAGGAACTCTTTCGCCTTGGCCTGGTTGTTCTGATTGTAAAGCTCGGTGCCGGCCTTGGTGTAATAGGGCGAGTAGCCGTAGACCAGGCCGCCGTCGAGCTTATGGATATCCGGGAAGGCGATTTCCATCGTCTCCTCGGCGTTGATGCAGGCGGTGACCGCGCGGCGGAAGTTCACATCGTCGCACGGCGCCTGCGAATGGTTGAACTTGGCGATCTGAAGCGCAAACGGCAGCAGTTTCAGCACCTGGACGTTGGGATCGCCCGCGAGCTGCTTGGCAGTCGGCCCGTCGGTGGTTTCGTTGATCAGCACCTCGCCGGTCTTGATCGCCGCCGTGCGCGCGCCGGATTCGGGCATGAAGCGGAAGATCGCCCGGTCGATGAACATCTCCTTCCTGCCTGCGAACCCGTCGCGCCTGGTGTAGTTCGGGTTCGGCACATAGTCGGCGAACCGCTCCAGCGTGGCGTGGCTGTCGGGCGCGTATTCGACGAACTTCATCGGGCCGGTGCCGATGAACTTGAAGTCCTTCGGATCCTTGGCGGCCTCTTCGGCCGGATAGATGGCGAGCGGCGTGCCCGGCGAGGACAGCGTGTCGAGGAAATTCGACTGCACCTTCTTCAGGCGCACCGTCACCTCGAGCGGCCCGGACGCTTCCATCCTGTCGACACCGCTCAACAGGATCGATGCCAGCCCGATCTTGCGGAAGCGCTCCAGCGAAGCGACCACATCCTTGGAGTCCATGGTCTTGCCATTGTGGAACTTCACGCCCGGGCGCAGCGCGAAGACGTATGTCGTGCCGTCCTTCGACACTTCCGCGCCCTGCGCGAGATCCGGCACCACGCCGGCATTCTCGTCACGGGCGTAGAGCGTCTCGTACATGTGCAGGTTGATGTCGCGGGCGACCTGCGCGGACGTGAGCTGTGCGTCGAGCGATGGCGGCGCCTGCACCAGCGCCACGGTCACTGTGCCGCCACGTTTTGGCGTTGCCGTCTGCGCCGATGCAGCAAGCGGCACTCCCGCGGCCGATGCCGCCACTCCGGCTGTGCCGGCCTGCAGCAGCCGGCGACGAGTCAGGTGAGCCATAGCGATTCCTCCTGCATTGCTCAGCGCCGGTCGGTCGTCCAGGACGCGAGCCAGGCAGCGATGCGGCGGCGAAAGGCGATTGCCACGACGGCCACCACGATCACGACGATCCACAGCGCCTCCAGAGATCCATCGCCGCCATCCGGCGATACGCCGAACCATTTTTCAAAGAAATCCATGTTGGTTGCCCTCAGGTCGTACTATATTTCGCATAGGCATGCAGTCGACGCCGCGCGAACGGCGAGTGTCAAGGTGGTTCTGCGTAGGACACAGGGCAATCGGACGAATGCGTCATTGCGAGCGGAGCGAAGCAATCTCCAGCCAGTTGCTACGATGGAGATTGCCGCGTCGCTTCGCTCCTCGCAATGACAGGGTAACCCGATTGCCCCGCAGCTCCCGCGAACTACTCGGCGACATGGGCGATCGAGCGCTCGGCGGCCGTTCGGTTGATGTCGGCGATGTCGCCCGCGAGCAGCGTATCCAGTTTCGCCAACTCGGCGTCGACCCGGGCCATGGTCTCGCGCGATACGGCATCGGTCGGGGCCGTGGGCGCCATGTCGGCGATACCCGCCATGTTGATCAGATCGACCAACGTGTCGTTCAGGCCGGCCGGATGGCGCAACACGTCGCGGGGCGATTCCCGATCGACATCGACCAGCACGCTTTCGATCGCCGTCAGGCCGTTCTCGGCCGACTTCGCCTTGGCTGCGAGATCGGCGTGATCATCGCCAAGGCGTTCGGTCAGCGCACGAAGCTGGCCTTTGATACGGCGGATGCGATTGACTGCGGAATTCAGCGCCGAAAGCCTGTCGTTCAGTTCCTTGAGCAGCGCGAACTGCAGCGCATAGTCCTCCGGCGTGATGGAAAGCCGTGGATCCTTCACGATCGAGAAAATCGCCACCCTGGTATCGGAGCCGACCGTCAGCTCGACTTGGTACTCGCCGGGTACCGCCGCAGGGCCCGGCCGAGCGTCTGGCTCGCTGGCGAGCGGCACAT
Organism: Acetobacteraceae bacterium; assembly: GCA_025452005.1. Lineage (GTDB taxonomy): Bacteria > Pseudomonadota > Alphaproteobacteria > Acetobacterales > Acetobacteraceae > JAMXLO01. The sequence goes on along the minus strand of JANWJK010000220.1, from coordinate 382 downwards.
TCCTAGGCGGGGCCAGTGACGGGTCGATGCGCCCCGGCCCCGGATACCTCATGTCCCACACATATCGGTTGAGGCCGCGCCGCGTGCCGGGACGGCGTGCCGCCGCCAGCGTATCGTCGTCACTGCGCAGCGTGACGATCGTCGAACCCGCCGCATCGCGGAATTTGAGGGCGACCGGGCCGGATGCATTGTCGTCCAGCCAATAATATACGATCGCGCCAATCGGCGGGTTCTCGCCGACATCGAGGTGCTCCCGCACCTTGGTACCATCGGGCCGCTCCAAGGTGGCGATTCCGCCGCCTATGCCAAAAGTGATGGCGAAGGAGATGGGAGCCCGCACGCCGATGAGCGAGCCGAAATGCAGCCTGGTGCGGATCGCGGT
>JANWJK010000219.1 GCA_025452005.1 Acetobacteraceae bacterium | reverse complement strand
AGGGTGGGGAGGGGGTTTGTGTGCCGGCAGCGCCCCTCACTTCCCTCGCTTCGCGGGAGAGGGAAGTGTGTGACTGAGCCTAAAAGATTCCCGCCTTGCCGACAGCCAATGCACCGGCAGGCAAGGCAACGTTCAACGCATGCAGCTCGCCCGCCTTCAGCCGCGACAGGTCCTGCACGACCTCCAGAAAGCGGTTTGCCTCGCGCGCCGAGATCACGCCATCGGTCAGTGCAGTGAACTTGCGGATGTAGTCGTCGCGTCCGAACGGCTTCGCGCCAAGCGGATGCGCGTTCGCCACCGCCAGTTCATCGACGATGCGGCGACCGTCCTGCATCACCACCTCGACGCGGCCGCCGAACGCCTGCTCGGCCGGATCGGTGGAGAGATAGCGGCGTTCCCACTCGGGATCCTCACGCGTCTCCACCTTGTGCCAGAGCCGCACGGTATCGGCGCGGCCGGCGCGGCGCGGCGCGTAGCTGTCCACGTGATGCCAGCGTCCATCCTGCAAGGCGACGGCGAAGATGTACATGATCGAATGGTCGAGCGTCTCGCGGGAGGCCTTCGGATCCATCTTCTGCGGGTCGTTGGCACCGGTGCCGATCACCGCGTGGGTGTGGTGGCTGGTGTGGATGATGACCTTCTCGATCCGCGCCAGGTCGGGGATCTGCCCGCGCATGCGGAACGCCAGGTCGATCAGCGCCTGCGACTGGTATTCGGCGCTGTGCTCCTTGGTGAAGCTGTCGAGGATCGCGCGCTTCGGCTCGCCCGGCGCCGGCAGCGGCACCTGATAATGCGCCTGCGGCCCGTCCAGCAGCCAGGCGATCACGCCGTCCTCGCCTTCATAGATCGGGCTCGGCGCGCCTTCGCCGCGCATCACGCGGTCAACCGCCTCCACCGCCAGCTTCCCGGCATGTGCCGGCGCGTAGGCCTTCCACGAGCTGATCTCGCCTTTGCGTGACTGGCGCGTGGTGCAGCTTACGTGCACCGCCTGCTGCACTGCCTGGTAGATCACGTCCTGCTTCAGACCGAGCAGCGTGCCGATGCCGGCCGCCTGTCCGGGGCAGAGATGCGTGATGTGATCGATCTTGTGCTTGTGCAGCGAGATCGCGCGGACGAGGTCGATGTGGATCTCGTAGCCCGTGGCGAGACCGCGGATCAGGTCGCGGCCGGATTTCCCCAGCGTCTGCGCAACCGCGAGGATGGGCGGGATATTGTCGCCGGGATGCGAGTAGTCCTGCGCCAGGAACGTGTCGTGCATGTCGAGCTCGCGCACCGCTGTGCCGTTCGCCCAGGCGGCCCATTCGGGACTGACGCGCTTGCCGGGCGCGACGCCGAACACCGTCGCGGCGTCCTTGCGCGGATGGCCGAGTGCCATGTCGCGCGCAGTGACCACCGGATGGCGGTTGATCGCGCCGATCGCCACGGCGGCATTGTCGATGATGCGGTTGACGATCATCGCGGCGACGTCGCGTTCGACCGGCACCTTGTCGGCGGCGACCGCGGCGATCTTCCAGGCAAGCTGATCCTCGCGTTTCAGGTTGTCCTTGGATGGGTGCACCGTCACGTCGTGCAGGATCATACGCTTCCTCCGCTGGTATCCGTGGGCGATCCTTCGTAAGGTCAAGCGCACCACATCGCAACAGAGTGCCAGGGACACTTATATATAGTGTCAGCTCCATTCGATCGGGTGATCATCGGCGAGGTGGTCACCGGCGACACCATCATCCCGCAGGGCTACGTCGCGGTGCGCGGCGAGACGATCGCCGCGATCGGCGAGGGCGCACCGCCGGCGGCGGACCAGACGATCGACCATTCCGGCAGATTGATCCTGCCCGGACTGGTCGATGGGCACATGCACACATCGTCCTCGACCGGCTGGCCCGGCATCGAGACCGCGACAAGATGCGCGGCCGCGGGCGGTGTCACCACGTGCGTGGACATGCCGTACGACGTGCCGCACCCGGTGACCGATGCCGCGATCCTCGCGGCCAAGATCGGCTGGGTGGAGCGCACGGCGTATGTGGACATGGCGCTGTACGGCACCATCACCAAGACCGGCGGCGTCGATGCGATTCCCGGGCTGGCGGCCGGCGGCATCTCGGCCTTCAAGCTGTCCACCTACGAGTACGACGCGGTGCGGTTCCCGCGCATCGACCATCCGACGATGCTCGCCGCGTTCCGCGAGATAGCGAAGACCGGGCTGCCGGTGGCGATCCACAACGAGGATCAGGAGCTGGTCGAGATGCTCACCGCGCAGGCGCGCGCGGCGGGACGCACCGAGCCGATCATGCATTGCCGCACCCGACCACCGCTCGCCGAGACGATGGCCGATCTGGAGATCTTCGAGATGGCGCTGGAGACCGGGGCGCACGTGCACATCGCGCACTCGTCGCTGGCGCGCGGGTTCGAGCTGGCCGAGGTGTTTCGTGGCATGGGCGCCACGACGACCGGCGAGGCGTGCATCCAGTATCTCTGCATGACCGAGGACGACATCGTCCGGCTCGGCGGCAAGGGGAAATGCAATCCGCCGTTCCGTACCGCCGACGAGGTGGAGCGGATGTGGCAATGCCTGACGGCCGGGAAGATCGCGTATGTGTCCACCGACCATGCGCCGTGGCCGATCGAGCGGAAGTCGCTGCCGGACATCTTCGCCAACGGCGCCGGACTGACCGGGCTGCAAAGCTTCGCGCCGCTGATGTTCTCGCTGCTGGATGCGCGTGGGCTGTCGCCGACGCTGATGGCGACGTATTGCGCCGAGAGAAGCGCGCGGATGCACGGGCTGTGGCCGCGGAAGGGCGCCATCCGCGTCGGGTCCGATGCCGATCTGTGCGTGCTGGAGCGCGGCGATTTCGTGTTCGACGAGGCGGCGATCGAGGATCGGCCGGAGATGCGGTGGTCGCCTTATCACGGACGGAAGATGCGGGCGCGGGTGGCCGCGACGTATCTGCGCGGCGCGCTTATCTGGGATGGTGCGAATGTTCTGGCGCGGCCGGGAAACGGGCGGATGGTACGACGGGCGACGCACTGAACCCCTCGTTGGGGACGCGCCTTGAGCGAGCTGTTCCGGCCGCGCCGGCGACCGTTGCTGCGACTTACGCTCACTCTCGGTGCATGCACGATCGTCATTGGCGCGACCGCAATCGTGGTCTGGCTGCGCACCAACGTCGTGCCGCCGGATTGCCGGGACCCCGCGACGCTGGCGCTGGTGCGTCGCAGCCTTACCGGGCGCTTCGCGCTGCCGGCGAGCGTGACAATCGAGAACATCGAGACGCTCGCCGGCGGCTATGTCGCGTTCCGCTTCGCCTGCGAGGCCGATCTGCGTGGCTTCGATCCGAAGGACCTTACGCCTGGGTCGCCGGTGCCCGGGTCGGTGTACTATGTCAGCCGGCTGAGGGACGGCGGTCGGCGTCACGAAGTGACGGTCAGTATCCAACCGTTGCTGAAGCTCGAGCGCGTGCAGTAGGTGTGAATGAGCGCAGGGACCTTATCGCAGCATCGGCAGGTCGGTCGAATTGAGATAATCGGTGCACTGCATGAAGCACGTCCTCTACCAATAGGTCCCAGGGCAATCGGGTGAATGGCCGATAGCTCGGGTTGTCCTGTCATTGCGAGGAGCGCAGCGACGCGGCAATCTCCATCGTAGTGCCCAACTGGCTGGGGATTGCTTCGCTTCGCTCGCAATGACAACGAGGACCGTGGCGACGAGCACGCGTTCACTTGATTGCCCCGCAACAGGTCCGCGAAGTACTCACCGACCACTGCGTCATTACAATACACTTTGACAAATCTGCGATGCACGACATGCGGAGAGCGGGTGATTGCGACACTTATCCTATGCGTTCCCTATCGCAGTTGCTTCGTCATGTAGACGCGGTCGTAGCCCTTTTCGCTGACGCGGCGGGCTTCGACGAAGCCGATGCGAAGATACAGCGCGATGTTCTCGGTCATCAGCGCATGCGTGTAGAGGTGGATTTCCTGGAACCCGCGCCGTCGCGCCTGGGCTTCGGCAAACTCGATCAGGGTGCGACCAAATCCCTTGCCCTGGCACTCCGGCAGCACCGCGATGTTGTCGAGCAGGAACCCTGACGGCGCTTCTTCCAGCACCAGGACGCCGACGATGTTCGCCGCATCCTCCAGCACCCAGACCTGGCCGTCGGCGATGCGCTGTGGGTAGTCATCCAGCATCGGACCCGGCGGCTTGCCGATGCGTGGGATGTAGTGGCGATAGGCCGCATGCACCACAGCATGGACGACAGGCGCCTCGAGCCTGCCGGCCGGACGGATCATGCCGCCCGCTCGCGCGCCGCCTCCGTGGCGGCCTCCAGACCCAGCGCCTGCGCCAGCCGATCCAGCCGGCGAATCACGCTCTCGCCGGCAAACACGCCGCTGTCCTCCTCGAGCCGCAGGACGAGCCGGCTCCCCGACAGCCGCAGCGCGGTTCCCGCCAGGAGATCGGGCGTGCCCGCCGACAGGGTGTACGCCAACCGCAATGCCACTCCGAGCACCTCCGCCCGGTGGGTGCTGGATACATCCAGCAGCAGCCGTGCCGGGCGCAGGAAGCCGGCCTCGGCGTCCACCTCGTACCGCATGGCGATCGCCATGGCGAGAAACGCGCGTCCGTGGTGGTCCAGCCCGATCCCCGGCTGGCGGAGCACGCGCAGGAACGCCTGTTCGGCGCGGAACTCCGGATGGTCGTGGCTGCCGATGTCGGACATCCAGCACGCTACCTCGCGCAGCCGCCGCGCCTCGCCGATCTCGGCGGGGAACAGCGGATCGGTCCAGGCCACCAGCGCAGGCGGCAGGTTGGGATCGCGACCCAGCCGTCCCGCCAGCTCCATGCCCGCCGCCAGCAACGGGTCCTCATGGCGGATCGCATCGGGCATGCGCTGCATGAACCAGCCCTCACGCAGTCCGCTCGCACTGAACACAACGCGGCGCACCGCGGTCGCACGCAGCACGCGTCGCAGCACCACGGCGGCGTACGGCAGATCGTCGATCCGGCGACGCGACAATCCCGGCAGGCGCTCCAGCGCACGGCGGCCGGCACCGGCGATGACACCAGTGAGGTCGCGCGCCTCCTCCCGGCCGATCGTGTAGTGGTGCACCATTTGCAGCGGATAGCCGGTCTGCGCCATGTGGATGCGTGCCAGCGCGCGCCACGCGCCGCCGACCAGATACAGATCGCGGTTGGTCCCCTCGGACAGCCACGGCACCAGCGCCAGGTCCGCCTCGGCGATGGCCCGCGCGCGCACCGGATCGCCACCGGCACGCTCCGCCAGCCGGATGGCGCCCAGGCTCAGGGTGTGCGACACGCCGCGCGCGCCGCGGTCGAGCCGCACCAGCTCCAGCGAGCCGCCACCGATGTCGGCCAGGATGCCGTCGGCGGTCGGGATGCCGCACAGCACGCCCATGGCCGAGTATTCGGCCTCTTGCAGGCCCGACAGTACACGGATCGGCACGTCCGGCATGCGCGACTGTAGGCCGGCAACGAAATCGCCGCCGTTCCGTGCATCGCGCACCGCGGCGGTGGCGAGGATCTCGAACGGTGCGGCCCCCATCGCGCGGGCCACCGCGTGATAACGGTGCAGCACGGTGAACGCCTGGCCCATGCCCTCTTCGTTCAGCCGTCCGGTCACCTGCAAGCCGCGGCCCAGCCGCAACACGGCCTTCTCGTTGAAGATCGCCACCGGGTTGCGGCGCTGCCCCTCGTAGACCACGAGGCGCACGGAGTTGGATCCGAGATCGACCACGGCGCAGCGGGGCGCGTTATCAGGCGGCTTGAACGGCATGGTGTCAGTCCTGGTTCACGCGGTCGGGGCGGCGGTGATTGCCGAGCGCTGCCGCGATCGGCGATCCATGCAACGCCGATCCGCGGCCGGAGAGCGACGGATTGGTCATGAAGTAATCGTGAGCGGACATCGGCTTCTTTCCCGGGGCGACGCGCCGCCACACACCGTCGCTGCGCAGCTCCCAGGACTGCATCGAATCCTTCAGGTTCACCACCATGATCTGATCCAGCACCTGCGCGTGCACTGTCGGGTTGTGGATCGGCACCAGCGTTTCCACGCGCCAGTCCATGTTGCGCGCCATCCAGTCGGCCGAGCTGATATAGACGCGCGCATGCCTGCTCGGCAGCGGATGACCGTTGCCGAATACGCAGATGCGGCTGTGCTCCAGGAAACGGCCGACGATCGACTTGACCCGGATGTTCTCCGACAGTCCCGGCACGCCGGGACGCAGGCAGCAGATGCCGCGCACCACGGCCATCACCTTCACGCCGGCGCGCGAGGCTTCGTAGAGCAGGTCGATCAGCGCCTCGTCGACCAGCGAGTTCATCTTCAACCAGATGCCGGCTGGCCGGCCGGCATGCGCGAAAGCGATCTCGCGCCGGATCAGCTCGGCCAGCACGCTGCGCGTGGTCAGCGGGCTGTATGCCAGCGCATCCATCAGCTCGGGGCGCGCATAGCCGGTCATGTAGTTGAACAGCCGGGCGGAATCGCGCGTCAGGTCGGGATCGGTGGTGAAGAACGACAGGTCGGTGTAGGTGCGCGCGGTGATCGGATGGTAGTTGCCGGTGCCGAAATGCGCGTAGGAGCGCACGCCGGTTCCCTCGCGCCGCACCACCAGCGACAGTTTCGCGTGCGTCTTGAGCTCGGCGAAGCCGTACACCACCTGCACGCCCGCGGCTTCCAGCGTACGCGCCAGGCGGATGTTCATCTCTTCGTCGAAACGCGCGCGCAGCTCCACCACGGCGGTGACGAACTTGCCGGCTTCGGCTGCCTCGATCAGCGCCTTCACGATCGGCGAGTCGCGGCTGGTGCGGTACAGCGTCTGCTTCACCGCGATCACGTTGGGGTCCTGAGCGGCCTGGCGCAGGAACTGCACGACCACGTCGAAGCTCTCGAACGGATGGTGGACGATGATGTCCTTGGCGCGGATGGCGGCGAAGCAGTCGCCGCCGAAATCGCGGATTCGCTCGGGGAAACGCGGCGTGTAGGGCGGGAACAGCAGGTCGGGGCGGTCATCGACGATCAGTTGCTTCAGGTCGACGACGCCGAGGATGCCGTCGGCGATATGCGTCTCGTCAGCGGTGGCGCCGGTCTCGGCGGCGACCAGGACTCGCAGCTCCTCGGGCATCTTTGCATCGATGCCGAGATGGATCGCCACGCCGCGCCGGCGACGCTTCAGCGCCGTCTCGTAAGAGCGCACAAGGTCTTCTGCTTCTTCCTCGAATTCCACGTCGGTGT
>JANWJK010000218.1 GCA_025452005.1 Acetobacteraceae bacterium | reverse complement strand
GTGACCGGCCTCGGGGAGCCGGACATGCTGACGGGAATGACGGAGCGCGATTGGTCGATCGTGCTGGAAGTGTTTGATGCGGCGCAATCGAGCCGGGGAGAGCCGGGGCATGACGACCGTAAATTCCTGGAAGCGCTTCACTACTTCACGATACACAGCATAACCTGGCGTGCACTCCCGAGCGAATTTGGCAAGTGGAACAGCGTATGGAAGCGGTTCTGGCGGCTCAGCCGCTCGGGGGTATTCGAGGCATTCTTTCAGTTGCTGGCGGAATGCAGCCAGACGGCGCACCTGGTCCAGTTCTTCGACAGCACGACAGCACGCGCCCACGTCTCGGCCGCCGGGGCAAAAGGGGGCAGCATCGCCAGGCGCTCGGCCGCTCGCGCGGCGGTTTCTCGACCAAAATCCACCTCAAGACCGATCTCGACGGCAACCCTCTCGACTTCCACCTGACCGGCGGCGAGGTCAGCGACAGCACACAGTTCGAGACGTCGCTCGACATCGGCCCAGACATCCGCCCGCGCATCGCGATGACGGACAAGGGATATGACAGCCAAGCCAATCGGGCGGCAGCACTTGCACGCGGCATCACACCAGTTATCCCGCGCCGCGAAAACTCCAAGCAGAGAGGACGCTTTTTTCCGAAGCGTCTCTATAAACTCCGGGCGCGCATCGAACAGACCATCGGCAAGCTCAAGCGGTTCAAACGCGTTGCTATGCGCTGCGAGAAGACCGACATCAGCTACTCAGCCATCATCAGTTTTGCGTGCGGGTTAATGCTGGTGAAATCCGTCCACACGGCCTAGCACTTCGGCAACCATCGGTTCGCGGCATTGCGAAGAAAAGCTGGAAACGCAGATATCAAGACGATACACGCAAAACACGCGGATAGCGGGAGACGGAACGATCTTTCGGGGCATGCGGTCGGCGGTGCGTTCACTGTGCTCAACACGCTTGGGCCGGATCCCTTGAATATGAGAATGCCTTGTGGCGCTCGGTCTGTGAACCACGCCGTACCATCGGCGTGTTTTGCGTGCATCCTCTAAATATCTGCGTTGATTCTTTCTTTCTCACAACGTCACGGATGCCCGGATACGGCCGCCTTCAGTTCGCCGACCTCCGCGCCCTGATCTCCAGCACGCTCAGGAAGAACGCCCCATAGGCGATCTGGAATGCCAGCAGCACGGCCGTTCCCGACGGAATGACGAGGCGCATCACGCGTTCGGGCGACAGAACGCCGAATGCCTGGCTGCCCCAGGTCGACAAGGCGAAAGCGCCCAGTCCCAGTCCGAACAGCAGCAGCACCAGGCCGGCAATCAGGCCGATTTCCAGGGTCATGGCACGCATCATGCCGACAAAGCGCGGGTCCGGCGGGATCAGTCCTTCCCGCGTCCCGTAGACCTTCGCGAACACCCAGAACAGCATCGAGTGGAAGCCGACAACCACGGCAAGCGATGCGTAGAACAGCGTGTGGATGTCGAAGGTGATGCCGAACAAGGTCCGCGGCGCCGGCAGCAGCCACGCCATCATCGCCACGCCGAGTGCGAACAGGCCCGCACCGGGATACAGGAACAGCCACCGGGGACTGAACAGCAGCAGGAACCGCAGATGCCGCCAGCCGTCACGCCAGCTGCGCAAATGCGGCGGACGGGACCGGCCGTCCGGGGAGAGGGTGGTCGGCACCTCGGTGATCCGCAGGCCGCGAATCGTCGCCTTCACCACCATTTCGCTGGCGAACTCCATGCCCGGCGCCTGAAGGTCGAGCGCCAGGATGGCGTCGCGATCGAAACCGCGCAGCCCGCAATGGAAATCCCCGCATGGACTGTGGAAGAACAGGCGGCCCACGGTGGTCAGCACCGGGTTGCCCAGATAGCGGTGCAGCTTCGGCATGGCGCCGGGCAGGATGCCGCCCTTGAAACGGTTCCCCATCACCAGCGCATCGCCGGCGCGCAGCTTCTCGACGAACAGCTCGAGCCGGCCGAAATCGTAGCTGTCGTCGGAATCGCCCATGATGACGTAGCGCCCGCGCGCGGCCCGGATGCCGCCGGCGAGCGCGGCGCCGTACCCGCGTTCCCGGACTGGCACCACGCGTGCGCCGTTGGCCGCGGCGATCGCCTGGGAGCCATCGGTGCTGCCATTGTCGGCGATCACCACCTCCCCGACGATACTGGCCCGGATCAGGAAGTCCCGCGCCTTGACGATGCAGCGCTTCAGGGTCTCCGCCTCATTCAGGCAGGGCATCAGGATCGTCAGCTCGCATCGCTCATCCAGGGGCGGCAGGTCGTCAGGACCAAGGCGCGTTTCCAGCATGACTCGGATCATACTGGGAACGATCCGCTGCCGCCATCCTCGATTGATGCCCGCCTACAGGCGCTCCGCTCTCCGCCGATCCGCTCTACCCGATATCTTCCAGGCTGAACTGCTCGGCCTCCTCGTCATAGCTGAACAATTCGGCGTAGCGGCCCCAGGCCACGACGGTGCGGAGCGTGTCCTCGGCATAATCCGGCGACATGTGGTCTTCGAGCTCATCGCGGAAGCGGACAGCCGAGGCGCGGTGGTTCCACCGCTCATCCAGCACCTGGCGGATCATGTTCGCCAGCGGGACATGGGCACGCAGCGCCGTGGCGAAGATCCGCTTGCGTTCGTCCGTGTCAGCCTGCACGAACCGGCGGCCGGTTTCGGTCAGGGTGATGTCGCCCTCTTCCAGGACCGCGAAGCGCAGAAGCTGCAGCGTCTCCCCCAGCGGCAGCAACTCGTCCACCTCATATTGCAGGGACGCGGCCAGCGCCGGCAGATCGGCACGCCCCCTGTAGGGTTCAGCCGCCAGCGTCTCCATCAGGCCGGACATGATGTTGGTTCCGACGCGCTGCAGCGGCATCGCCAGGGGAGACGCCGGGGCCGCCGCGGTCGCACGCGGCTCCGGCACCGGCCGGCGGGTCATCAGGGCATAGATGTCATCCACCATCTGGCGGAACGCCGGATCGAGCCGGTTACGCGGGTGCGGGAACGGCACCTTCAGTTCGCTCGCCACCCGCCCGGGGTTGGAGGCGAACACCAGGATGCGGTCGCACATCAGCACCGCTTCCTCGATGTTGTGGGTCACCATCAGCACGGATTTCACCGGCAGTTTCCCGTCGGACCACAGGTCGATCAGGTCGGTGCGGAGGGTTTCCGCCGTCAGCACATCCAGGGCACTGAACGGCTCATCCATCAGCAACAGGTCGGGATGCACCACGAGCGCGCGTGCGAGTCCGACGCGCTGGCGCATGCCGCCGGACAGTTCCTTGGGATAGGCGCTCTCGAACCCGCCCAGCCCGATCAGGTCGATCGCCGCCTCAGCGCGCTTTTCCCGCTCTGCCCGCGCGACGCCGCGGGCTTCGAGACCGAGCTCCACGTTTTCCTGCACCGAAAGCCAGGGGAACAGCGCACAGCTCTGGAATACCATCGCGACCCCATCGGCCGGCCCGTCCAGCTTCTTGCCGCGCCACATGACGTGGCCGGCGGTGGGGCGCAGCAGACCGGACACGATGCGCAGCAGAGTGGATTTGCCCGACCCGGAGCGCCCGAGCAACGCGACGATCTCCCCCTCACGCAGGGTCAGGTCGACGCCGTCCAGCACCACCAGATCGGCGCTGGCATCCTTATGATAGGCCTGCCGACAGGATTGCACCTGGACCAGGCAAGGGCGCGGGGCGACGGCGGTGTCCATGGCAAGGGTCCTCAGGACAGGGTCAGGCGGCGCTGCGCGTAGGCATAGAGCGGGCGCCAAAGCAGCCGGTTGAACAGCACGACGAAGGCCGACATCACGACGACACCCAGCACGACGCGGCTCAAGTCGCCCTTTTCGGTCGCATCGGCGATGTAGGCGCCAAGGCCATGCGCCTCCAGCCTGGTATCGCCCCAGGATGCCACTTCGGCGACAATGGCGGCGTTCCAGCAACCGCCCGAGGCGGTGATCGCGCCGGTCACGTAGTAAGTGAAAATGCCCGGCAGGATGACCTTCCGCCACCATAGCAGGCCGCCGACGCGGAAATTGCTGGCCGCCTCCCGCAGGTCCCCCGGGAAGGCGGCGGCACCAGCTACCACGTTGAACAGAATATACCATTGTGTGCCGAGTATCATGAGCGGTGTCAGCCAGATATCGGGGCTGAGATGGAAATGGACGATGAACAGGACGAAAGGCGGGAACAGCAGATTGGCGGGAAAGGCCGCGAGGAACTGGGCCACCGGCTGCGCCCGCCGAGCCCAGACGGGCCGCAGACCGAGCCAGACGCCGATGGGGACCCAGATGATGCTGGCCAGCACCATCAGCACGGCGACGCGAAGCAAGGTGATAAAGCCGAGCCCGATGGCATGCATGAGATCGGCGAGGGTCAACTCGGCACTGACGAAGCTCACGATCCGCCACCCGGCCCAGGCCGAAGCCGCCAGCAGCAGCGCGAGCAGAACGCCATCCACCAGCCGGGATGGTTCGGCCGCCATGCCCCTGGGCCGGAACCGGCCGGACAGGCGCAGCCCGCCAAGGGCCGTTGCCGCATCGCCGATCTTGTGGCCCGCGATATTGAGCAGCCGCGTGCGCCGCATGAGGCGGAGCATCCATGGATCGGCCGCGGTGGCGCCGGCGGTGGTTTCGAAGCGGAATTTGGTGGACCAGGCGACGAGAGGCCGGAACAGCAACTGGTCGTAGGCCAGGATCACCGCGAGCATGGTGAGGATCGCGTAGATCACCGCGGTGATGTCCCTGCGCTCCAGCGCCAGGGCGACATAGGAGCCGATGCCCGGCAACTTCCAGTTGTTGTCGCCGACCGATATTGCCTCGGACGCGACGACGAAGAACCAGCCGCCGGACATCGACATCATGGTGTTCCACACCAGGCCGGGCACCGCGAACGGCACCTCCAGGCGCCAGAAGCGCTGCCAGGCGGTCAGGTGAAAACTGGCCGCCGCCTCACTCAGATCGGCTGGGACCGTCTTCAGCGACTGGTACAGGCTGAACGCCATGTTCCAGGCCTGGCTGGTGAAGATGGCGAAGATGGCGGCCAACTCCAGTCCCAGCACCTGCCCCGGGAACAGGTCCAGGAAGAAGACCACGGTGAAGGTCAGGAAGCCGAGGATCGGCACCGATTGCAGGATGTCC
>JANWJK010000217.1 GCA_025452005.1 Acetobacteraceae bacterium | reverse complement strand
CGGTGGTGGTCTCCAATGCCGGCACCGTGACGACCCAGACCCTGACGATGACCGGCGGAACGATCGATGTCTCGAACGGCGGCGTATTCGTCGACGGTCCGATGATGATCGCGGGCACCGCCGGGGCGGTACTTGTCGAGACCGGAGCGAACGTCAACGCACTTGGCACGATCATCGGCCAGATACAGCTCAGCGGCGAATTGCTGGCGACCGGGTCAGCGCCAGGTCTGTTGAAGATCAATGGCGACATTACCGGTGGCGGGACGCTGGCACCGCTGATGACACTCGAGATGAACGGTGACGTCGGCGCCAACGTGTCGATCGTGTTCGGCACGTCCGCGCCGCTTCAACCGGGAGTGCTGGTCCTGGACGACGCCCGGGACGAATTCGGCACCATCAGCGGTTTCGACCAGGGCAACACGATCTTCATTCCCTCGGGGCACTTCACCAATACCCTGTTCACGGCGGGCGGTTCGACCAACGCCGGAACGTTGACCCTCTCGGGCGGCGGGGAAATCCCGCTGACCCTGGCCGTGGCGGGCAATTACGGAGTGTCGGACTTCATCGCCAGTTCCGACACCATCGGCACGACCGTGACATTGACGCCCTGTTTCGCCGCCGGCACCTCGATCGCGGCCGAGCGGGGGCCTGTCGCGGTCGAGGCCCTGCGCGAAGGCGACCGCGTGCTGACATCGAGTGGCGGCGTGCGCCCAGTGCGCTGGATTGGCCGCCGCGCGATCGACCTGACGCGGCACCCTCATCGTTGGCTCGTTGAACCGATCCGCGTCAGGAAGGACGCGATCGCCGACGGTCAGCCGTATCGCGACGTGCTGGTGTCGCCGGATCACGCACTGTTCATGCAAGGAATGCTGGTGCCGGCGCGGCTGTTGGTCAATGGCGCTTCGATCGTGCGGGAGACCACGGAGCGGCGGGTCACGTATTACCACGTCGAACTCGACGGGCATGACATTATTTTCGCTGACGGAATGGCGGCCGAGAGCTACCTCGATACTGGCAACCGGACGATGTTCGAGAATGGCCGCGGCCTGTCGCGCCTGCACCCGGATTTCGGCGAGGGCCAGGCGGCGCGTGAGGCGGGCTCGTGCGCGCCGTTCGCCGGCGACGCGGAACAGGCGCGACCGATATGGCAACATCTGGCGTGGCGCGCCGAGCAGCGTGGCTACGCTTTGCCAGTGTTCGCGGGCACGACGGATGCGAACCCGACATTGCTGGCGAACCGCCGCGAGTTTCGGCCGATCCGCGTGGCGGCCGGCGTCTATTCGTTCGTGCTGCCGTCCGGTTCGGATGAACTCCGGGTCATGTCGCGCGCGGCGCGGCCCTGCGATGCGCGGCCGTGGATCGAGGACCAGCGCCTGCTCGGCGTGTCGGTGCGTCGCATCCGGCTGCATGACGGGGCAGAGGTGACCGACCTGGCGCTGGATGGACCGGCGCCGGGTCGTGGTTGGTGGGACGTCGAGCGCGAAACGTTCGGCATGTCGCGTTGGACCGACGGCGACGCGGCGTTGCGTCTGCCGGCCTCGCACGGATTGCCGCGTCTTCTGGAACTCACGATGGGCGGCGGCATGACGTATCCGCTGGCCGCCCGCCCGGTGGAATGGGCCTCCGCCGTCGCTGCCTGACCATTGATGGCCGGACGACCGGTGCCGGCGGCTGTCGAAATCGGCCCCTCTCGAACGTCATCCGTCCGGCCGTGCATGATGCCGGCCGGGACAGCTCAGGGAGAGACCACCATGCAGTACATGCTGCTGATCCATTCCAGCGAATCAGCGATGCAGTCGGCGCCGCAGGACACCATCGCCAAGATGCACGCCGCGTACATGGCGTACACTGATGCCATCACGCAGGCCGGCGTGGTGGTCAACGGCAACCGGCTGCGGCCCACCAGCGCGACCACCACCGTCCGCGTGGTGGACGGCAAGACCCAGGTGCTCGACGGACCGTATGTCGAGACCAAGGAGCAGCTTGCCGGCTATTACCTGATCGACGTCCCCGACCTGGACGCCGCGCTGTCATGGGCGGCCCGCTGCCCCGGCGCCAGCTACGGTGCGATCGAGGTCCGGCCGATCTGGACCATGTGATGCCGCCCGCCGCCGAGTTGGCGGAGGCCGTGGCGCGCCGCAGCTATGGGAAGCTGGTTGCCTTCCTGGCGGCGCGCACCGGCGACGTGGCCGCGGCCGAGGACGCGCTTGCGGATGCGTTCGCGGCCGCGCTGGTCGACTGGCCCGTATCCGGCATCCCGCGCAATCCGGAGGCATGGCTGACCGCGGTCGGGCGGCGCCGGCTGATCGATGCCGCCCGCCGCCGCCGCACGCGTGGCGAGGCGGCCGATCATCTCCGCCTGCTGGCTGAGGAACTGGACCAGTCGATGGACGATGCGGGAATCCCCGACGAACGCCTGGCGCTGATGTTCGCCTGCGCCCATCCGGCGATCGATCCCACCGTCCGGTCGCCGCTGATGATGCAGACGATCCTTGGCTTCGACGCCGCGGCGATCGTGTCGGCCTTCCTGGTCGCCCCTGCCGCGATGGGCCAGCGGCTGGTGCGGGCGAAGGCGAAGATCAGGCAGGCGGGCATTCCCCTGCGCGTTCCGGAGCGCGCCGAGATGCCGGAGCGGCTGGATGCCGTGCTGGCAGCGATCTACGCCGCATTCGCTGGTGGCTGGCTCGATGCGGCGCGTCGCAACCTGGCCGAGGAAGCGCTCTGGCTCGGGCGCCTCGTCGTGTCGCTGCTGCCGGACGAGCCCGAGGCGCTGGGCCTGCTCGCGCTGATGCTGCACGCCGAGGCCCGGCACCCGGCAAGGCGGGGTGAGGCAGGGGCTTACGTGCCGCTCGCCGAGCAGGACACGACGCGGTGGGATCTCGGAATGACGGAAGAGGCCGAGGCGCTGCTGCTGCGCGCCAGCACGATGGGGATGATCGGGCGCTATCAGTTGGAAGCGGCGGTGCAGTCGGCGCATGCGGCGCGGCGGCTGACCGGGTGGACGGACTGGGCCGCAATCGAACGGCTCTACGACGCGCTGGCGGCCATCACCGATTCGCCGGTGGTCGCGATCAATCGCTCCGTTGCGATCGCGGAGCTGCGCGGGGCGGAGGCGGGACTGGCGTGTCTCGATGCGCTCGCGATGGATCGGCGGCTGGCGGAGTACCAGCCGTACTGGGCGGCGCGCGCGGACCTGCTGGCGCGGTCCGGCAAGACCGATGCAGCCGACCAGGCCTATCAGCGCGCGATCGGTCTCGAACCCGATCAGGCGGTGCGCGATTTCCTCCAGCGCCGGCGAGCGGCAGCAATCTCATAAACCAGGCACGTGCTGTGAACGGATTCACAGGGCGCCGCGTAATCGACGGGCAGAATAGCGGCTGTTGCGGCCGACGGCCTTTCTTGTAGCGGTGTCATGATTTCGGTATAGGAGCGTTGTCGAGGAGCCTGATCGCGCGCGTATCGAGAGAAAGTCCGCAGCATGGACGCCTATACGCAAGACCGCCGCCTGTTGCGCATGGATACGGTGCTTGGCCATGACCATGTGCTGCTGGTGTCGGTCCACGGGCGGGACAGCCTATCGGCTTGCTTTTCCTACGACCTTGAACTGGCCTCGACCGATCCCGCAATAAAGCCCGACGATCTGCTCGGCACGGTTGCCACCATCTGGCTGAACGACGGCGCCGGCCTGAGCATGCCTGTCAACGGCATCATATCGCGCTTCACCGTGGTGCAACGTGCCGCCCGCGAAATAAGCATTTATCGCGTCCGGCTGGTGCCTTCGCTATGGCTCCTTACCCGTACCAGCGATTGCCGGATATTCCAGGACAAGACAGTCCCCCAGATTGTCGACATCGTGCTCGGCGACTACGGCATAAGCCAAAAGGCATGGCGACTGCACGGCGAACACCGAAAGCACGACTACTGCGTGCAGTACCGCGAGACTGCCTACGACTTTATCTGCCGGCTGCTGGAGGAGGAAGGCATCTGCTTCTTCTTCCTCCACGATGACCGAAAACACACTGTGGTGTTTACCGACAACAACCGCGGCCTGGCGAAGTGCAGCACCTCGCGGATCGTGTTCTCGTCCGATGCCGGTGTGCTGGGCGGCATCTGGGAATGGGAGAGCGCGTACCAGTTCCGCTCCGGCAAATGGGCGCTGAGCGACTACAACTTCGAAACGCCATCGACCAACCTGACCACGGACAAGAAGACCATCAACCCGGTGCTGGCGAAGCAGTCGTTCGAGATGTTCGATTATCCCGGCCGCTACGAGGCAACCGGCCCGGGCGCGACGCTGGCGAAGCTGCGCATCGAATACGAGGAATCGGCCTATCAGGAGGTGATCGGCGAGAGTGCCTGTATCGGCTTTGCCGCGGGCACGTATTTCACCGTTGCGAATGCCCACGGCCAGGACGCCGGCAAGGAATACGCGCTGCGCTCGGTGGAGCACACCGCCGAGGACTGGAGCCTTGTGGCGCAGGATGCCAAGCCGGCAAGCTACGCCAATCGCTTTCGTTGTGCGCCGCGCACCGTGCCGTACCGGCCGGAGATGAAGACCCACCGTCCCCGCATTCATGGCACGCAGACCGCAGTCGTGACCGGGCCGGCCGGGGACGAAATCTTCACGGACAAGTACGGCCGGATCAAGGTGCAGTTCTACTGGGATCGGCAGGGCAAGAAGAACGACCAGAGCTCCTGCTGGATCCGGGTGGCGCAGAGCTGGGCCGGGCGCAACTTCGGCACATGGTTCCTGCCGCGCATCGGCCAGGAGGTCGTGGTGACGTTCCTGGAGGGCGACCCCGACCGGCCGCTGGTGGTGGGTTCCGTCTACAACGCCGAGCAGATGGTGCCGTTCGCGCTGCCCGCCAACAAAACGCAGAGCGGGCTGCGCACCCACTCGTCGCTGGGCGGCACTGCGGCGAACTTCAACGAGTTCCGCTTCGAGGACAAGAAGGGTTCGGAACAGGTCTTTCTGCACGCGGAGAAGAATCTCGATACCGAGGTCGAGCACGACGCGACGCACTGGGTGGGTCACGACGAGACGACCACGATCGATCACGACCGAACCGAGCACGTGAAGCACGACGAGACGATCACCATCGACAACAACCGCACCGAGACGGTGCATGCGAACGAGACGATCACCGTCGACAAGAACCGCACCGAGACGGTGCACCAGAACGAGACGGTGACGATCGATCGGAACCGCGTGCACATGGTGGTTTTGAACGAGTCACTGACAGTCGGCGTGGCGCGCGAGCACACGGTGGGTGCGACCGAGGCGATCACGGTGGGCGCGGCGCGCACGGTGACGGTCGGCGATACGCAGACCATCAGCGTCGGGTCGGATCAATCGGTTTCGATCGGCGGCAGCGAGAGCGTGTCGGTCGCCAAGGACCAGGCGGTGGATGTCGGCAAGACGATCACGATCACCGCGGGCGACCAGATCGTGCTGAAGACCGGTTCGGCCTCGATCACGATGAAGAAGAACGGCGATATCGTGATCGAGGGCAAGCAGATCACCATCAAGGGGTCAGGCGATGTCATCATTAAGGGACAAAAGATCCTCCAGAACTGAGGCGACGGAATCGGGACCGGCCGAGGTGGTGGTGGGCACGCTGGTGGCGGTCGGCGAAGACGGCGCGCCGGTGGTGGAATTTCCCGGCAATCCGGCGGGTGCCGCGGTACGGGCGATGGCCACCGCGCGCTACACCGATGCGGCGCCTGGAAGCGCCGTCGCGCTGATGTTCGTCGAGGGTGACCGCGCGCGGCCGCTGGCGATCGGGGTGATCGCGGAGCCGACGGACGGTGTGTCAGCCGCGACGCCGGAGGAGCGGCTGACGTTCACCGCGGCGCGCGAGATCGTGCTGCAATGCGGCCGCGCCAGCATTGTGCTGACGCGTGCGGGCAAGGTGCTGGTGCGCGGGGCGTATGTCGCTACGGTCGTCGGGGATGCAGCGGATCACCGGCGCCTCGGTGCAGATCAACTGACGGCGGTGGCCGCGCAATGAACCTGCTTAATGCCACCGGCATGGCGGCCGGCTACACGATGGGGATGGACAAGGCCGGCTACGAGTACGTGGTGGTGGTGGTGAAGGGTACGTTCAGGCTGCCTCGGCCGGGCGAGGCGCCGAAGCTCGCGGATGAGCAGGTGCCGCTGGTGGATGCCGACCTGTTCACCGGCGAACCGGGTCGCTCGGCGACGCTCGTGGAGTGCGACTACGCGCTGGAGAAGCCGCGCTGCGACGTGCTGCTGAACGGCGCGGCGTATGCGCCGAACGGCGGCGTGGTGGACCGCATTGGGGTGGGACTGCAGGTGGGGTCGTGGCGCAAGTCGTTCGCCGTGTGGGGGAACCGCGAATGGCGCCGTGCGGGCGTCGGCTATGCGCCCAGCGCGCCGGAGCCGTTCGAGCGCATGCCGATCTCCTACGACAATGCGTTCGGTGGTACCGATGCCGGCATGCGTGATCCCGCGCAACATGGCACGTATCTGCCCAATCCGGTCGGCCGCGGCTGGCACAAGCACATCTATCCCGAGCTGGTGGTCGGCTCCCCGGTGTCGAATACCGAGGAGATCAGGGATCCGGTGCGCGATCCGGGCGGGAAATACCAGCCGATGGCGTTCGGGCCGATCGGGCGGGGGTGGCCGTCGCGCATTCGGCATGCTGGGACGTACGACCAGGACTGGATCGACAACGTATTCCCGTTCCTTCCGGCGGATTTCGATACACAGTACTTTCAGTGTGCGCCGGAGGATCAGCAGGTTGGGGCGCCGGACGGCGGCGAGCCGGTGGTGATGATCAACCTGACGCCGGATGGACGGCGGGAGTTCGCGTTGCCCGCGGTCGAGGTGCCGATCGTGTTCTTCCGGCGGCGGGCGGAGCGGGTGGAGACGAGGGGCGTGTTGGATACGCTGGTGTTCGAGCCTGACGCGGGGCGGTTCAGTATGGTATGGCGGGCGAACCTGAAGCTGCAGCGCGATATATTCGAGCTGTCGCAGGCGGTCGTGGGGCGGATGTCACGTGCCTGGTGGCGTTCGATCGAAACCGGCAAGAGCTATCAGTCTCTCAACTCGATCGTGCGCGAGAAGGCAGCAGCGCGGGAGGATGCCTGATGCCGGCGCCGGCACTTGCCGTACTCGGCGTGGGGTTGGTGTCGGGCGTCGGTCTGACCGCGGAGGAAAGCTGTGCGGCGATCCGCTGCGGCATCAACAATTTCCAGGAAACGCGGTTCATCGGCAGCAACGGCGACTGGCTGGTCGGCAGCGCGGTCGAGCTTGAAGAGCCATGGCGCGGCATCACCAAGCTGGCGAAGATGGCGGCACGCGCCATCGGCGAGTGCTTCGCGGCGGCGGACGAGAAGCCGGAGCAGATACCAGTGCTGATGTGCATTGCCGAGCCGGAGCGGCCGGGGCGGTTCGAAGGCTTGCGGCGCGTGCTGTTGGAGGACATCGAAAAGGAGCTTGGGTTTCGGCTGCATCCGCATTCCAGGGTAATAGAAGAGGGCCGCGTTGGCGGGGTGATCGCATTATTGCGAGCGCGGCGAATGTTGTTGGCCGGACATACTCGCGTGATCGTATCGGGAGTAGACAGTTTTTTGGTGGCGGCAACGCTCTCCGCCTATAATCGCGACGATAGATTGCTGACGACGGCGAATTCAAATGGCTTCATCCCCGGAGAAGCGGGGGCGGCTGCGCTGCTGAGCGCGCGGGACTCGGATCAGGCTGCGCCGCTCTTGCTTACGGGATTTGGCTTAGGACGGGAGCCAGCAAGACTGGGGTCCGGACAGCCGCTAAAGGCAGAGGGAGTGGCGCGCGCCGTCCGCGGAGCACTCGATGAGGCAGAACTTCGTATCGAAGATTGTAACTATCGCATCACGGATGCGAACGGTGAACAGTACCGGTTCAAGGAAGCCGAGCTGCTAATTTCGCGACTGTTGCGCGTCAGGAAGGTGATGTTCTCACAGTGGCACGCGGCTGACTGTATCGGCGACGTAGGTGCGGCAACACTACCGACGATGCTGGCGGTATTGTTCCAAGGCGCAAAAAAAGATTATCTACCGGGTCCCTTATTCCTCGGCCATTTGGGCAATGATGACGACAAGCGCGCGTCGTTCGTCGCCAGTGCTACCGAACAACAGACACTTTCGTTGACGAATGCAGCGGAAGCCGAATTCAGCTTAAGGCGGCGAAAGGGCATATTCCCCAGATGAGCAATGAAGTCTATGCCAATGGCAGAGAAATTGCTTGCAAGGCTGCGTCAGGCAAGACGGTTGCTGCATTTCCTGATGTGTGTCTTTCGCCTCCTTCGCCACCCGCTGGTCCATTGCCAGTGCCGTATCCGAACACTTCCAGCGCCAGCGATACTACCAATGGCAGCTCGACCGTGATGATCTCGGGCGAAGAGGTGATGCTCAAGGACAGCTCCGCCTTCAAGACCAGTACGGGAGACGAGGCGGCAACGAAATCCCTGGGAATGGGGGTTATCACTCATACGATACAAGGCGAGGCAAGCTTCATATCCTGGTCGATGGACGTGAAGATCGAGGGCCAAAATGTTGATCGTCATCTCGATATCACAATACACAATGAGCAGAGCCGAGTCGCGCAAACGCCCCCATATCCCTATGTTGATCGAATGGCGATGATGAATGCGGCCGGAAGCGACTGCGACAAGGAACGTGAGAATATTGCCGACAAGTGTGAGTTGAAGGACAAGAACGGAAACCCAACTGGAAAGCCTGATTTAGGAAAACTAAGTGTCCAAACTCAAGCGCGGTGCAACAAGCCGATCAAAAAAAGAGAAACATCGATTCAGAAATAGAAACGGCTAAAGCCGCGAATAACTCCGGGTTGCTCAGGAGACTGGAGTCCAGAAAGAAGGTAATAGTAAAAGACTGGAAGAAGGCTTACGAGGACTATGCTCAGCAGATAAATGATAATCCGTGCCACGATGCGATGCGGTGCGCTGCGGTACCATATGGGCAGCCGGGCACCAACCCATGCTGCCCCGACCAGACGCCCGATCATTTCATAGAAGCCATGGCGTTT
Source organism: Acetobacteraceae bacterium (assembly GCA_025452005.1). GTDB lineage: Bacteria > Pseudomonadota > Alphaproteobacteria > Acetobacterales > Acetobacteraceae > JAMXLO01. Next base: position 25,841 of record JANWJK010000217.1, on the reverse strand, counting down.
ATGGAAGACCGGAATGCAAATATCAACAGTAAGGAGTGGAAAGGTATCTATGACCAGTACGAGGCGCCATGCCTGTGCGTCGAGGGCGTGACTGCCACCATGGCAACACATGGGCAGTTAAGCACCCATCGTAAGGTTGTGGCGATGAAGGAGAGAAAGATGACGGTAAAGCGGGCAGGCGAGGTAGGCGCACACGCGGCGAGCAAGGTCTTCACGCACTGCAGTAAAGAGTGCCTTGAGGCGCAATTAAAGCCCCATATCGAACACCTAGGTGCTAAGAAGGAAATCTCCCCAATACCACACGGACGCAGCGCAAGCGGCGACTATTTCCCAATTGCGAAGAACAACATGGCCGACATAATGCGAGGTGGGAGGTAATATGTCCGGCAACCCGGATGGACTCGAGGGATTTGCTCTCGCCACTGGCGTCGTGCAGAACCGCGATACCGGCTTCGTGGTTGGGGCGTTCGCCGATGCGCTTAGGGAAGGTATCGGCCACAGTCGAATCCTGGGCCGCTTCTCAGGCAACTGGGGTGAACAAGATGTTCCTTGGACAGCTTGCTCCATGACCATTTGCAGGCACCCGAGCGAGTGTCTGCTGGTTCTTGGCGAGATGGGTGAGATCTGGATGATCGGCAACGGCCAGTCCGTATCTGAGGTAGCCATCACCGACCGCGTCTTCACGCCATCTTCGCGCGGTCCGATGTGCGAAATTCGATGTATAGCCAATGGGCGGGCTTATGCGGTGGGCACTGTTCGGCAGGCCTACCGTCGTGATGCGCCGGGCCGATGGACCTGTATCGATCAGACCGCTCAGGCTTTTGATATTGAGCCGACCGATACCGCTTTCCTTTCGATCGACGGATTTACTGAGAGTGAAATTTACGCGGTCGGCTGGGAAGGTGAGATCTGGCAATTCGATGGATCCATGTGGGTCAATCACCCTTCCCCGACCAACCTGGCGCTTCACAAGGTGCGGTGTGCCGCTGATGGTGTCGTTTATGCAGCCGGTCAGCGTGGCTTGTTACTGAGAGGGCGACATGACCGCTGGGACATCATAAACCACGATTGTACCACAGAGGATTTGTGGGGGCTTGAATGGTACTCTGGCCACCTATTCGTGTCGACCACCCATTTCGTCTATATGTTGCGCGATGATATGTTGCAGAGGCTGGACTTTGACCAGAATTTTATTGCTACGTGCTATCATCTTAGCGCAGCGGACGGCATACTGTGGTCGGTTGGGCAGATGGATGTTGCCGAGTTCGACGGAAATGCCTGGACACGTGTCCTGGAGCTGTAAGCAAAACGGCATCGCAGGCATGACACAGTATGATAACCTTCTAAGCGATCAACTGGAGAGTTGTGAGTTCCTCTGGCATTCACGAACTCTTTTGGTACACGCTGCCAATATTCGTCTTTTAGATCTAGTAACGGCCGACGAGCGGCTTGAGGCGTATGTTGACGCATTGCGTACGAGGGCGGGCGCTGCCTGGACTCTTGCTCTCGAGGCGGCGGCCGACCTGATGGGGGGTAGGGCTTTCGTCAGAATCACGCTGGGAGTCGAAGGCAGTTCGCCTGCACCCGATCAACAGATCCTCAGGCTCGTCGGGTCGGGCATGGTCAGCGAAAGACCTGCCTCCGATGAATTCAAAGGCTACGTTGGAGCGCTCGCATGGGTCGACGGCAGCTTCGCTTCTTCGCCGTGGATCGAACTGCGAGACGGTCAGTCGCCAGCGCATAGGGCCATCGCCGCGGCCGTCTGTGGTGCCCGCCGAGGAGTGCAGCTTGTTGGCTGGGCTGGCGCCCTCTCCGACCCCTCCCCACTCGTCCGCGCCCGCGCCTACCGCACCACCGGCCAGCTCGGCCGCGCCGACCTCCTTCCCCAACTCCGGCCCGGCCTCACCGACCCCGACCCCGAATGCCGCTTCTGGTCCGCCTGGGCCGCCGCGCGCATGGGCGCCGCCGAGCCGCTCGACACCCTCGCCGACATCGCCTGGAACAATCTCCCCCGCGCCGTCCGCGCGCTCGACATCCTGCTGCGCCGCCTCGACGTCCCCCAGGCCAACGCCTGGCTGCGTGAGTTCGCCAAACTCCCTGGCCGGCAGCGGGACCTGATCCGCGCCACCGGTGTGATCGGCGACCCGCTCTACATCCCCTGGCTGATCGAGCACATGGCCGACAACGCCACCGCGCGCCTCGCCGGCGAGGCGTTCAGCATGATCACCGGCCTCGACCTCGCCTATCGCGACCTCGACCGTCGTCCGCCCGCCGACTTCCACTCCGGCCCTAACGATGATCCGGCGGACGAGAACGTCGCGCTCGACGAGGACGAGAACCTGCCATGGCCCGATCCCGCGCGCATCGGTGCGTGGTGGGCCGCCAACCGCGCGCGGTTCAGCCCCGGCACCGCCTATTTCCTCGGGACGCCCAAAGCCTCGGCCGACTGGCTAGAGGCGCTGTCCGACGCCTTCCAGCGCCAGCGCCATGCCGCGGCGTTGGAACTGGCCATCCGCCAGCCCGACAAGGCGATGTTCGAAGTACGCGCCCGCGGCCGGCTGCAGCGGCAGTTGATCGCCCGCGCGCGCGGACTGGCATAGGTCGGCCGGATCACGAGTGGTCAGTAAGCAAGATGAAGGTCCCGACTGGGCAGGTGCGCAGAGGTCATTCGTTTCGGCCGGACAGCGGAGGAAGGCAGGCCCCGTATTGGCTTGCGCAGCAAATCGCCGAAGTTAGTGCAGGGTTGCACCGATCGAACGGGCAGCGCTGGCGGTGGCGCGCCAGGTTTGATGGCAGCGGCCCGCAGCTCACGTGGGCTGATCCCGAACATGGCGCGAAACGCCCGGCTGAAGCTCGATGAATCGGTGAAGCACAGATCGTGCGCCATCGTGGCGATGGACTGAGTGTTCCTGGTATCGAATAACCGGCTGCGTGCCTCGGTCAGCCGTTGTCGTTGAATGTAGGACGTTACGCCTCCTTCGCTATCCAAAAGCCGGTACAGGTTGGAACGCGACATCCCGACCTGACGGCACAGCATCTTTGGTCCCAGGAGTGGCGATTGCAGGTGGGCGCGCACGGTCTGGCGTACCCTCTCCAGGCGGCCGACGTTGATCAACGCCCGCGCCGCCTCGACACGCTCGGCCGATGGTGCCACGCATGCGGCGACCAACCTGCCGATCGCGACGCTCAGAAGCGCTGCGTCACTGTCCGGCAGAAGCGGAAGCCGCTGCTGCAGCGTCACTAGGAAGTTGCCGAGAAACTGCCCGAGCGGAGCATCCAGCACCGAGCCGACGACGGTATCCAGTAGCGGCGCGATGTCGCGAAACGTATCGCGAGACAAAAGTAAGTCAACGCGGTCGACCTTCGAGCGCTTGCTGGACGAGACCTGGCCGAGTGACCAGACATAGGACTGACCTGCCTGAACGTCGATCGTTCCCCTCGGGGTTTCAATCGAGGTCGTGCCATGCCGCAGATGCGTGACGACCCAATGATCCACGGGCAGGTGCCGGATCAGCCGCGGCGATCGGACAGTACGCGCTGCTGGTGCGGATGTCTGCGTCAGAAGCAGCCCGTCCTCAAGCTTCCAGGCCCGGTTCTCCGCGAGGAAGCCATCGCCGGCCGCTTGCTGCGGGATCACGTCGAGTAACGGTAGCGTCCAGGCGCGCCAGCCTTCGTACTGGGCACGTACCGGCAACCGGTGGGTGTCGAATATCTCGGGCATCATTGCGTTGCACTCGCCCGCCGCGCGGTGGATTGGCTTACGATGACGTGGCCGCGGCGCCTCCACTGTCCAACGACAGGCTCAATGGTAGCGGTCCGTACCGGCAGCCGCCATCGCGGCTTTAGCCATTTGCGACGTGGAGCAAAGCGTTGGGACGCCCGGCCAATCACTGCGCATGCAGGGCGGCTGCTATCCTGGGGCAGAACTGCACGAATCGTTGGCGATCTGTTGCCCACACAAATTGATCCGCTCGGGCTGCAACAGCCGGAGCCGCGCATCTGCTCCAATGGCAAAAGTATGCACGTAGAAATAGGGTTCCGGGTAACCGGTCGCCCCCATGACCGGCGACGGCGCAGATACGATCTGGAGTCCCCCACACTCCCCGATCCAATCGACATGCCGATGACCGTGCATGATCACGGCGCGTGCGCCGAGATGCAGGAGTCGACGGATGAACCAGCTACCGTTGACAAGAGCGGTCCCGATACGCTCGGACAGTTCCTTTGCCTCCTGCGGATATTCGACGACATGATGGTGCAGGGCCACGATCCAGCAGGCGCGCGGGTATTGATCGGTGGCAATCTTGCAGGCGCGGGCCTGCTCCGCTGACACGAGGCCCAGCGCATTGGTAAATGAAAAATGCGTCTCGGCATTGGAGTTCAGTACGATAATCCCCAGACCGTCGTCCGTATCCGGTGGCAGCACCAAGGGGAAGATCGCAGCCCACAGCCCCGCCAGCGATCTCCTCAGGCGTGCCGAACCGTTGTCCGCGAAAGCTGCCATGTCGACGGCGTACGGCTGAAGAGCGTCGGCCAAGGTATCGCCGATCCGGCCGTCCCTCCGGTCCATGACATGGAGCCGCGCGCCTTGCAGCATGCCGAGGGCGGAAATTGTGCGGATCTGGCGCAGGCGTTTCGCGGGACTTGTCGGCAGGTCCATCCGGGCAGGACTCGCCCGGTCCACCACGTTGACATCGTGGTTGCCCGGCAGCGCGACCACAAGTTCCGCCAGTTGCGGGTATGCGGCGAACGCCGCAAAAAACTCGGCCCATTCCGCGGAGCGACCTGCATCGGTGAGGTCGCCGGTGAGCAGGATCACGTCCAGCGGATGCGCTGCGTGGATCTCCTGCAACCGCACCAACGCCTGCCGCAGCCGCTCGTTGCCACGAGGACCGGATCGTCCGCTTTCAATGCGGAACCCGTAGCGTTCGCCGACCGTGTGGATGTCGGACAAATGCGCGATCCGCCACGTTCGGTCGTGGCCCGATAGAGCTGCGTATGCACGAAGGTTGCGTGGCTGGGCCATGGTAGCGTCAGCGATTCCCCAGATCAGCGCGGCCACCGCGAAGTAGCCGGAGATAATCACCACACTGTTGGCCACTACCACGGGCACCAACCGAAACGGGGCGGCGAGATCCGCGAGGCTGCCGACCCAGCGCGAAGCGGGCCACACCAGCACAACCACGCCGATCCCCAATCCACACATCGCGAAACCCGACATGGCCGCGATGCAGGCGCGAACCAAGGCTCGCCGGTCGTCGTTCGTCCAGGCCGCAAGCGGCCGCTCGGCAAGATGCCGCAGTCCTTCGCGCAACGCCGTATAGACGGGTTGGACAGCCAAGGCGTTGAGCGACCAAAAGCTGCTTTCGGCCAGCCGCAGCAGCGGCCGGCCCGCGAACCAGCCAATCGCCACCAGAGGCAGCAACAGCAGCGCCGGAAGGATTTCCGTGAGGACGTTCGCGACCTTTGATACGACCGAAGCGATCCAGATCGAGGCGAGGAGCGGCGCCGCTCCGAGCAGCAGACCGGGGAACCCGATCAACAGCATCCAGACTATCGCGAGCTTCGGGAGGCTGATTTCCGCGAGCAGACTGCCCATCAACGACAACAGCGATCGCCGCTTGGTGCTGGCAGAGTCATCCTCGATGTCACCGTTTCGCGGATCGAGAATCGGCGTCATCAGCGTTTCCGCTGGCTCATCGGTCCCGTAAGGCGGCGGGCGCTCCGAAGAGCTCCGACACCCAGCGGCTCGAGTTATGCTGGTCGCAGATGGTCAGGACCGCGATCACGATCGGGACGCCGATGAACGCGCCAGCTATGCCCCACAGAAAAGTCCAGAAAAAGACGGAGAACAGCACCATGAATGGCGACATGGAAAGAACGCTGCCTGCTATCCGAGGCTCGAGGTAGCTGCCGACGAGGAACTGGATGAGGTTCAGACAACCGAATACCAGGATCGCGCTCTGCCAGGCTTCGAACTGAGCGACGGCGAACAATGTCGGCAGAACCGTTGCGACCAGCGGACCGATGAATGGGATATAGTTGAGCGCGAAGGCGATGACGCCCCATTCCTGCGCAAGCGGGAGTCCGCAAAGCGAGATGAATCCCCACACAAGCACGCCTGTGATCACACTCATCAGTGATCGGACAAGTAGGTATCTGCGGAACTTCGCAGCGGTGCTGAGAGCGCCGGCCAGAAGCACGCGCCCGGCTTCCTGGTTCTTCATATTGCGGATCCGGCGAGCCGCATCGTCCACTTCCATGAGGCCCAGGATGACGTAGATCAATACGACGAGCGAAAAGCTCAATGCTCCGTTTATCCTTGTTGTGACCTCCTGGAACAGTCGGAGCACCCATCCCACGTTGAAATGCTCAGTCCAGATGTTCTCAACCACGATGCCGTGCCCTTCGAGCCACTCGGTCAACTGGTTGTACAGAAGTTGGAATCGGGCGGCGTCGGTGACGACATAACGACCCACCCTGTTGAGTCCCCACGTGATCACCCACGCAAAGGCGCCGATGACCACGATCGTCACCAGCATGCTGATCGCGAGAGCCACAAGCTTCGGCAACCGTGCCTGCAGCCTGGACTGCAACGGCCAGACGATCGCGATGATGAAGAGTGCGAAGCTCAGCGGCGCAAAGACGGCCTGCCCGACAGCCAGACCGGCGACCACCAGGATTGCGGTTCCAACGCCAACCATCGCGCGGAGTCCGCGATCGCTCGTTCGGCGTGCTCTCTGGGTCGCATCGCGCATCGTGTCGAAGTCCTCGGCCACTGATGTTTCTCGGCCTCCCTGTGAGGCTGTAGCCGGTGCCACGATCCTGGGTCCTGACCGACGGAGGTGATCCGTGGGTGCTCGATGTGATACGCTGATAAGTCCATCACGGGCGACAACCGATGTCGAGACCATCCTCTCTCGGGGTCTGTCTGCACCGCTGATAGGGGCCGACTGGATTGGGACGGCTGTACCGACCCTGGGATTCTGAGCCAATTTCCGGCGCTGCGAAGGCCGCTAACATCACCACATGATGTGCGACGACCGGGTCACGTCGGAGTATTGCGTCCGGGTGATCCGCCTCTGGGATACCGATGGTCGCTGAATCAGGAGGGCAACCTCGCCATGGCTTCCGATGCGGTGCTGAATCCCGTGACAGATGTCGCGGAGCGCGAATCCTGGCTGCCGATGATCGCGATTGCGCTTGGTCAGGCGCTGATGTCCTTCAACGTCGCTTCCTTGCCGGTGGCGATTGGCGGGATGGTGCACAGCTTCAATGTGCCGCCAACGACGGTCGCGACCGGTATCGTGATGTACTCGCTTGCGGTCGCAGGGCTGGTCATGCTCGGGGCGAAACTGAACCAACGGTTCGGCAGCTTGCACGTGTTCCGGGCGGTCGTGGTCCTGTTCGGGTTTGCCCAGGTGCTGATGACCTTCAGCCCGACGGCGATCGTCATGCTTATTGCGCAGTTGTTGTCTGGCGTCGCCGGGGCGGCGCTCGTGCCCTCGCTGGTCGCACTGATTGCCAACAACTACCACGGCAGGCAGCAGGCCACAGCGCTCGGCGCGCTCGGCTCAGCGCGTGCCGGCGCGGGCGTCGCCGCATTTCTGATCGGCGGCATTCTGGGTACCTTCATCGGCTGGCGCCCCGCCTTCGGCATCCTGATTGTGCTGTCAGCGTTGGTGTTCGTACTGAGCTTCCGGCTCAAGCCAGACCAGGGAAGGTCGGACGTGCAGATCGACGTCGTGGGTGTGGTGCTCGCGGCGGCGGCTATCATCCTGATCAGCTTCGGATTCAATAATCTCAATCGGTGGGGGCTGGGTGTGGCGCGGCCGGGTGCACCCTTCAGCATCGTCGGCCTCTCGCCCGCGGCGCCGATGATCGTGATAGGCGTTCTGCTCCTCCAGAGCTTCGTGATCTGGACGCGCCGCCGCCAGCGGGTTGGCAAAACGCCACTCCTCGATCTGAGTGTCATCGAGTCGCGTGAGGAGCGCGCTGCCGTGTATGCCATGTTCACAGTGGTGGCGCTCGAGGCGGGGCTGAATTTCTCCGTGCCGCTCTACATTCAGATCATCCAAGGGCGCACACCGATCGAAACGGCCATCGCCATGCTGCCGTTCAATCTGTCGGTATTCTTCTCGGCGATGCTGATCGTTCGCTGCTACCAGTTGCTGACGCCGCGGCAGATCGGCAGGCTCGGCTTCATCACCTGCACGATCGCGCTGCTGTGGCTTGCCTTCGTCGTGCACAACGACTGGAGCGCTGTCGCCGTCCTGGTCGGGCTGGTGGTGTTCGGTATCGGCCAGGGTTCGCTGGTGACACTGGTGTTCAACGTCCTTGTAACGGCCTCCCCCAAGGAGTTGGCAGGCGATGTCGGGTCGCTGCGTGGCACCGCCAACAACCTTGCGGCTGCCGTCGGCACGGCGGTGGTCGGCGCACTGCTGGTGGGCCTGCTGAGCGCCGCCGTCCTGCGCAGTATCGCTGACAGCCCGCTTCTGCCGCTCGAAATCCAGTCGGAGGTCGATCTCGACAACATCAACTTCGTCAGCAACGATCGGCTGCTCGGTATCATGCAACGAACCAGCGCCACGCCTGAACAGGTCGTGGAAGCCGTACGCATCAATACCGACGCACGGCTCAGTGCGCTCAGAATGGGTTTGTTGATCATGGCGGGACTCGCACTCTTGGCGATCATTCCCGCCGGCCGGTTGCCCGACTACAAGCCCGGCGAAATCCCCGCCAATCCGCCGCCTCCGCAACGTGGCGGCACGAAAACGGCGCCCATTGCATGACAGCAGGAGGTCATAATGTCCGCGCGTGCTGAAACCGACGCGGCGGCGGGACCGAACTACATTTCCACTGGGCACCTGCCCGATCCCGACGAGGTGACCGCAGCGGTCAGGCGTGCATACGAACGCTTCAGGGAAAATACCGAAGGCAAGAACTCCGACGTCTACCCGGCACTCGCCGGCGTGCGGAGCGATCTGTTCGGCGTGTGCGTCGTCGGGACCAGCAGCAACGTCTACCAGATTGGCGACGCCGACCATGAGTTCTCGATCATGAGCGTGTCCAAACCATTCGTCTTCGCTCTGATCTGCCAGTGCATAGGTGCCGAAGAGGCGCGGAGCAGGCTTGGCGTGAATGCCACCGGCCTGCCGTTCAATGCGCTGTCGGCGATAGAGCTAGGGCAGGACGGACGGACGAATCCGATGGTCAATCCGGGAGCGATCGCGACGACCAGTCTTGCACCCGGAGCGACTGCCGATGCGCGATGGCGGTTCATCCACGAGGGCTTATCCGGTTTCGCCGGCCGGACGTTGCCACTCAATGCCGAGGTCTATGCTTCGGCATCCGAGACCAACTTCCGCAATCAGAGCATTGCCCGCCTGTTGCAGAGTTATGGCCGGATCTACCTCGATCCTTCGGACGCGACCGATCTTTATACCAGGCAGTGCTCGCTCAATGTGTCGGCGCGAGACCTGGCGGTCATGGGGGCAACGCTGGCCGACGGTGGCATGAATCCGCTGACCAGACAGCAGGTCGTTGATGCCGACAGTTGTCGTTACGCGCTGGCGGCGATGGCGACTGCCGGACTGTACGAGACCTCGGGGGACTGGCTTTACGACATCGGGTTGCCGGGCAAGAGCGGCATCGGCGGAGGGATCGTCACCGTTTCTCCAGGAAAGGGGGGATTGGGGACCTTCGCTCCACCACTCGACCAGGCTGGGAACAGCGTGAAGGGTCAGCTCGTGGCCCGTTTCCTGGCCGCTCAACTCGGAATGAACCTGTTTGTGTCGAAGCCGGAGACCTGATGTCGGGTCACCTTGATACGGAAAGCTTCATGCGCCGCCGCCTTCACACACGGTATATACGCTGGTATCTGGCGGTCGCGTCGCCTTCTGCGACGCAGGTTTCCGCGCGAGGTCATGGCATGAAGCTCGGCTGGCTTTGGTTTGGGTTGCTGGCGGCTGTCGCGGTCGGGTTGGCAGCTTGCGGACCGAAAAAAGAGGCTGCGGTCCCCGAGCCGCGACCGGTACGAACGGTGACAGCCAAGCCACGGGATACCGGCGAGACGGTTGTGCTGACCGGACACATCCAGGCGGAAGACGAGGCATCGATGGCATTCCGCATAGGCGGGCGGATGACCGATCGGTTCGTCAATGTCGGCGACCGGGTCAAGCCTGGACAGGAACTCGCCAGGCTGGATCCGCAGAACGAGGTGAACGCCCTGCGTTCAGCCCAGGCCAGCCTGACGGCGGCGCAGGCTCAGTTGACCCAGGCGCGATCGGCCTTTGAGCGGCAGAGGACGCTGCTGGCGCAAGGCCACACACCGCGAGCCCAGTTCGATCTGGCCGAGAAGGCATTGCGGACGGCACAGGCGCAGGTCGATGACGGCGAAGTGCAGGTGCGGATCGCGGCCGACCGGGTGAGCTACACGGTGTTGCAGGCAGATGCGGCCGGAACGATCACCGCCCGCGGCGCGGAACCAGGCGAGGTGGTGCAAGCGGGGCAGATGATCGTGCAACTCGCACGTCAGGGCGGACGAGATGCCGTGTTCGACGTGCCCGCCCAGGTGCTGCGATCGGCGCCAGGCGATCCTCAGGTCACGATACGCCTGACCGACGATCCCAGCGTGAAGACGATCGGACGCGTGCGAGAGGTCGCGCCGCAGGCCGATCCCGTGACCCGGACATTCCAGGTCAAGGTTGGCCTGACCGATCCGCCGGAGGCGATGCGGCTCGGTTCGACGGTGAACGGTTCCGTCGGCCTGGCATCCGAGGAGGTGATTGCGATCCCGGCCTCCGCATTGACCGAATTGAACCACCAGCCAGCGGTCTGGATCGTCGATCCGTCGAAGCTGACAGTCTCGTTGCGCAACATCGAACTCTTGCGCTTCGATCCAGGTACCGTCGTCGTTTCCCATGGTCTCGACACCGGCGATGTCGTCGTCACCGCCGGCGTTCAGGCCCTCCACCCGGGTCAAACTGTCCGCCTGCTCGGGCCATCAGCCTAGTGGGCTTCAATCTTTCCGACTGGGCGCTGCGCCATCGCTCGTTTGTCGTCTACCTGATGATCGCGTCGGTCGTGGCCGGACTGTCCGCCTTCCGAAGCCTTGGCCGCAACGAAGACCCAGCCTTCGTCATCAAGACGATGATCGTGCAGGCCGCGTGGCCGGGCGCCACGATCGACGACACGCTGCTCCAGGTCACCGAGCGCATCGAACGCACGCTCCAGGAAACCCCGAACCTCGACTTCCTGCGCAGCTACACCAGCCCCGGCCTGACGACGATATTCGTCAACCTGAAGGGCAAGACACCTGCCAACGAGGTGCCGGACATCTGGTACCACGTCCGCAAGAGCGTCGGCGACATGCGGCACACGTTGCCGTCCGGCGTCGTCGGCCCAGGGTTCAACGACGAGTTCGGCGATACCTTCGGGATTATCTACGGCTTCACCGCGGATGGATTCACTCAGCGCGAATTGCGCGATCATGTCGACGATGTCCGTTCGCGGTTGCTGCTCGTCCCGGACGTCTCGAAGGTCGAGATGCTGGGTGCGCAGGATGAGCGGGTCTTTGTCGAGTTCTCGATGGAGCAGCTTGCCGGACTCGGAATCGACCGCTCCGCGCTGATCGCCGCGCTCCAGGCACAGAACGTCGTCAGTCCGGCGGGCACCATCCAGACCGGCGATGAGAAGCTGCTGCTGCGGGTCACTGGCGCCTTCGAATCCGAGCAGGACCTGCGGAACATCAACTTCGTCGCGAACGGACGCATGATCCGGCTGCGCGACATCGCCGAAATCCGTCGCGGTTTCGCCGACCCGCCGCAGCCCCTGTTCCGCGTCAACGGCAAGCCGGCGATCGGCCTCGCCGTCGCCATGCGCGAGGGCGGCGACATCCTGGCGCTGGGCCGCAATATCGAACAGGCGATGCATCGCATCACCGCCGACCTGCCTCTCGGCATCACGCCGATCCTGGTCGCCGATCAGCCGCATGTGGTCGAGCACGCGATCAGCGATTTCACCACGTCGCTCTGGCAGGCGATCGCCATCATCATGGCGGTGAGCTTCGTCAGTCTCGGCATGCGCGCCGGACTGGTGGTCGCGCTGTCCATCCCTCTGACGCTCGCGATCGTCTTCCCGATCATGCAGTTCCTCGGCATCGACCTGCAGCGCATCTCGCTCGGCGCGCTCATCATCGCCCTGGGCCTGCTGGTCGATGACGCGATGACAACCATCGATGTCATGACCTCGCGACTCGCCGCTGGTGACGGCAAGGAACAGGCCGCGACATACGCCTACAGGTCGGTGGCGGTGGCGATGTTGACCGGATCGTTCATCACCGCCGCGGGCTTCGTGCCGATCGGCTTCGCGAAGAGTTCCGCAGGCGAATACACCTTCTCGATCTTCGTCGTGGTGGGCATCTCGCTGATCATGTCCTGGTTCGTGGCGGTGCTGTTCGCTCCCCTGCTCGGGGTGGTCATGCTGGCCAGACCGGATCCCTCCAGACCGATCAGGCCAAGCCGCATCCTTGGCGCGTTCCGAGGGATGCTGGTCGGTGCGATGCGGGCACGCTGGATCACCATTGGCGTCACTGTCGCATGCCTCGTCGTGGCGCTGCTCCTATCGCCGCTCATACCGCGGCAGTTCTTTCCGCCATCCGATCGTCCGGAGCTGCTCGTCGATCTCAGGTTGGCGCAGAACGCCTCCATCTTCGCAACCGATGACCTCGCGGCGCGGCTTGATAACGTCCTGAAGACGGATCCCGACGTCGCGAGCTGGAGCACCTATATCGGCCGAGGTGCAATTCGCTTCTATCTGCCGCTCGCGGTAGAACTGCCCAACGATTTCTTCGCCCAGGCGGTCGTCATCGCCAAGGACGTGGCGGCGCGCGAACGGCTCCATGCACGGCTCGAGGAGGTGCTCGCCACGCAGTTCCCCAGCGCGGTGGCCCGCGTGTCGCCGCTTGGACTCGGCCCGCCGGTCGGTTGGCCTGTCCAGTATCGTGTCAGCGGTCCGGATGTGGCGCAGGTGCGTGACATCGCATTGCGGCTTGCCGGCATCGTGGCGGGCGATCCGAACGCGCGGCACGTCAATTTCGACTGGATTGAGCCGGCCCGCATGGTCCGGATCAATATCGACCAGGATCAGGCCCGGTTGCTGGGCCTCAGCTCGCAGGCGCTGGCGCAGGTGCTGAACTCCGTGGTCACCGGTTCGACCGTCACGCAACTGCGCGATGGGATCTATCTCGTCGATGTCGTTGCGCGCGCAACCGATGAGCAGCGCGTCTCGCTCGCGACGCTGCGCAACGTGCAGGTTCCGCTGCCGAACGGACGAACCGTGCCGCTGAGCCAGCTCGCCAGCTTCGATTTCGACCAGGAATTCCCGTTGATCTGGCGCCGCGACCGGGTTCCCACTTTGACCGTGCTGGCCGATGTGGCGCCGGGCACGCTACCCGAAAGTATTGTCGCCACGCTGGCGCCGTCGGTGGCGGAACTGAATGCCGGCCTGCCCGAAAACTACCACATCGCCGTCGGCGGAACGGTCGAGGAAAGCGCGCAGTCACAGGCGTCGGTCATTGCCGTGGTCCCCTTGATGCTGTTGCTGATGATCACCTTCCTGATGATCCAGTTGCAGAGCTTCAGCCGCCTTTTCCTCGTGCTCATTATCGTGCCGATGGCGATGACAGGCGTTGTCGCGGGGCTGCTGTTGTTTCAGCGACCGCTCGGATTCGTCGCCATTCTCGGCATCCTCGCGCTGATCGGCATGATCGCCCGCAATGGAGTTATCCTGATCGAGCAGATCGAAGCAGAACGCGGCGAAGGCAGGCCGGCATGGGAAGCGGTGATCGAGGCGAGCGTGTCGCGCTTCCGCCCCATCATGCTGACGGCGGTCTCCACGGTGCTTGGCCTGATCCCGATCGCAGCGACAATCTTCTGGGGCCCCATGGCGTTCGCGATCATGGGTGGCTTCCTGGTGGGCACGGTCGTCACGCTGATATTCCTGCCGGCGCTTTACGTGGCGTGGTTCCGCATCAAGGAGTCGCCCGTTCGTGGCGACGTCGTGGCGCATGCCGATGGCGACTGACAGCAGGAACCTGCTCGCCGGCGCAACGACGCGCGCCGCGGGTTTCTGCGTTCTCTGGCTGGTGCTCGCCGGGTACAGCCTTGGTGATCTGCCGGCCGCGGCCGTCGCTGTCGCCGGGGCGACATTTGTCAGCCTGTGCCTGCTGCCGCCTGGCCGATGGCGCGTGTCGCCACTTGGCGTGGCGAGGCTCGCGCTGCGCTTTCCGGGTCAGGCGGTGATGGCTGGCGTGGATGTTGCGCGGCGTGCGCTGGACCCACGGCTGCCGTTGCGCCCCGGCTTTGTGACCTATGCACCGCGGCTTCCGCCTGGCAGTGCGCGTGACGGGTTCTGTGCGCTGGCAAGCCTGATGCCGGGCACCTTGCCTGTCGGCACGAACGAGGACGGGACGCTGCTGGTCCATTGTCTCGATATCGGACAGCCGGCGGCGGCACAGTTGGCGGCAGAGGAGGCGGTGTTCATGCGAGCTGTGCGCGATGGCTGAGTTCCTCATCGCCGCCGCCGGGTTCGTCCTCGCGATGGTGGCGTTGGGACTGGCGCGCATCCTGCGCGGGCCTGGGGATGCCGATCGCATGATGGCAGCGCAACTGCTAGGCACGGGAGGCATCGCGGCGCTTCTGCTGCTGGCCGCCGGCACCGACGTACCGGCTGCCGTGGATGCCGCCCTGACGCTGGCGTTGCTCGCCGCCTTCGTCGCCGTCGCGTTCGTCAACAACGCCCCCCGCACGGATGCGGCCGAGCGGCGTGCGACGGACGGCTGATACGATGCGAGTCCTGTTCGATAGCTTTACGGTTCTCGCGGTTTCCGCCGGTGCCGTGTTCTTCCTGGCGGGAACGGTCGGGCTGCTGCGCTTTCCGGATTCGCTCTCGCGGCTGCACGCGCTGACCAAGGCTGACAACCTCGGGCTGGGTCTGGTGGTGCTTGGCCTTCTGCCGCAGGCCACTGGACCGCTGGTGGCGCTGAAGCTGATTACGGTCTGGCTGCTGGCCCAATTGGCCGGCGCGATAGTCACCCAACTCGTTGCTCGTGCGGTGCGGCGCGAGAACCAGGAGGCATGACCGCCGCGATGGTCCTCGATGTGGGATTGGCCCTGCTGGTGGTGGCGGTGGCGGTGTGGATCGTAGCGGCGGGGTCAGCCTTTGCCGCTGTCGTCGGCTTTGTCTCATTCGGCCTGCTTCTGGCACTCGCCTGGGCGCGCCTCGCGGCCGTCGACGTGGCGTTGACCGAAGCTGCGATCGGCAGCGGCGTAACCGGGGCCTTGCTGATGACCGCGGCCTCACGCCTGCGACCGACAGAGTCGCGATCGGCGGGCGAGCGGCCTGGGGCTTTCCTGCATGTCGTGGCCGCGGTGCTCGCAGTACTTGTCTCCGCCGGTCTTGCTGCGCTCGTCCTCATCCCTGCCAGCCCGGCACCGAGCCTCGCACCGGCGGCCGCGGTGCATCTGCCGGAGCTCGACGTGTTGAACCCAGTCACCGCCGTGCTGATGGCCTACCGCGCGGTCGATACGCTGCTCGAGAAGATTGTGCTGCTGCTCGCTCTGATTGGCGTGTGGTCGCTCGCGCCGGACCGCTTCTGGGGCGGCGCCCCGGGATTGTGGCCCCGCAGCCGACCCGACGGTGAACTGACCCTGCTTGCACGGCTGTTGCCGCCCATCGGAATTGTTGTGGGCATATACATTCTTTGGGTCGGCGCGATCGCTCCAGGCGGGGCCTTCCAGGGCGGAGCGATCCTCGCCGCGATGTGGCTCCTCATCATGATCGCCGGCTTGCGGCCGGTGCCCGAGATTCACAGACAATGGTTACGGCTCGTGCTGGTCGTCGGGCCGGCGGTCTTCCTGACGGTGGGGTTCGCGGGATTTTTCCTGCCCAACGGCTTTCTGTCGTACCCGGCACAGTTCACGAAACCGCTGATCATCGTCATCGAGGTGGTATTGACCTTGTCGATCGCCGCGATCCTCGGTCTCCTGGTCGCCGGCCCACCGGAACGCGAGCGGCAGCGATGAACGCGGCCACGCTGTACGGGCTGTGCAGTGCGGCCCTGGTGGGTCTTGGCTTGTTCGGTGCGATCGTACACCCGCAGCCGCTGCGCAAGATCCTCGCGTTCAACCTGCTTGGCGGCGGCGTGTTCCTGCAGTTCGGTGTCATCGCCCGCAGGGGCGCCGCGGCCGGGATGGGTGGCGACCCGGTGCCGCAGGCCATGGTCATCACCGGCATCGTCGTCGCGTTCTCGGCGACAGCCCTGGCAGTCACGCTGCTGCTGCGGCTGTACCAGGTTTCCGGCAGCGCGACCCTGAGCATTGAAACGCAATCAAGTTCGGAATCCGATGGAGGCGGTCGCTGACCCCGCACGCCGGCGGCTTCCTGCTGGTGCTCGCAATCGCGGTGCCGGCTGCCGGTGTGGTACTGGCGATGGCGCTGGGCGGCCGCCAGGCGGAACGCATCGCCCTGGCTGCGGCGTCGGCCGGGCTCTGCATCGCACTCGCGATCGCCGCCAACATCTGGCAGTCGCGGACCCCGATCGCTTACCACCTGGGCGGCTGGGCACCGCCGCTTGGAATTGCGCTCCGCGCCGATGGGCTGTCGGCCATTATGGCGGTGACCACGGCGGTGGTGATCTGCGCCATCGGATTGTTCGCGCGGCAGGGTTTCAGCGTACCGGAGGGCGCCCAGGAGGCGCGGGCACCGATGGTGTTCTGGACGCTCCTGATGGGCGTCTGGGCGGGATTGAATGCCGTCTGGTTCGGTGCCGACCTGTTCACCCTCTATGTCGCGCTGGAGCTGCTGACCTTCGGGGCGGTACCGTTGGTTTCGCTGGATGGACGTGCCGAGACCCTGGCTGCCGCCCTGCGCTACCTGTTGTTCGCGCTGCTTGGTTCGGCGATGTACCTGCTCGGCGTTGCGCTTTTTTACGGCGCCTATGGCACGCTCGATATCGCGCTGCTGTCCGGTCTGGTTCGTGCCGAGCCCGTTGTGTGGGTGGCTGTCGCGTTGATGACGGCTGGGCTGATTGCCAAAACCGCGTTGTTTCCTCTTCACCTTTGGCTGCCGCCCGCGCATGCAGGTGCACCGGCGGCCGCCAGCGCTCTGTTGTCCGCACTGGTGGTCAAGGGCTCGTTCGTACTGATAGTGCGGATTTGGTTCGACACTATTCCGAGCCTGCTGAACCAGGCCGCTGCACAGATGCTTGCTGCGCTGGGTGCGGCGGCCATCGTGTTCGGCAGCGTGCTTGCCCTCAGGCAGGAGCGGCTGAAGCTGCTGATCGCGTATTCGACGATCGCGCAAATCGGCTACCTGTTCTTCTTGTTCCCGCTGGCCTCGGCGCCTTTGAGGGTTGCGTCGGGAACGACGGAGCTTTGGACCGGCGTCGCCTGGACCGGCGGCGTGCTGCAGCTCGTTTCGCATGCCGTTGCGAAGGCAGCCATGTTCATGGCCGCCGGGCTGATCGCCGAGGCGCTGGGTCATGACCGGATCGCCGGACTCGGTGGCATCGCCCGGGTGCTGCCGATGACCGTGTTCGCGTTCGGCCTAGGCGGGATGTCGCTGATGGGCTTGCCACCCAGCGGCGGGTTCGTCGCCAAGGCAATGCTTCTGATGGCGGCGGTCGCTGAGGGTCAGTGGTGGTGGTCCGTCGTGATATTGGCGGGCGGTCTGCTCGCCGCCGGATATGTCTTCCGCGTGCTCACCCCGGCGCTGGCCGCAACGGATGCACCACTGACGCTGCGAACGCCCGTGTCGAGCGGTCGGCAGGGTGTGGTCCTGGCATTGGCGATCTGTGCGCTGTTGCTCGGCCTGGTGCCGCTCCGGCCCTCGTTGCTGCTGGAGGTTGGGCGCCACATCCCCACAACGGTGATCGCGCGATGAATGCTGCGGGAACGCTGCTCGGTGCCGCGCTGGCCTTGCCGCTCGCCATGCTGCTGGCCTGTCTGTCATCGCGGCTCCGAACCAAGATGCCGGCGCTGTTGGCGATCGCACCAGTGCCCGCGCTGGCTGCTGCATTGTTGGGGTCGGGTGGGACGCTTGCGCTGCCGCAGATGCTGCTGCTGCTTCGATTCACGCTCGATGTGCCCGGCGCGCTTTTGCTAGGAGTCGCGGCACTGCTCTGGATTGCGGCGGGGATCTACGCCTCGGCATGGTTGCAGGATAGGCCCGATGGCGGCCGTTTCGTGGTGTGGTGGCTGCTGACGCTGAGTGGCAGCATCGGTGTCTTCATCGCCGCCGACCTGGTGAGCTTCTATCTGGTGTTCTCCATGGTCAGCCTTGCTGCCTATGGGCTGATCGTGGACGACGGCACACCGCGCGCCCGGCGAAATGGCCTCATCTATGTGGCGCTCGCGCTGCTCGGCGAAGCTTTCCTGCTGATGGCCTTCGTGTTGCTTGCGCAAGGCATTGCCGGCGACAGTCTGCTGATCCGCGATGCTGTTGCGACGCTCCCAACGTCGCCATGGCGCGCCTCGATTCTAATCCTGCTGATCCTGGGCTTCGGGGCAAAGATCGGGCTGGTGCCGTTCCATGTATGGATGCCGCTCGCCTATCGGGCGGCGCCGATCCCCGCCGCGGCTGTGCTCAGCGGTGCAGCGGTCAAAGCCGGCGTCATCGGGCTGATACGCTTTCTGCCGCTGAACGTGGCTACACCAGGATGGGGTGAGGCGCTGGTGGTAGCCGGGTTGTTCTCGGCGTTCTACGGCGTCGCGATCGGCATCACGCAGCGCAACCCCAAGACGGTGCTGGCCTATTCGAGTGTGAGCCAGATGGGTGTGATCGGCACGGTGCTCGGCATGGGGCTCGCCGTGGGCGATGGCGACGCAGCGTTGTCCGTTGGATTCTACGCAGCACACCACACTCTCGCGAAGGGAGCATTGTTCCTTGCGGTAGGGGTCGCACAGATCACCGGAGCACGCCGCCTGTGGCCGGTGGTACTGCTGCCGGCAACGATAGTGTCGTTGGGTCTCGCCGGGTTCCCCTTGACTGGCGGCGCGCTTGCGAAACTCGTTGTCAAGGTGCCCGTCGGCGACGGCATCGTGGGCACATTTATGAGTTTGTCATCGGCCGGAACCACGCTCCTGATGCTTCACTTCCTGTGCCGCCTCGCCGTCTCCTCTGCGGCGAGCGCAACATCGACAGTGCCGGCACGGCTGGCCTTGCCGTGGCTGGCCATGGCACTCGCCTGTGTCGTGGTTCCGTGGGCGATCTACCTGACAGTCATGGACGGATCGATAGCCGACGTCGTTGCGCGCGCGACCCTTTGGGGGGCGTTCTGGCCGTGCCTGCTTGGTGGCGCGCTGGCGATAGGTCTTCGCCGCGTTGGCGGTCGATTGCCGCGCGTTCCCGACGGGGATATCGCGGGCGTGGTGGTGGCGGGCGCAACGCGCTTCGCGCGTGCCATGGGCGTGTTGCTCGAGCGGTTGGATGAGGTGCTGCGGCAGTGGCCTGTCGCGGGCGTGGCGCTGGTGGGAGTGGCGGTCGTGCTGACCGCGCTGATGCTGACCGGGCGTTGATTGGAACACTTGGCACGGTCGTGAGATGCAATGCTCATCTCAAGCACCACGGACATTGCTAAATCATCCTGGCAGACACACACAGTGATAGCTGTGGAAGATAGTTGTCGACTGTCCGAAATTACTACTCACCATGGAGATGATACGATGAAGACAGGCTACAGATCTGTTGCAATGGCGGCGCTGGCGGCTGTTGTCATGGCAGCACCGGTTGCCTATGCGCAGGTCGCAACCACACTGGAGCAGGCCGAAATTGCCGGATTGTCCCCGCAGAAGAAGGCTGAGGTCCAGGCTCGGTTGGGACAGGGCGGCCAGACAGTATCGGAAATCCTGCAGACGATTCTGCTCAACAGTATCAAGCTGAAGCATCCGGCAAGCAGGATCGTCGCCCTGGATTTCAATCAAGGGGTCGCGGTCGTCCAACTGCATGACGGCAGGGTGACGCCTGTGCAGTTCGACACGACCACCCTGACGATCAAGGGTTGATCGCAGCAATTCGGTGACTTGCGGCAACGCTGGCGGCCTCGGCGATCGATGCGGTCGCCGAGGCTGCCTTGTCGCGAACAGGAGCTTTGATCATGTCTGATTTGCTGGTTATCGAATTTCCGACCGAAGCCCAGGCCGATGAAGTTCGTCAGAAGCTGCTGGCCATGCAGAGCGAATATCTCATCGAGCTCGGCGATGCGGTGGTGGTCACGAAGTGCCCCGAAGGTCATGTCAAGTTGAACCAGTTGTTTCAGCCGGTCAGAGCGGGTGCGGTATCCGGCCTGTTCTGGGGCACGCTGGTCGGCCTGCTGTTCATGATGCCGCTCGTCGGTGCCGCGGTCGGTGCCGCATCCGGCGCAATCAGCGGCAAGCTCACGGATGTCGGCATCAATGACGATTTCATGAGGAATGTCGGCAGGACACTGCAATCCGGCAATGCGGCACTGTTCCTGTTGGTCCGCAAAATGACGACCGACAAGGTGGCGGCTGCGCTACGGGGGACCGGAGGCACGGTGTTGCGCAGTTCGTTCGATGAGACGAAAGAAGACACCTTGCAGGCGGCGCTCGCGGGAGCGCAGCGGCCGCCGCCCATGCTCCAGCGAATGCCTGACCGCCACGAAGCGGACGGGGCCTGCCCATAGGAGCCGCGGCGCGCGCCGGTGTTCTTGCGCAGAGAACGCAAATCCCGCCTCATACCGGCAGGCACCGCGAGATGATTGCGGGCCCGCACGCGGGAGAAGGTTCATGGACCTCACTGGCGCTGTGGCATTGGTGACCGGCGGTAACGGCGGGCTTGGCCAGCGCATCTGCCACGCGCTCGCCAGGGAGGGCGCCCATATCGCTGTCATGTACGCCCAGAGCCGCGACCAGGCGGAGGGCGTCGCCGGCGAGCTGGCATCCCGCTATCAGGTCAACGCCGCGTCGTTCGCCTGCGACATCACCGATGGTGCGGCCGTGGAGCGGCTGGTCGGCGACGTGAGCAGGCGCTTCGCCCGTCTCGACATCCTCATCAACGACGCTGCCTACAACAAGGCGATCCCGTTCACCGACCTCGACAACCTCACACAGGTGGAGTGGGACAAGATCATGGACGTCAACCTGACGGGGCCGATGCGCCTCACCAAGGCGGTGGCGCCCGTCATGAAGGCCCAGGGGCGAGGCCGCATCGTCAATATCGCGTCCGTGGCGGGGCTACAGCCGACGGGCTCGTCCATTGCCTACGCGGTGTCGAAGGCGGGGCTGATCCACCTCACGCGCTGCATGGCCGTGGCTCTGGCGCCCGAGACGCTGGTGAACTGCGTCGCACCCGGTCTGCTGGAAGGCACGCGGGCAACCGCCAATCTGCTGCCCGAGATGGTTGTGCGCAACGCGGCCGGCTCGCTCCTGAAAAAGGCCGCCGACAAGGACGATTGCGCCGACATGGTGGTCACCATGTGCCGCACCGAGACCATGACCGGCCAGACGATCGTCATCGACGCCGGACGCGTGTTCCACTGAGATAGCGCCTCGCTCATGCGCAGCCAGCGATCGCGGATCGCGGCTGAACGGCGTCCCCTTGTGCGGGTGCGCCGTTGTCTTTAGTGTTTTTCAGCACAAAATTCTACGGTTGCGGCCCGTGTCGCTGCCACCCAGGAATTGGTAGGGAGGAGGGTTGATGGCGACCGGCGGGTCCGTTGCTACGGTTGCACTCAGGCAACAGTATGTCCCAGCGGCAAAGCGGGGGCCGATCACACGCCTGCTCGAGGATGAGCGCAGGCTGGCGTTTTGCCTGATGTTGCCGACCATGGTGCTGCTCGCCCTGTTCATCGCCTATCCCTTTGTCAACGGCATCCTGCTGGCGGTCACCGATACCAGGGTCGGCGTGCCCGGCCATTTCGTCGGCATGGACAATTTCACCAAGATCTGGAGCGACGACATCTTCCACGTCGCGGTGTGGAACACCTGCCTCTATACGTTCGTCACCACCGTCTTCAAGTTGGCGCTGGGCCTGTGGCTGGCGCTGCTGCTCAACCGGAATTTCCGCGGCAAGGCGTTCATGCGCGCCTTCATCCTGCTGCCGTTCATCATCCCGACGGTGCTTTCGACCTTCGCCTGGAAGTGGATGTTCGACCCGACCTTCAGCGTCCTCAACTGGCTGCTGTTCCACGTCGGCATCATCCGCACGCGGATCAACTGGCTTGGTGATCCCACCATGGCCATGGTGTCGGTGATCATCGTGAACGTATGGCGCGGCGTACCGTTCTACGCGATCAGCCTGCTGGCCGGACTACAGACCATCAGCCCGGAACTGCATGAGGCCGCGGCGATCGATGGCGCGCGCGCCTGGTCGCGTTTCCGCCACGTGACGTGGCCACTGCTGCTGCCGGTGACACTGGTGATCGTGTTGTTCTCGGTGATCCAGACGTTCGCCGACTTCCAGCTTGTCTATGTGCTGACCGGTGGAGGTCCGGCCAACGCCACCCAGCTCTTCGCCACCTATGCCTATCAGCTTGGCATCGGCACCGGATTGCTGAGCCAGGGTGCCGCGATCTCGCTGGCGATCTTCCCGATCCTGCTGCTCGTGGTAATCGTGCAGCTTATTTATATCCGCCGGACGGAGACCCTTTAGCCATGATCGAAGGAGCTCCGTGGCGGCGATGGGTGTTTTTCTATGTGCCGGTGACGGCATTCGTCGTCAGCCTGCTGTTTCCGTTCTACTGGATGGTGATCACCACGATACGGCCGGACAGCGAGCTTTACCGGCCCTGGAGCGCCGCCAACTACGCGCCGTTCTGGACCACCCGCCCGACATTGGAGCATATCCGGGACCTGTTGTCCGAGACCCTGTTCAGCACCTGGATGCTGAACACGATGATCATCTCGTTGGCGGCGACGGCGATCTCGTTGTTCTGCGGGCTGTTGGCCGGTTACGCACTATCGCGGCTTAAGTTCCCGTATGCCGGGCTCATCGGGACGGCGATCTTCATCACGTATCTGGTGCCGCAGACACTGCTGTTCATCCCGCTCGCCGACATCATCCGCAATTTCAAACTCGGCGATTCACCTTGGGCGTTGATCCTGACCTACCCGACCTTTCTGATCCCGTTCTGCACCTGGCTGCTGATGGGATATTTCAAGTCGATCCCGAAGGAGCTCGAGGAATGCGCCCGCATCGACGGCGCGCCGCGCTGGAAGGCGATGGTCTACATCATCTTTCCGGTCGCGATCCCGGGCATCCTGTCCGCCGGCATCTTCGCCTTCACCCTGTCATGGAACGAATTCATCTACGCCCTCGTCTTTCTGTCCTCGCCCGAACAGAAGACGGTGCCGGTCGGTGTCACGTCCGAACTGGTGCGCGGCGACGTCTTCTACTGGGGCGAGCTGATGGCCGGGGCGCTGTTGGGATCGATCCCGGTCGCCTTCGTCTATTCGTTCTTTGTCGAGTACTACGTGTCCGGCATCACCGGATCGGTGAAGGGATAAGCATATGGCTCGCGTCGCTATGCGCGGCTTGAACAAGATGTATGACGACGTTCACGCCGTCATCGATGTGAACCTCGACATCCGCGACCAAGAATTCGTCGTGCTCGTCGGCCCGTCCGGCTGCGGCAAGACGACGACCTTGCGCATGGTGGCTGGGCTGGAAAGCATCACCGGCGGACAGATCTCGATCGACGAGAAGGTCGTCAACGAACTGCCGCCAATGGACCGCGACATCGCCATGGTGTTCCAGAACTATGCGCTTTATCCGCATATGTCGGTCTACGACAACATGGCCTTCGGCCTGAAGATGCGGAAATTCGAAAAGGCGGAGATCGCCAATCGGGTCAAGGAAGCCGCCGACATCCTGGGCATCCAGGATCTGCTCAAGCGCAAGCCGCGCCAGTTGTCCGGCGGCCAGCGGCAGCGTGTCGCGCTTGGCAGGGCGATCGTGCGTCATCCGCAGGTGTTCCTGTTCGACGAGCCGCTGTCGAACCTGGATGCAAAACTGCGTGTGCAGATGCGCGTCGAATTGAAGAAGCTGCACGAACGGCTCGGCACCACCGCGATCTACGTCACCCACGACCAGGTCGAGGCAATGACGCTCGGCGACCGGGTCGTTGTCATGCGCGATGGCCGTGTGCAGCAGGTCGGCGATCCGATGGATCTCTACAACCAGCCGGCCAACCGCTTCGTCGCCGGCTTCATCGGCTCGCCGGCGATGAATTTCGCGGCTGTCCGCATCGCGGCCGAGAACGGGTCGCTGTGGGCCGAGAGCGCGGACCTGCGCATAAAGGTGCCGGCGCCGATCGCGCCGCGCCTGGGACGCTACGCCGGCATGGACGCGACCCTCGGCGTGCGGCCCGAGGATCTGCGCATCGCACGCGACGGCGACGCCAACGACATGAGTTTCGACGTTGCGATCGAGGTGGTCGAGCGCCTCGGCTCGGAGATCCTGCTCGACGTCGCCGCCGGATCCACGTCCATGGTCGCTTCGGTCGAGCCGACCGTCACCGCCAAGGTGCACGAAAAACTGCGTCTCGCGATCAACCCTGACCGGGTCCACTTCTTCGACAACCAGACCGAGGCCGCGATCTAACGCGCTGGGGCGAGCGGCCCGCGGCCGCGCAGCGCAAAAAGGGAGGCAACCATGACCAAAATCCGTCGACGTAAAACCTTGCAGCTTTCGGCGGCCGGCGCGCTTGCCGCGAGCACCGGTGGCCTGGCCGGCATCCTGGCGAGCGGGCGGGCTCCCGCCTATGCCCAGACACAGACGATGCACTGGCTCCGTTGGGCCGACTTCGTCCCTGCTTCCGATGTGCTTCTCAAGGGCGAGATCACCAAGCTGTGCGAAAAAGACCTGGGCATGAAGCTCACTGTCGAAACCATCAACGCCAACGACATCCAGGCGCGCATCACCGCCGCGATCCAGTCGGGCGCCGGTCCCGACATTTTCATGACGCTCAACAACTGGCCGCAGCTTTATGCCGATAGTTGCGTCGACGTCAGCGACGTGGCCGAAGACCTGGCCAAGGCGCAGGGTGGTTTCTATGACATCTGCAACGTCATCGGGACCGTCGGCGGCAAGTGGATCGGGGTGCCCTGGTCCACAGGCGGTGGGCTCGTCGCCTACCGCAAGTCCTGGCTCGCCGAAGCCGGTGCGAGTGAATTCCCCAAGAACTGGGACGATTACCGCGCCGTCGGCAAGAAGCTGAAGGCGGCCGGCCGCCCTTATGGCCAGACCGCTGGTCATACCTTCGGCGACGCACCGGGCTGGTGGTATCCGTACCTGTGGTCGTGGGGTGGCAAGGAGGTCGAGGCCGACGGCAAGACCGTGGTGCTCAACACGAAGGAGACCGTTGAATCAGTGAAGTTCGCCGTCGCGCTGTGGAAAGAGACCATGGACGAGGGTGGGCTTGCCTGGGACGACACCAGCAACAATCGCGCGTTCCTCTCGGGCAGCATCAGCGCGACGAACAATGGCGCCTCGATCTATCTCGAGGCGAAGAAGAAGCCCGACTCCTACCAGACCGAGAAGGGCACGCCGATGAAGGACGATATCCTTCATGCCGGCATTCCCGGCGGCGCCGGCGGTCAGTTCAACCTGCCCGGCCCACAGACCCACCTGGTGATGAAGTACTCGAAGAATCAGGACGCGGCCAAGAAGTTCCTCCGCTGGGCATCGTCGAAGGAGATTTTCGACAAGTGGTTCGTCTCGCAGCAGGGCTATAACTGCGGCCCCACCAAGATGTGGGCGGATCACCCGGTGTGGAGCGTCGACCCGATCCTCACGCCGTTCAAAATGCTTCCGGTCACCGG
>JANWJK010000216.1 GCA_025452005.1 Acetobacteraceae bacterium | reverse complement strand
GCAATGGACGGGCCAACGTACAAATCGTCGCGTTTCTGCGTACAATTGCCAGTTTTTTGCATTACCATCTCTTAATGTGTAAAAAATCTCGACACGCGCGCCTGAGCAGCGGTGTGGGATGCTCCGGCACACAACCGCATCTTGTGTGTCCAACCCATGGTTGTCCTACTGTCCAGAAAAGCGGCCACACGCGCAATAATCACGCGAAAGCGGTGTTCCCAAATGTCCCCTTACAGGGTGTGAGACGCTCGGCCTGCCGCCGTGCCGAACCCGGCAGCCGCTACGAACGGTTACCCCGTCGCAATCCAGTCGACGACACGCTCGCCTATCATGATCACCGTCGCATGGGCGCCGCCCGATCGCGGTATGCGCGGCATCACCGACGCATCGGCCACGAACAACCCCGGGACGCCCCTCACTCGGCAACGCTGGTCGACAACCGCCATCGGGTCCGCGTCCGGCCCCATCTTGCAGGTCCCCGACACGTGCCTGGCCGACCCCACCGTCTGGCGTAGCCAGAGATCCAGCGCGTCATCGTCGGCCAGGATGTCGTCCGTCGGGTGGATCCGGTGATCGACCACATCCCTGTAGGCGTCCGATTCCAGCAGGCTGACCGCCAGGCGCAGGCCCTCCCGCACCCGTCGGATGTCGTTCGGATGCTGGAGGTAACGATAGTTGAACGACGGCTGGACGCCAGGGTCGGCCGATTCCAGCCTGACATACCCGGAGCCGTCCGGCAGCCCGAGCGTGCACGAGATCCGTGCCACCCGCTCAGGGGGGACGTCGCCGCTCAGGTATTTCGTCCTCACGCCGCCGATGCGCTCCTGCCGTTCGTCGACGACCGGACCGCTTCTCAGCAGCATGTCATTTACGGCATCCGACCCTCGGGCGGTGTAGTGCAAGCAGAAATGCGCCGCATCGGTATGCGTTTCGAGCGAGATGCCGTCTCTCACCTTGAAGGTCATCTGGGCACTGAGATGGTTCCAGAGGTTCTGGCCGACGCCTGGCAGATGAGGGACCGTCGGTATGCCGAACTGCCGCAACTGATCCTCGGGGCCGATACCGGAGAGCATCAGAAGGTGTGGCGACCTGATCGCCCCGGCGCTCAGCACCACCCGATCGGCTTCGACGTGGAACACCTTGCCGCCGCTTTCGGCCTCCACCCCGACGGCCCTGCCGTCCCTGATCTCGACCTTCCGGACGAACACGCCGCCGCGCACCGTCAGGTTCAGATGCTGGCGCACGGGACCGAGATGGGTCATGGCGGTGCTCATCCGCACGCCGTCCAGATTGTTCGAAGGGGTCACGCCAAGGCCGGCGGGACGCAGGCCATTCTTGTCGTTCGTGGTGCCGAAGCCCGCCTGTACGCAGGCGGCATGGAAGGCCCGTTGAATGGCAGGCACGGGACCGGTCTGACGGCGCCTGACCGGCATCGGTCCGTCCGAGCCATGGCAATAATTGTCCTGGACGTCGAGATCGTGTTCCGACCTGCGGAAGTACGGCAGCACCTTGTCGTACGACCATTCGTCGTTGCCGAGCGCCGCCCAGGAGTCGAAATCCTCGGGAAATCCCCGCTGCATGGCCTGACCGTTGATCGACGACCCGCCGCCGATCACCTTGCCCTGGGCCACGTGGATCGTCCCCTGCTCCTCGGTGATGGTGCCGCGCAGTGCCCAGTTGTGCGGTGAGTCCGGCGCTTCGGCGAAGCGGGTGTGACCGAACCTGATATCGTCCGGAATACTGGCGGGATCGGCGTAGTCCGGCCCGGCCTCCAACAACAGCACCGATGTTCGCGTGTCGGCGGCCAACCGGCCGGCCAGTACCGATCCCGCGGCTCCCCCGCCGACGATCACCACGTCATATTTCAAGGTTCCCCTCCTTTGCCGGCGTTGCCGGTTTCCTTGTTAAGCGGCTTCTATCGTCTCGCTCTTCGGCGGCGGCGGCAAATGCCGCCCCTCATCCGCCGAACGTGTCGCGCCACTGCTCGATCACCTCCGGCACGCCCGTGCGGATCTCCTCCACCGTCAGCGCGATCACCTTCTGCGTGTCGAGCGGCGGCTCGTCCGGCCGCGGCGCCACGTCGGTGCGGATCGGCTCGCTGCCGTCCGCCGCGGTCAGCTTCGAGCAGCTCCGGCCCAGCAGCCACTCCATGAACAACTTCGCCGCGTTGGGGTGCGGCGCGCCGGCGGGGATGGCAGACGGAAACACCATCACCACCACGCCATCGCTCGGCTGGGTAATGGCGATCGGATTGCCCTTGTCCACGTCGCGATAGGCGCCTGGCGCCCAGGTCGGGCCGACCAGGCATTCGCCACCGCTCAGCAGCGTCACGGTATCCTGCGTCGAGCGGCCGACGCGCGGATTGTTCTTCGCCAGCGCCTCGAAGAACTGCCAGCCGTAGAGTTTCCGCATCGCCAGCGACCAGACGCCGGCGCCGCCGCTGAATGCCGGATGGGCCACCGAGAGCTGTCCTTTCCACCGCGGATCGAGCAGATCTGTCCACGCCTTCGGCGCCGCATCGGCGATGACCTTGTCGCGGTTGCGGATCAGCACCCAGCGCCCCGCATTGGTGACGTAGTACCAGCCGGCGTCCGACTGTGCGGCGAGCTGCGGGCGCAAGGCGGCGGCGTTGTCCGGCGTGAATTGGGTCAGCGCCTGTCGCTCCTTCAGGATCGGCATGTGCGAGATGTCGGTGGCGCTGAACACGTCGCAGTGCGGCGTGCGGTTCTTGATGTCGAGCATCAGACGCTGGAAGGCCACCTGTCCGGTGGTGCGGATCACCTCCACCGCGATGCCCTTGTATTCGGCGGTGAAGGCGCGGCCGAACCGTTCCGCCGTTGCGGTGTCGAGCTGTGCGACGTACCAGGTCAGGCTGCCTTCCCGCCGCGCAGACTCTGCCAACGCAAGCGGATCGCCCGGTGCAGCGCGCGCGAATGCACCAGCGGCGGCGATGCCCATCGTGGCGGATCGGCGGGTGATGACCATGGACATGCGCGGTTCCTCCGTAAGACAACTTTCGTGGTAGGTGTCGGATGGACGCAAGTGGGGTCCACGTCGCACAGGAACACCACGATGAATGACGCAGCAGGGCACGCCGAGAACGCCTCCGGGCAGACCGAACACTTCGACGTCCTCATCGTGGGCGCCGGGATCTCCGGTGTGGGCGGCGCCTATCACCTGACGAAGCAGTGCCCCGGGACGCGCTTCGTCGTGCTGGAGTCACAGCACAGCTTCGGCGGCACCTGGATCACCCACCGCTATCCCGGCATCCGCTCCGACAGCGACCTGCACACCTTCGGCTATCGCTTCAAGCCGTGGCGAGGGGCGCCGATCGCCACGGCGGCGCAGATCCTGAGCTACATGGGCGAGGTCATCGACGAGAACGATCTCGCCCGCCACATCCGCTATCGGCACCAGATCTCGCGGGCAAGCTGGTCGAGCAGCGCGAACCTCTGGACGATCACCGCCACCCGCGCCGATACCGGCGAAACGGTGCACTTCACCGCGAATTTCCTCTGGATGTGCCAAGGCTATTACCGGCATTCCGAGGGCTATACGCCGCACTGGGACGGGATGGACGCCTTCAAGGGTCGCATCGTCCATCCGCAGACCTGGCCGAAGGATCTGGACTACCGCGGCAAGAACGTCGTGGTGATCGGCTCCGGTGCCACGGCTGCGACGCTGATCCCGGCGATCGCAGCCGAGTGCGGCCACGTCACGATGCTACAGCGCTCGCCGACCTATTTCCGGTCCGCCCGCAACGCCAACGACCTCGCCGACATGCTGCGCGAGTTGGAGATCGACGAGGTCTGGATCCACGAAATCGTACGCCGCAAGATCCTGCACGATCAGGACGCCTTCACCCGCCGCACATTCGAACAGCCCGACGCGGTGAAGCAGGAACTCATCGCGGCGGTTCGCGACCTGCTGGGCCCGGACTACGACGTAGAGACGCATTTCACCCCGACATACCGGCCGTGGCGGCAGCGCCTCGCCTTCGTGCCGGACGGCGACCTGTTCCAGGGAATCCGCTCGGGCAAGGCGTCGGTCGTCACCGACGAGATCGAGCGGTTCACCGAGACCGGCATCCTGCTCCGCTCCGGCACGCTGCTCGAGGCCGATATCATAGTGACGGCGACCGGCTTCCATCTCAGCGTGCTGGGCGACATCGACTTCACCATCGACGGCAGGAAGCTGGAGTTCGCCGATACCGTCACCTATCGCGGCATGATGTTCACCGGCGTGCCGAACCTGGCGTGGGTGTTCGGGTATTTCCGCGCCAGTTGGACGTTGCGGGCCGATCTGGTCGCCGACTTCGTGTGCCGGTTGCTCAACCATATGCAGCAGAAGGGCGCGCGCCGCGTCACGGTGGCGCTGCGTCCCGAGGACAAGGACATGAAGCTGCTGCCCTGGATCGACCCGGAGAACTTCAATGCGGGCTATATGCTGCGCGGCATGCACCTGCTGCCGAAGCGCGGCGACAAGCCCGAATGGCAGCACACGCAGGACTACTGGAGTGAGAAGGACCAGATCCCGGCAACCGATCTTGACGACAAGGCGTTCGTCTACGCCTGAATCTGACACCGGGGTGTGCCAAGCCCGGGGTTGCCTCGGCGGCCCCGCCACACTAGCTGTTCGGGCGAACCCCAACTCTCGCATGGAGGAACCGGCAATGAAGGCAGTCCTCAACGGCCACCAGATCGCGGCCAGCGACGACATCGTCGAAGTGGGCGGCTACCACTACTTCCCGCCCTCCGCGGTGCACATGGAGTGGCTGGAGAAGGCGGCGAAGACCGACCATGACCGTGAATGCCCGCACGGCGTGCAGTTCTACGACGTGGTCATCGACGGCGTGCGCCACGCGCGCAACGCCTGGATCTACGAGGCGCCACAGCCGAAGATGGCGCAGGTACGCGACCGCGTCGGCTTCTGGGAGGACGTCGAGGTCCGCTGACGCTACAGCTTCGGCAGCCGGTAGCGGTCCTGCGGATCGTCCCAGCCTTTGAACCGCGGCGGCCGCTTCTCGGCGAAGGCCGCGCGTGACTCCATAAGATCGCTCTTGGCGCCGTGCTCGTGCAGCGCGGCGGCGAGGCGCTGTTGCTCTGCCGACGGCACCGGGCGCATCTGCCGCATCATGTGCACCGTGTTGACGCGTGAGGCCGGCGGCAGGGTCAGCAGATGCTCCGCCATGGCGAGCGCGCTCGGCATCAGGTCATCGGCATCGACCAGGCGGTTGAGGAAGCCAACGTCGTAGAAACGCTCGGCGGTGAAGCGGAAG
>JANWJK010000215.1 GCA_025452005.1 Acetobacteraceae bacterium | reverse complement strand
GCGGCGGCTGACGATAGCGACGCGCGACGGATCGATAACGCCGGAGCTTACACAGGCGCTGGCGCGACTGGCGACCGGAGGCGCCGGGCCAGACGTGGTCGTGTTCCCGGATTTCGCTGCACTTGCCGCAAGCTTTGCGCGCGATCTGCTGGGCGGTGTTGCGGCCTCCCGGTGGTACTGGCGGCGACTTGGGGTGCTGCACCGCTGGTCCGGTGCTCAGGCGGCCATCGACCTGCTGGTGGAGCAGCCGTTGGAGACCTGGGCCGTCATCGAGCGGTGGCATGACGAGGGCCTGCTGGCACCGATCTGGCGCCAGCTCACAGCATCTTCCGCGGCGATGCTGCTTGGCGCGGTTGGCTGGGCGCTCGGTACGACGCTGCCTGATCGGATCGAAGCGGCCGGGTTGCCGCTGCCTGCGCGTCTGGAATCCGCGGTGGCGTTCTGGCGTGATGCGGTCACCCAAGCGACCGTACCTCATGTCGCGATCCACACGGCAGCGGTCCTGTCGCTGCTGCGGTGGGATCCAGTCGGACTGGCAATGCCGTCCGCGGGGGCACGAGTGGCGGCGCTTGCGAACGAATGGGGGCTTCCGCAGGCCGCCGCAACTTCAGTGTCGGAGGTGGGCGATAGGCCACCAACTTCCGCCGATCTTCATCCGCACGGAAATGGGGACCCGGCCCACAACCAGGCATCCGCCTTCGCGGGGATGACGATCGAAGCGGCAACCCCTGTCGCAACAGACGCCGGCACTTCGTCGCAGATCCCAAGCGTCACGCTTGCGCGCGAAATTCCGACAGAGTTCGGCGGGGTCCTGTTCCTGATCAACACTCTCAGTCGGCTCGGCACGATGCGGCGGTTGCTCGACTGGTCCGACGGGGAGCCGCCAACCGGTTGGCAACTGCTGCACGATCTGGCGCGCTCGCTTGGTGCGCCAGAGACGGACGAGTTGGTCGCCTTCCTGGCGGAGCAGATCGGCGAGCCGGCGCCGGTCGCAGAATTCGTCGCCGAGCTCGCGGGCACCGCTGCGGAACTCTATGAGGGTGACGAGATCTGGCCCGGCTTCCTGCGTCAGCCTGGCCTGCTGCGGGCGACGGCAAGCCATCTCGATCTCTATCTCCACGGCACGACGATCGACATCCGTATCCGACGTGCCGGCCTCGACCTCGACCCTGCCTGGGTGCCCTGGCTCGGCCGCGTGGTGCGCTTCCACTATCCCCTGTTGCGGCAACGTCTGGCGTTATGACACCCCGCGAGGCGACCGCGACCGTGCTGCTGGAACTCCTCGTGGAACAGGGTCTGTCCGAATACGCCACCCTCGCCACACCAGCCGAGGATGTTCCGGTGCTCAGCCTGCTGCGGCGGACCGCGCAGGCTCGGGCGCCGGACCTGGCCGCGCTCCCGTGGCCCGAACGGCGCGCAGCGCTGGATGCCGCGTGGCAGCGCGTGGATGGCCCATTCTGGCGGCTGACCGCGCAGCTACGTCTGGCGCAGCATGAGCTGTTCCTGCTCGGGCTCGCTGGCGGCGCGGAAAGCAGCCACCTTATCGGGTTGGCGCTTGCGGCATTGCAGGCGCCAGAAACGGTGAGCCGGCCGGGCATCCATCTCGCGCTCGACCTGTGGCAGCAGTTGTTCGCGGTGATGGGCGCCGATGCGCTCGACCTCGTGTCCGGGCGGCTGTGCACGTCGGGCCTGCTGATCGCCGACGGCAGCGGCCCCCTGCCGCAGCGGCATCTGCGTGTCCGCCCGGAGCTGTGGCGTGCACTGCGCGGCGGCGAGGCGGATTGGCCCGGCTGTCGGCGCCTCGAGCCTCCGATGGACGCGCCGGACGCCGCGCGCCTGGCCACGCTGCTCACGACGTCGGGCGCCGATGGGCTGGTGCTGCGCGGGCCGCCCGGTTCCGGACGCGCTGCATTGGCCTCCGGTATCGCGAGGCATCTTGGTTGCACGCCAATGCAGACACCGGCCGAGCTCTACCAGGGTGACCTCGCCTTCGGCGCGGCGTGCCGCGCGGTCGGCTGGCTGCCTGTGGTTCGTGCGCCGCTGGGTTCCGGCGAAAGCCTGACGCTGACCCGCCCCGACGGCCTGCCGGTGCCGGCGATCGTGCTCGCCGGTGCCCACGGCGCGATAGAAGGTCAACAGTGGCTCGACGCCGCGTTGGAACCGCCCGACGTGGCGACGCGCACGCAGCTATGGCGGGAGGCGCTGGGGGACCCCAACCTGGCAGAACTCCTGGCCTCCAGTGCCGTGCTGTTCCGCGGCGGCATCGAGCGCGTGGCGCGCGCCGCCCGCGGCCTCGCCGGCGAGGGCGCGGTCACCGCGGCCGATGTCGCCGAGGCGCGCCGGCGCCTGGCGCCGGATGCGCTGCGCATGCTGGCGCAACCCGTGCCGCGTCGTGTCCGACGCGATGCGCTGGTGCTGCCCGAAGCGCTGGAGCGCGACCTTCATCTGCTGATCGCCCGCTGCCGGCAACGCGAGACGATCTGGCAAGGTATCGGACCGTCGCTGGCAGCCGGCGCGACGCGGGGCGTGCGCGCGTTCTTCGCCGGCGAGAGCGGCACCGGAAAGACGCTGGCCGCCAGCTATGTCGCCACCGCTCTCGGCGCACCGCTGTTCCGCTGCGACCTCGGCGCGGTGATGAATAAGTACATCGGCGAATCCGAGAAGAACCTCGGGCAATTGCTGGATCACGCCGAGGCGGCCGATGTGGTGCTGCTGTTCGACGAGGCCGACGCATTGTTCGGGCGGCGCAGCGATGGCGCGGAGACCGGCGAGCGCTACGCCAACATGCTCACCAACTTTCTGCTGACCCGCATCGAGAATCACAACGGCATCGTCATCCTGACCGCCAACAACAAGGCGCGCATCGATCCGGCGTTCTGGCGGCGGCTCGACGTGGTGATGGACTTCCCGCTGCCAGGCTACGAGGAACGGCTGCGCCTGTGGGAAAGCCATCTTGGCGCGCGCGCGCCGGACGAACACGTGCTGCACCATCTCGCGAGCTATTGCGATCTCGCCGGCGGCAGCATCCGCAACGCCGTGCTGTCAGCCGCCGCCACGGTGCCACCTGGCGTGCCGATCGGTTCGGTCGCGCTGGCCGCTGCACTGGCGCGCGAGTACCGCAAGCTCGGCCGCCGGCTGCCGCCCGACCTCGCGCTGGTCCCGGCGCGCGCCGCAGGTGGATGAGCTCGCGTCAGAGAATGTCGTCGCGGATGCATGCCTTGCTGTGTCCTGGCGACACCTCGACCAGAACCGGCTCGATCCGTTCGCACGCCGCCACCGCGAACCGGCATCGCGTGCGAAACACGCAGCCCGACGGTGGAGCGAACGGGCTCGGCATTTCCCCCGGCAGTTCGGCCAATGGTCGTCGCATCGCCGGATCCGGTTCCGGCACCGCTTCCAATAGTGCCACCGTGTAGGGATGCATCGGCCGGCGATAGATCGCCTCGGCAGGGGCTACCTCCATGACGCGGCCCAGATACATCACCACGACGCGGTCGCTCACGTACTGAACCACTGCCAGGTCATGCGCGATGAACAGCATCGCCAGACCCAGCGAGCGCTGCAGATCGAGCAGCAGGTTCAGCACCTGCGCCTGCACCGACACATCGAGCGCGGAGACCGGTTCATCGGCCACCACGAATACCGGCTCGACCGCCAATGCGCGGGCGATGCCGATCCGCTGGCGCTGTCCACCGGAGAATTCATGTGGATAGCGTTCCATTGCCTCCGCCGGCAGTCCGACGCGACCGAGCAACTCGGCCACCCGCTCGGGACGATCGCGCCTGGTGCCGATGCCATGGATAACGAAGGCTTCCTCGACGATGTCGCGCACCTTCAGGCGCGGGTTCAGGCTGGAGTAAGGGTCCTGAAAGATCATCTGCATGCGCCGGCGCAGCGGCCGCAGCGCGGGCTTGTCCAGGTGCGTGATGTCGGCGCCTTCGAAGCGGATCACGCCGGAAGTAGGTTCCAGCAGTCGTAGCACCGCCCGCCCAGCGGTGGTCTTGCCGCTGCCGGACTCACCCACCAGTCCCACCACCTCGCCCGCGGCAATCGACAGGTTCAGCCGGTCCACCGCGCGCAGCGCCATGCGGCCGCCGCGCAGCATTCCCCCTCCGGAGGGAAAGCTCACGGTCACATCGGTCGCCTCGACCAGGACCGGGTTCATGCAGATGAATTCCAGTGATGGCACCGCACATCGTGGCGCGGCAGCACCTCGACGATCGGCGGCATCGCAACGCGGCACGTGTCGTCGGCGAGGGGGCAACGCGGTGCGAAGCTGCATCCGGATGGCAATTCAGCGGGGCTTGGGACCTGTCCGGGGATCGACAGCAATCGATGCGCCGGATCGCGGCCGCCGCCCTTTACATGCGGGATGCTGCGCAACAGGGCGCGGGTGTAGGGATGCAAGGGCGATGCGAACACGGTGGCCACGTCGCCATGCTCGACGATGCGCCCGGCATACATCACCGCCACCCGGTCGGCGATCTGCGCCACCACGCCCAGATTATGCGTGATGAACAGCACGCTCATGTCCATCTCCACCTGAAGCGCACGGATCAGGTGCAGGATCTGCGACTGGATCGTGACATCCAGCGCCGTCGTGGGTTCATCGGCTATCAGCAGCGCGGGGCGACAGGCCAGCGCCATCGCGATCATCACGCGCTGCCGCATGCCACCGGACAGCCGGTGCGGATACTCGCCGGCGCGTCGCTCAGGATTGGGGATGTTCACTCGTGCCAGCATGTCCATCGCATGGCGCCGTGCCGCCGCCCTGCCCATGCCCTGATGCAGACGAACGACCTCGGCGATCTGCTCACCGACCGTCAACAGCGGGTTGAGGCTGCTCATCGGCTCCTGAAAGATCATGCCGATCTCGTTGCCGCGGACGTGTCGCATGTCCGGCTCGGACAGCAGCAGCAGATCCCGGCCGCGAAACAGTACGCGTCCGGCGGCGATTTCTCCCGGCGGCGTCGGCACCAGCCGCATGATGGAGAGCGCAGTCACCGACTTGCCGCTGCCGGACTCGCCGACGATCGCCAGGGTTTCGCCGGCACCGACCGTGAAGCTCACGCCGTCCACGGCGTGCGCGACGGCGCCCTCGACGCGGAACAAGGTTCGCAGGTCCTCGACCTCGAGCAGCGGCGAAGCACTCATGTGAGCCGGCGCAGCCGCGGATCGAGTGCGTCGCGCAATCCGTCGCCCACTGCCTGCAAGGCGAGCACCGTCAGGACGATGCAGAGCCCCGGTGCAAGAATCAGCCAGGAGGCATTTTGCATGTACTCCTGCGCGGACGCGATCATGTTGCCCCAGGTCGGGCTGGTCGGCGGCACACCGGCGCCAAGGAAAGAGAGTGCCGCCTCGGTCAGGATCGAAAAGGCGAACACGAACGTGCCCTGCACCAGCAGCGGCGAGGCCAGGTTCGGCAGCAGGTGCACGACGATGACGCGGCGTCCACTGGCGCCGAGCGCCTCCGCCGCCTCGATGAACTGCAACTCCCGCAACACCAGTGTGGCACCGCGTGCAACGCGGGCGACGCGCGGCGTGTAGACGGTGCCAAGCGCGATCACCACGTCGGTGAGCGAGGCGCCCAGCGCTGCCATCAGCGCGATCGCGAGCAGGATGTCGGGGAACGCCATCAGAGCGTCGGTGATGCGCATCAGCAGTCCGTCGAGCTGGCGCACATAGCCCGACACCACGCCCAGCACCGTGCCACAGGTCAGCGACGCGATCACCACGAGGAAACCGACGGTCAGCGACAACTGCGCGCCGTACATGCAGCGCGTCAGCACGTCGCGGCCGAACTCGTCGGTGCCGAACCAGTGCGCGGCCGAGGGTGCCGCGAGCCGGTGCGCGATGTCCATCCTGCGCGGCGAATAGGGCGCGATCCACGACGCGCCCACCGCGGCTACCAGCATGATCAGCAGGATGAACAGGCTGATCAGCACCAGCCGCCGGCGCACGAGACGGCCCAGCAGCAGGAGCAGCGGCGACGCCGATCGCGTGCGGGCGTTTGGCAGCGCGACGTCGGACATCTCAGTACCGCACCCGCGGATCGAGCACGGCATACAGGACGTCAATGCCGAGATTGATCAGCACATAGACGCCGGAGATCACCAGCAGGGCGCCCTGGATCACGGGATAGTCGCGCCGCAACACAGCGGAGACCACGAGATTGCCGACACCAGGCAGCGCGAACACGGTCTCGGTGACGATGGCCCCGCCGAGCAGGCCGGCGACGGTCAGACCGATCACCGTCAGCACCGAAGTGCGCGCATTGCGGAACGCATGCTTGAAGATCACCGTCGCCGGCGCGAGCCCCTTGGCGCGGGCGGTGCGCACGTAGTCCTCTTGCAGCACATCCAGCATGCTGGTGCGCGTGAACCGCATGATCAGCGCCGAATTCGGAATCCCGAGCGCGATCGCCGGCATGATCAGGTACGACAGGCGTTCCAGCACGCCGGCGTCGGGCGGCCCGTAGCCGGCAACCGGCAACAGGTGCAGCCGTACCGCCAGGTACTCGATCAGGGTCAGGCCGATCCAGAAGCTGGGCAGGCTGGCGCCGGCCATGGCGGCCGCGGTCAGCACCTGGTCCACCATGCTGCCGCGCTTCACCGCCGACAGCACGCCGATCGGTATGCCGATCAGCGTCGCGAGCGCGGCAGCCAGCACGGTGAGCTGCAGCGTCAGTGGCGCCCGTTCGGCCAGCGCCTGCGTCACGCTGCGGCTGAGGAAGATCGACTCCCCCAGCCGCAACCGGATTACCGATTCCAGGAACTGCACGTACTGCACCGGCATCGATGCATCGAGCCCGAGGCGCGCGCGCAGCGCGTCGATGTCGGCGGCAGTCGCCGACGGTCCCAACATGACCGCCGCCGGATCACCGGGGATGACATGCGCGATCACGAACACGATCGTCGCGACCAGGAACATCACGACGACCATGCCAGCGAGCCGGCGCAACAGGTAGCGAGTCATGCGCCGGCTCCGACGATCGTTTCAGGCGGACAGCCTGGTGTTCCAGAATGCCGGCCAGATGCCGGGATAGAACCCGGTCATCCGCTTGCTCGCCCCGTACATCGTGAAGCCGGCGCCAATCTTGACGGTTGGGACGTCGATATAGAATTGCGCCTGCAACTTGTGCCACAGCGGCACCCGCTCCACCGGATCGCTCTCGGTGACGAACGCCTCCAGCAGCGCGTGTTTGTCGGGCGTGTCCCACCAGCCGGGATAGCTCGGGTTGAATACCGTGATCGACGATGGTTCCGGAACCACGCCATGCCCGGTGACGAAGGCGTCCCATTGGTCCGGGTTCTGCCGGCGTTGCAGGATGGTTGCCCAGTCGGTGACGACGAGCTCGATCTTGAAGCCGGCTTCGGTCAGGTTGGCCTCTATCACCTGGGCGGTTTTGTACTGGTAGTCGTACTGCGTGCTGGTCAGGATCCGGATCGGCTCGCCCTTGTAGCCGGACTGCTTCAGCAGCGTCGCGGCCTTGTCCGGGTTGCCCTGATTGTAGCCAGGAGCATCTGCATCGTACCAGGCGGTACCTTGCGGATAGATCGATCCCTCCGGCGTCCACAGCGACTTCTCGCCGAATGCCGCCGCCAGCGCGTCGGTGCAGGCGATCGCCGCCTGCGCGGCGCGGCGCACCAGGACATTGCTCATCACGCCCTTCTTGTTGTTCATGATGAACAACACCCAGAGCGCCGCCGTCAGCACGCCAGGCGCCACGTCAGGCTTGCCATGGATGCGCGCATAGCTTTCCGGCGTCAGGTTGTCCGCCCAATGATATTGGCCGGCCAGCAGGCCGTCCGCGCGCGTCGTCGGATTGGGCGAAGGCAGGAAGCGGACTTCGTCGACCAGTGCCTCGCGCCGGCCAACGTACCCGTTCGCGGTTCCCTGCGGGGAAACATACTGAGGGAACTTGCCTACGCGCACCCAGGTATCGGGCTTGTACTCCATCAACCTGAACGGCCCGGTGCCGGTGAAATCCTTGAGCGGATCGGGTGCCGTGGCAATGCGCTTCGGCATGATCTGCGGCGAACCATTGGGAAACGCCAGCAGGTTGAGCAGCGGCGAGTACGGCTGCTTCAGCACGATCTCGACAGTGGCGGGATCCTTCGCCGAGATCGAGTCCAGGAAGGCCCAGGGAGTTCTTCCGCGCGGCGACAACCGTCCCCACCGTTGCAGCGAGGCCACCACATCGTCCGCGGTCATCGTGCTGCCATCGTGAAACGGCACACCGCTGCGCAACTTGATGACGTAGCGTTTCCCGCCATCGCTGATCTCGGGCAATTCGGCCGCGAGCAACGGTGCGATGCCATAGTCGGGCCCGAAGATGTACAGCGTCTCGTAGAAAAGCTGGGTGATCTCCGACAGCAGATCCGATGTGACCGGCGTAGGATCGAGCGGTCCTGGATCTCCCGACGTCGCGATATTCAACACGCTGGCGGTCTGCGCCCGGGCGCGCCAGTTCGGCATCAAAAGGCCGGCCGCACCCCCGAGCATGAGCGCGCGGCGCTGCACTGAAGGCGACCAATTCTGCTTCGAGCGCGGCATAGCTTTCCTCCCGATCCGTCGGCTGTTGATCCAAGCATGGCAGAGGCGCACGCGACGCGAAAGCGCTCTGGAAGAGCGGATGCGCGTCTAGTACGTCTGAGCGACCGGTAGCGGGAACGGCGCGGGATCGGCGAAACGGCGGACGACATTGGCGGTAAACCGTCCGAGCAGGCTGTTGCCGCCGTCGATCATCAGGCTGCCCGCATAGGTCATCGAACCGACCGAGAACACTGCGCCGCCGGCTGCGGTCTCGAAGAAGGTCATGTCGGCACAGGACCAATCCTCCTGCGGCAACGGGTGGCGATGCGTCAGCATATCCTCGTTCACCCAGCCGTAGTCGGGATGGATAACGATGCCCTTGGCAACGACGAGCGCGTGCGGCGGTGTCCCGTATTTCGGATTGACGCTGTCGAGCTCAAAGCCTGCCGCGCCACCGCCCATGTAGCCGGCATCACCGAATACGGTGCCGGCGCGCACGTCGAGCCCTGCGGTCATGAACGCCACGCGCGGGTCGTCGATCCCGGCGACGAAACGATACGGGAAGCCGAGATGACGTCCCTGGGTCGAGAAACCGATGCCGACAAGCCGATGGCCCGACCGTCCGATCCGCCGCCATAGCCCGCCATAGCCACCGCCGAACGCATGGTAGCTCTCGCCGGGCAGCGTCTCCCACACGCGGATCCCGCCCTCGGCTCGGCGGACTTCCAGCGTGTCCGGCACATCCTGCGACGGCTCGGCGCGCCAGTAGAA
Source organism: Acetobacteraceae bacterium (assembly GCA_025452005.1). Lineage (GTDB taxonomy): Bacteria > Pseudomonadota > Alphaproteobacteria > Acetobacterales > Acetobacteraceae > JAMXLO01. The sequence goes on along the minus strand of JANWJK010000215.1, from coordinate 13,896 downwards.
GCCGTTGCCGCCGAGATACATCAGGCGCCCGCCCTGGCCGAGATAATCCTCGAGCGCCTGCATCATGCGTTCGGAATGGTACTCCGGATGCTGCGCGGCGATGACGACGCGATAGGGCGCCAGCGCGGCAACACCCTCGGCGTGCAGGTCATGATCGGTGATGACGTCGTGTGCCACGCCGATGGTGGACAGGAACTGATCGATATAGGTGTCGGCCACCCAACGCGCCGTGCCCGATCCGCCTTCGACGGGATCCATCAACGCGAACTGCCGAGGTCGCGTATCCAGCATCGGACGGAATTGCGTGACCAGCGACACGCCGGAGCCATCGCTGTGATTGTTGTAGCAGGACAACCCGAATTGCGGGTTCATGTCGGGCGTCTCGCGCAGCGCTCCCCACGCGGCAGCGCGTTCGGAGATTTCGGCTCCGCGGCCGGGACGGACGTAACAGCCATAGACCTGGTAGGTGTACGTCGGCACGAGCAGCACAATTTCTGATTGCGGCTGCCGCGGCCGCACGATGAATGGGATGTAGTCCTCGCCTGCATCGTTGCTGATACGTGCGGCATAAAAACCACTCGGCCAATCGGGCGGGATGCTGAGGCAGACACTTTCGCTCCAGCCAACCGGGCCCTGGTCGTCATCGTGGAAATGGATGGCGCCGTATTGATCGGGGGCAGTCTTCCAATCGTGCACCACGCCGGTCCAGTTCGATCCTGTCATGGCACGCGTGGGCAGATTGACGAGGCGGGCATGGGCCGCGTGCGGACCGGCATCGGTGGCGGACTGGGTCTGCGTGCCGATCGAGAAATCCCAGGCCGCCAGGGTGGCGTTCGACGGCGCGAGGCGACGGATCGCAGGCCGTTCAAGCTTGCCGTTATAGTAACCACTGGCCGGGCCGATGCCCTCCGGAGGCAATGCGGCGAGGAAAACCTCCGGCGCACCGGCAGGCGGAGGCTCGGTCTTCGCGCGGGCCTCACCAGCATCGCCGAGAGGTGCGCGCGGTGTCTGAGTCACCTCAAGGATGCCGTCGCCATCGAGCGTGGCCGTCACGTCGTACCATCGCCGTTCCAGCAGGCGACAGGGAACTTCCGCTCGCACACACGTACCGACCGGGGCGGCAACCTCAGCCATCGCACCGCCATCACGACCGATGCCGAGAGCCAACGTCCAGAGACCGATGCGCAGTGCGACCAGACCCTGCCGGCCTTTGCCCGGCGTGGTCGGCCAGATCGTTGCGGACAGACGCACACCGCCCCGCAGATCGGCCGGCAGCGACGCAACATGGCCGTAGCTGCCGAGCCAGGCGGGCTGTTCCTTCCCCGGCTGCATGCCATCCATCGCGGTCGCCATCGGAATCTCGGCATATCCCGGGCCGGCCGGATTGGGGTCGGCGCAGATGTGGCGAACGAAGCGCAATGCGAAGTCGCGGCAGCCGGCGCTGGAGATCATGAAGCGAATTGCCTCACCCTGCTTGACGCTCCAGCGATCGGCATAACCGGTCAGCCCGTGCATCGCGGTCAGGTCTTCGTCACGTCGTAGAACAGCACGATCCAACTGGCGCGTGCAAAGTGGTAACCCTTCTTCTCTGCACGGTAGGCAACGGTCTGCACCTGATTATGCACCGGGAACCAGAGCGCGCTGTCCATGATGATCTTCTGCGCCTCCGCATAGGCTGCTGCGCGCTTCTCCGGGTCGGTGATCGCACGCCCCTCGGCCAGCAACGCGTCGAGCCGAGCATCCCTGAGCTGCATCCAGTTGAACCGGTAGCGGCCAGGGCTAGGAATGCTGGCGCTTGAGAACAGGTTCTCCAGGCATGTCGGATCGGCCTGGATCCACCGCACCGGCAGCATGTCGAACGCGTTGTCGAACACCAGCGCCTGGTTGCGTGCGAATGTGATCGTCTCGACCTTGAGGTCGAAGCCCACGCGTCGGGCGACGGCCTGGATTTCGACCGCGGTATCGGGTTCGAGCGGCGGTGGTGCACCATAAAACCCGCTGAGCCGCTGGCCATCCTTCGTGCGCACGCCATCCGGCCCGGGCTTCCAGCCGGCCTCATCCAGCAGCGCCATCGCGGCCTTGGTATCCGGCTTGTAGAGCTCCTCCGTTCCCGCCCAATAGCCGGGGGTGTCCTTCGACAGCGGCCCATATGCCGGATCGATCAGACCGAAGAACAGGTTCTCGCTGAGCGCCTTGCGATCCACCGCCATGGCGAGCGCACGGCGCACACGCACATCGGCGAAAATTCCCCGGCTTCCGTTCAGTTCGAGACCGAACGGGATGCCGGCCGCGTTGCCGATCATGGTACGATAGCCGCGCGCATCCTTGAGCCGCTTCATGTCCAGGATCGGCGTCACATCGGAGATGTCGATCTCGCCCGCCTCGAGTGCAGCCACGCGCGTCGAGGCATCGGGAATGAACCGCGTAATGACACGCTGGACGCCGGAGGGACCCGTGTTCGCATTGTAGCCCGGCGCCCAGTTGTATTTGTCGAACCGCTCCAGCACGACCTGTCGTCCTTCCTCCCAGGAGACGAACTTGAACGGCCCCGCGCCCACCGGCGCGCGGGAGAAGGCCTGGTTGCCCATTCGCTTCACAGCGGTAGGCGACACGGGCGCCAGCGTGCCTTCGGCATAGCTCGCCAACGCCGCCCCGAACGGCTGCGAATAATTCACGCGCACGGTATGCGGATCGATCACTTCGGTGCCGGCATAAGGACCAAGCTGCGTTACCGCGGCTTCGCTCGCAGTCTTCGGATCGGCTATCGTATCGAATGTAAACTTGACGGCCTCTGCATCGAACGGCGTTCCATCGTGGAAGCCCACATCGCTGCGCAGCTTGAGCGTCACGCTCTTGCCGTCAGGTGCCACATCCCACGCCGTCGCCAGGCCAGGGAACAGCTTGTTTGACCCGTCGCTGGCGATCAGCGTGTCGAACATCTGCGCGATCACCTGATACTCATGGCGCGAACTGGTGACGCGGGGATCGTAGGTGCGCGGCGTCGCATCGTCCTCGCCCCATGTCACCGTAAGCCCGCTGCCTGACTGCGCGGCGGCATTCCGTGCGATCATCGGCGCGGCGAGCACGCCACCGACGACCGCGCGACGTGTCATGCCCGAGAATCCGCGTCCGCTCATAGCCACCCCCCTGCGTGTACGAGCATACTGTGCGGTGCCCGATGGCATCGCGCAATTGCCTGACGGTGCTTGTGCGAATGTTCGCCATCCCTATTGTTCACACGATGCAGATTGCGGCACGCCTGTTCAGCGCCATCGTGACCCTTCTGATCACCTGGACCGTCGTCTTCGGCGCGATGCGGCTCGCGCCCGGCGATCCCGTGCTGCTGATGTTGCAGGGAACGCCGATCAGCGACCAGGCCATGGACGCAGCGCGTGCCAAGCTCGGACTCGACCGGCCCTTCGTCGTGCAATATGTGAGCTTCCTGACCAATGCCGTGCGTGGCGATTTGGGCGATAGCTTCCGCAGCCGCCAACCGGTGACAAGTCTGATCGCAGCCGAGTTCCCCTACACGTTGCAGCTCGCCATTGGAGGCTTTCTGATCGGCGTGCTGCTGGGGGCCACTCTCGGCATCGTCGCCGGCCTGCGGCCCAATGGCTGGACCGATACGCTCTGCATGACACTCGCACTCGCCGGGCTGTCGCTGCCGAGCTTCTGGATCGGCATGATCCTTATCCAGGTGTTCGCCACGCAACTGGGTTGGGTGCCGGTGCTCGGCTCCGGGTTGCAGGCGCTGGTCTTGCCAAGCATCACGCTTGGCCTGTTCCTCGCCGGCGGCCTCGCGCGCCTGGTGCGCAACAGCATCATCGACGTCATGGCACAGGATTACATCCGCACCGCCTATGCCAAGGGCCTTACCACCGTGCGTGTCGTCGCCAAGCACGCGATGCGCAACGCCATCATTCCGCCGCTGACGCTGCTCGGCATCCAGTTCGCACTGCTGATCGGCGGCGCCGTTGTCACCGAGACGGTCTTCGCGCGCCCCGGTATCGGCCGCCTGCTCGTACTGGCAGTCCTGGAAAAGGACTTTCCGGTCGTCCAGGGTGTCGTTGTACTGACCACCGCTGCCTATGTGCTGATCAACCTCGCGATCGACATCGCGTACGGCATCATCGATCCGCGGGTGCAGGCGTGACCCGTATCGCGCGGCTGCTCGGCGCGCCCGGCGCCGTGGCAGGCAGCTTCGTGCTCGCTGCCGTCCTCGCGCTGGCGGTGCTGGCGCCATTGCTCGCTCCGTATGACTGGAACGCGACCAGCCAGTGCCGCCGACTTGCACCGATATCAGCCGAGCACTGGTTCGGCTGCGATCTGTTCGGCCGCGACATCCTGAGCCGCGTGATGTATGGCGCCCGCTTCTCGCTCGCCATGGGAATTTCCACGGTGGCGATAAGCCTGGTGTTCGGCAGCCTGCTGGGTGTCAGCATTGCCAATTGCGGTGGCCGGATCGATGCGATCGGGGCGCGGTTCATCGATGCCATGCTGGGATTTCCGCCGATCATCCTCGCCATCCTGATTGTCGCCGTACTCGGCGTCGGACTGTGGAATGCAGCACTCGCGGTCGGCATCTCGGGAGTCCCCCGCTTCGCCCGCATCACCCGCGCCGCCACGTTGGCTCTGGTTGCGCGCGACTTCGTCGAAGCGGCACGCTCGGTCGGCGCCGGCCGCATGCGCATCGTGCTGCGCCACCTGCTGCCCAATCTTGCACCCATCCTGATCGTGATCACCACGCTCGATCTTGGCAGCGCGGTACTGTTCACCGCGACGCTGTCGTTCCTGGGACTTGGGGCACAGCCGCCGACACCGGAGTGGGGAGCCATGCTGAACGCCGGACGCGAATATGTGCGCTACGCACCATGGACGATGATATTCCCTGGGCTCGCGCTATTCCTGACAGTGATGGCGGTCAACCTGCTCGGCGACCGGCTCAGCCTGGTGCTCGATCCGCGACAGCGCGGCCGCAGGTGATCGCCGACCTAACCTGGCAGCTTCCAGCCGATCCAATCGCACAGCGCGCGGCCCATCACCAGATCCTTGTCGGCGGCGGACAGAAACGGCAGTTCCTCGGTGAACATCGTCACGCACTGCCGGTATGAACACGGCATGCGCGTGATGTCGGTGCCCCAGAACGAGCGATGCGGACCAAAGGCGTCGAAAATCTGCTGGATGTAGCCGTGGATATTGCGCCACGGATACGCCCCGCTCGAGTAGCTCGGCGCGCCCGAGAGCTTCACCGCGACATTCGGCCATCGCGCCAGTGCGAGCAGCTCGCCCAGATTGGCGAACGCGGCGTCATCGGTGGCACCGCCGCTGCGTCCCATATGGTCGATCAGCAGCCTCAGGCCGGGATGTCGCTCCGCCACCTTTGCGACGACATCGAAGTGTCCCGCCGCCAGTAACCCGATCGGCACTCCTGCGCGCTCCGCTGCCGGCCACAGCCAATCTACCGTGCCGTCGGTCCACCAGCTCTGTTGGTGCGGCTGGTTGAAGGTGAAGCGCAGCCCAAGCATTCCCGGCTGCTGCTTCCATGTGTCGATCAGGGCGCGGTTCTCCGGCCGCTCGACGGCAAAATGCCCGAGTATCGCGAACTTGTCCGGATGTTGCCGCGCTGCCTCTATCGCGGTGGGAACTGTGCGCGGCAGGGTACTCGGCGGATGGATGAGCGCTGCATCGATGCCGCCCTCGCGCATCTCCACCAGTGCATCATCCTTCGAGTAGGTCGGTATCTGCCGGTGCTGTCCGGGCATCTTCTCGTTCTCCCAGATGTGGATCTGGGAATCGACGATGAGCATGGCCTTGGTTCCTCCTGTCAGTCGGCCGCCTGCGCCGATGCCTGGTCGGCGAACAGCGGCATCACCTCGCGGGCAAATCGGCGCATGCTCTGCCGTCCCCGTTCGCCGCCGCCCGAGCCACCGCCGTTGATCAGTACATAGCCGACGCCGACACGCGCCAGCGCCTCGAGCCTGTGGGAGATCTCATCGGGACTGCCGTAGATCGCGCTGTTGACGTTGACCGCCTGCGGATCGCCGGTGGCGCGGTCCGGTCCACCATGCACCGTCCCGTCAGGACGCGTGGCGAGCTTCAACTGACGCATCCGGTTCTGTAGCCGCCGGTCCAGCGCCGCATCGCGCTCGGCTGCGCTGTCGGTTACAAAGAAAGCGCGGGTGACGCCGACCTGCATCGGATCGAAGCGACGACCCTGCGCCTCGACCGCGGCCTTGAACCACGCGATGCTCTGCGCCACGTCGTCCGGCGACGCGTATTGACCCAGCAGAAGATTGAAGCCGCGCTCGGCGACATTGCGGATCGAGCGTTCGCTGCCGGCGCCCATCCAGACCATCGGATGCGGCTTCCGCGCCGAGGGCGGCTCGACGACGATGTCGTTGAACCGCCAGTACTTGCCGTGATGCGAGAAGCGCTCCTCCGATGTCCACGCCTTCAGCAAGACCTCGAGTGATTCCTCGAAGCGGGCATCGGCCTCTTCCATCGGCACATCGAAGCCGGCGAATTCATTGTAGCGGTAGCCTTTGCCGATGCCGAAATCCAGCCGTCCGCCCGACAGCAGGTCCAGCGTCGCCGCCTGTTCCGCCAGCAGCACGGGATTGTGCCGGGGCAGTACGATGACCGCGGTGCCCAGCCGCAGCCGTCGCGTGCGCGCGCCGAGCCAGGTCAACAGGTTCAGCGTTGCCGAGACCTGGCCGAAGCCGGTGAAATGGTGTTCCACGACAAACGTTCCGTGGAAGCCCAGCGCCTCCGCTTCGACGTTGTATTCAATGAAGTCGCGAAACCCTTCGGCGCTGTCGAACTCGCCGCTGCCGCGGCGCGCCGCGGCGCTGCCGAACAATCCGAAACGCATCATCGGGCCTCCCGTATCCTCGGGTGGAAGGTTACGCGTTGCGCTCGCAGGTTCCAAATGCCACGCTGTCCCCATGGAATTCGGTTGGTACCATGAGTTCCACCGCCAGGTGGATCGTCAATCCGATGCGGATGCGTTCGCGGTGGCGCTCCAGCAGGTCGCCGACGCGGAAAGCTGGGGGCTGGACGCGATCTGGCTCGCCGAGATCCACCAGCAGGCGGCGCGTTCCGTGCTGTCCGCACCGCTGACCGTGGCCAGTGCCATTGCCGCCCGCACCAGCCGCATCAAGATCGGCACCGGTGTCCAGGTACTGCCGCTGTGCCATCCGCTGCGCCTCGCGGAGGAGACCGCCACCATCGACCAGATCAGCCGCGGCCGGCTGTTGCTGGGTGCCGGACGCAGCGGCAATCCACGGTCCTACGCCGCCTATGGCGTGCCCTACGCCGAGAGCCGCGAACGTTTCTACGAAACACTGGATATCCTCAAGCTCGCCTGGACCCAGCCCAGCTTTTCCTATGCGGGGAAGTTCCACAGCTTCAACGAGGCGCGCGCAGTGCCGCGGCCATATCAGCAGCCACACCCGCCGATCCGCATCGCCGGCGCCAGCGAGGATACCTTCCCGCTGCTCGGTGCGCTCGGTTATCCGTTGTTCGTCGCGGTGCGCAGCGGCTCGCTGTCGGCGCTGGCGCCGGATCTGACGGCATATCGCGAGGCATACGCGGCGGCCGGCCATTCCGGCAAGGGCGAGGTGTATCTACGCCTGTCACTGCACCTTGGCGAAAACGATGCGCAGGCGCGGGAAGAGGCAGAGCCGAGCATGATGGAAGGCTATCGGTCGCTGACCACGCGACTCGAGGGCTCGCCCAACGCAAGGCGGCGCGCGGAGCTGGAGACGGTACGCACGATCACCTACGAGCAGGTGCTGCGCGACAAGGTCGTGGTGGGGAGCCCGGAGCGGGTGACCGACCGCCTGCTGCAATTGCAGGAGGAACTGGGGATCGACGGCATTCTTGCCGAACTGAATTTTGGCAGCCGGATCGCACCGCAGCAGATGATGCAATCCTTGCGGCTGCTGTGCGAACGCGTGCGCCCGCACTTCACATAAGGGTCATGCCGCGCCGGCGCGGCAGAGGGGAAAGACCACGATGCAGGGAGGAGGCAACGGGGCAGCCGACGATGAAGCTGATAGCCGTTGGATGAGCTACACGGAACTGGCGGAAGCACGCAGGATCACCACGTCGTCGGCGATCCGGCTGGTGCTGCGCCGCGGGTGGCGGCGCCAGCAGGACAACCAGGGCATGATGCGCGCGCTGGTTCCCCCGAAATGGTCCGAGCCAGCACCAGGCAGGAACATCGATGCGGCGGCGCACTTTGCCGAGACGATCGAGGCCCTTGAAGCGTCGGTCTCCGCATTATCCGAGAGGGCGGAGACGGCGGAGCGCGCGGCACAGACCGAGCGGGAGCGCGCCAACCGCGCCGAGGTGGCGAGGCGTGCGGAATACAGCCGCGCCGATCTGCTGCGTGAACGGATCGATGCGTTGCGCGCCGCGCTGGCCGAAGCGGCGGCAGCCGTGGAGGTGGCGCGCCACGAGGCGATGGAAGCCATGCAGACCGCCGAGGCGTTGCGGCGGGCCGATGCCAAGTGGCGCTCGCTCGGCACCTTCGCGCGCGTCCGTGAGGCCTGGCGGGGCGGACCGCCGAGCGAAACCGCAGACGAGACGAAACCAGGTGAGGCTCCTCCATGACGCAACCGGTTGACGTTCTGATCATCGGCGCAGGCGCCTCCGGCGCGGCGGTGGCCTGGAGCCTGGCCGAGACAAAGATGCACATCCTCTGCCTCGAACAGGGCGACTGGATGAAGCCGTCGGAATATCCGAGCACAGGCCGCGACTGGGAGGCGCGTCAGCTCAGCGACTTTCACTACAGCCCGAACCGGCGCGCACGCGAGACGGATTATCCGGTCAACGAAACGAACTCGCCGATCGGCATCGCCAACTTCAACGGGGTCGGTGGCGGCACCGTGCTGTACGCGGGTCATTTCCCGCGCTTTCATCCATCCGACTTTCGCGTGCGCAGCCTGGACGGCGTCGCCGACGACTGGCCGATCGACTACGCCACTCTGGCGCCGTACTACGACGAGAACGACCGTATGATGGGCGTGTCCGGGCTCGCCGGCGATCCCGCCTATCCGCCGCACGAACCGATGATGCCGCCGCTGCCGCTCGGCAGGTCCGGTTCGGCGCTGGCGCGCGGACTCAACAAACTGGGGTGGCACTGGTGGCCGTCGGACAGCGCGATCGCCTCGCAGGACTACGAGGGCCGCGCGAAGTGCATAAACCTCGCGCATTGCACCGTGGGCTGCGCGCAGGGCGCCAAGGCGAGCACCGACATCACCTACTGGCCGGCCGCCATCCGGGCGGGCGTCGAACTGCGCACACGCTGCCGGGTGCGCGAGATCACCAAAGACGAACACGGCATGGCCTCCGGCGTCATCTACTACGACGCCGACGGCCACGAGCAGTTCCAGCCCGCCCACGTCGTCATCCTCGCCTGCAATGCGATCGGCACGGCGCGCATCCTGCTGAACTCCAACGGCCTCGCGAATTCGTCCGGGCTGGTCGGCAAGAACCTGATGTTCCATCCCTATGCGCGCATCGCCGGCTGGTTCGACGAGGAGCTGGACGGCAATCTGGGCCCCGGCAACTGCATCTGGAGCCAGGAGTTCTACGAAACCGATCAGTCGCGCGGCTTCGTGCGCGGCTACACGTTCGAGTTCTCACGCGGCCAGAACCAGGTGATGACCGCGGTGCACAGCGCACAGATCGGCCGCTTGCCCTGGGGGGCCGAGCACCATCGCGCGTATCGCGGGCTGTTCCGTCACCGCACCGGCATGGTTGCGATCTGCGAGGACCTGCCCGAGGAGCACAACACCGTCACGCTCGATCCGGTGCTGAAGGACAGCAACGGCATCCCGGCGCCGAAGATCGACTATAGACTGAGCGAGAACAGCCGCCGCATGCTGGACCACGCCGTGGCACGCGCGAGCGAGATCCTGCGCGCCGCCGGTGCGCACGATGTGTGGCACGAAGCGCCGCTTGCGGATGGCGGCTGGCATCTGATGGGAACCGCACGGATGGGCACCGACCCGGCGCGCTCCGTCGTGAACGAATGGGGCCGCAGCCATGACGTGAAGAACCTGTTCATCGTCGATGGCAGCATCTTCGTCACGTCGGCGGGCGTGAACCCGACCCGCACCATCCAGGCGTTGGCGCTCTATGTCGCCGACAACATCAAGCAGCGTCTGGCAACCCTGTTCGATTAGACGCTGTCGAGCCAGGCACGGGACGCGCATTTGATCGTCACGGAGTTTCCCCGTCGGATACGCGAAATCGAGCACACGCTCATTCCGCTGCGCGACGGCACGAAGCTGGCCGCACGCATCTGGCTGCCGACCGACGCGATCGGCAACCCCGTTCCCGCGATTCTGGAGTACCTGCCGTATCGCAAGCGCACCGGCACCTATGATCGCGACGCGCTGATGCATCCCTATCTTGCGGGTCATGGCTATGCCGCCGTGCGTGTCGATATCCGTGGCTGCGGTGAATCGGATGGCCTGCTGTCGGACGAGTACGCCCGGCAGGAGCAGGACGACGCGCTCGAAGTGATCGCGTGGCTGGCGACGCAGCCTTGGTGCAGTGGCGCCGTCGGCATGATGGGGATTTCCTGGGGTGGGTTCAACGCATTGCAGGTCGCCGCGCGCCGCCCACCGGCGCTGAAGGCGATCATCACAGTCTGCTCCACGGACGACCGTTATCGCGACGACGTGCACTACATGGGCGGTGCGCCGCTGAGGGCGAACTTTGGCTGGGGTTCGTTCCTGTTCGGTGCCATGTGTCACCCGCCCGATCCCGCGCTCGTCGGCGACCGCTGGCGTGCGATGTGGCTGGAGCGCCTGAACCACCTGCCGCTGTTCCTCGAGCTTTGGCTACGGCACCAATGGCGCGACGGCTACTGGAAGCACGGCTCGGTGTGCGAGGACTACAGCGCGATCCAGTGTCCGGTCTATGCGGTCGGGGGCTGGACCGATGGTTACACGAATTCGATCCCGCGCCTGCTCTCGCATCTGACGGTGCCGCGCAAGGGGCTCATCGGTCCCTGGGCACACGGCTATCCCCACACGGCCCGCCCCGGTCCGCAGGTAGGCTTTCTCCAGGATGCACTGCGATGGTGGGATCATTGGCTGAAGGGTATCGATACCGGCACGATGAACGAGCCCATGCTCCGCGCATGGATGGCGGAGAGCGTAAGGCCGGCGCCCTATCACGAGACACTGCCGGGTCGGTGGATTGCCGAGCCATCGTGGCCGCCACCGGGCATCGCGGTGCACCAGCTGTTTCTGACCGATGACGGATTGCGGGCGGACAGCGCGCGCCTGACGCCGCGGGCGGTGTGCTCACCGCAAACGCTGGGCAACAGCGGCGGTGCCTGGTGTCCGTTCGGCCAATCCGCCGATCAGGCGGGGGATCAGCGTGAGGACGATGCACGTTCGCTGGTGTTCGAGACCCAGCCGCTCGACGCGCGCATCGAGATCCTCGGAGCACCGGTTGTCATCCTCGAGATTGCTGCCGACAAGCCAATTGCGAACCTGATCGTTCGGCTGTGCGACGTGCATCCCGACGGCGCCTCGCTTCGTGTCAGCTACGGGATCCTTAACCTGGCGCACCGGGATGGGCACGAGATGCCGGCGCCGTTGATTCCGGGCCGCCGGTATCGCGTCCGGATCCAATTGAACGACGCCGGAGCAGTCTTCCCGGTTGGGCACACGATCAGGGTGGCGCTGTCCACGTCCTACTGGCCGATGATCTGGCCAAGTCCGGAGGAAGCGACTGTGACGGTGTTCGGCGGAACGCTGGATCTGCCGGTTCGGACGCCCACTGTCGCGGATGCCCTGCTGGCGCCGCTGCCGTCACCCGAAACCGCCGCACCGGAACCGACCACGGCGGTCCGTCAGGGTGTCGTGCGGGTCGACAGGCTGGGACTTGAGCTTGGCACAGAGAGCGACTTCACTTCCCACATCAGCGAGGATGATCCGCACAGCGCGGTCGCCGAAATGCGCCAATCGCAAACGATTGCGCGGGGGGAATGGCGAATCCTGATCGAGACGCAGATACGAATGTCATGCACCCAAGATGCATTCCTGCTACGGGCGACGATGCGCGCATGCGAAGGGGATGCGGAGGTCTGTCGTCGCGAATGGGACTACAGCATTCCGCGACGTTCCGCATAGGCGCTATTGGTTGCGCACCTTTTGCGCCTGACCGGATGCCGCTGAGTGCAGAACTGCCTCGAACACTGCAACACCATGCAGAATATCGGTGAGCGGGGTCGGAAATGGGCGACGCTCGGCGATGCTGGCAGCGAATGCCTCCAATTCGGCGGTCAGCATGTTGAAGTCCGCGGTCTCCGTCACCTGGGGGACGCCACCCCTTCGATGGTCGCCATCCAGCGCGGGAACAAAGCGAAACGTCTGCATCGGGTGGCCGAGGATTTCAGCGAATCCCTTGGTGCCGTAAACCGCCATACGGTAGTTGGGTGTCGCGGCGACCGAGCAGAAGATATGGCCGGTCGCGCCATTCGCGAATGCCAGCAGGATGTCGGTCGTGTCGTCGCTGTGCGGCGCAGCCCGGCGGGAGACGCGGCTATAGACGGTATCGACCCGGCCCATCAGGTCGATCATGCCGTCCACCGGGTGTACCCCGATCGCCGTCATTGCTCCGCCAGGCGCCTCATCCGGTTGCGCCCGCCAGGCATCCGGGGTCATCGCCAGTCCGTGGAGCGCGGTCTGCTCGGCGCTGATCGTGACGATGGTGCCCAGGTGCTGCTCCTTCACCGCCTGTCGCAGCATCGTCATCGACGGATGAAAGCGTCGGTTGAAGCCTATCGCGAGCACGATGCCGGCCTGTGCGGCTGCGTCGATCGCTGCCTGTGCATCGGCAAGCGAGAGGGTGAAGGGCTTCTCCACGAACACCGCCTTGCCCGCGGCGGCGGCGCGCCGGACCTGCTCCGCATGCAGGCTGTGCGGCGTGGCGAACACCACCGCATCGATCGCCGGATCACGCAGGATCGAGTCAAGATTGTCGGTCCAATGCAGACCATGCTCGCGACAGAAATCAGCCACCGTCGCCGCGGTGCGGGTATGCGCCTTGGTGAAGCGAAGTGCCTCGCTGTGCCGCGTGGCCTGGACGAGATTCCGGCCCCACCAGCCAAGGCCAACGATGGCCGCGCGTATCACTCGGCCAACAGCATCGCGGTCAGTTCGTTCGGCATGCTGAGCATCGGGTAATGGCCGGTATCCAGTTCGAGCCATTTTCCCTTGAGCCGATCGGCGGTACGTCGCTGATGCGCTTCACCCGGGTTGGGGGCACGGCGACACCAGATCACCGTCGTCGGCCATTGCTGACGCCAGAAGCTGTCCAGCTTCATCGGCGTATCGGAAACGCCGATTGGATGCTGGGTGTAGCGATCGAGCGTCCACGCGCGCGTCGCCGGTTCCAGGTCGGCAAACAATCGTTGTTCCGCATCCTCCCGCGACGGACCCGAGGTCAGGCCGCTCGGCACGGCCGTCGAGCGCGTAACGATATCGCGGATGCGCTCACCGTCCAACAAGGCCAGGGCATCCACGAACACCAGGCGGGCTATCCGGTCCTTTGCGAGTTCGGCGGCACGGCACGCCACCATGCCGCCAGAACTGGTTCCGACCAACACGACGTCATGCAGATCCTCGAAGAACAGCAGATCGGCGATCTCCTGTCCCTGCGACATCGCATCGATGCCGGGACGCACCTGCCGATGCCGCTCGGCGCAGCCGTCGAGGGTCGGAGCATACACCTCGTGCCCGGCTGTACGCAGGCGCTTCGCAACGTGTTGCCAGATCCAACCGCCCTGATAGGAGCCATGCAGCAGAACGAAGGTCGTCATGTTCGTCGTCTCCCAGATCTCGCCACCATTCCACGCTTTGCCCCGAT
>JANWJK010000214.1 GCA_025452005.1 Acetobacteraceae bacterium | reverse complement strand
GGGGGGGGGGGCTGGGGCGGGCGTCGCTGATGCCCGACCTATGGCGTCTTGCCCGGCATGTGCATGCCGCCCATCGGCATTCCACCGCTCGTTCGCCGCACGGTCACCGCCGCGGTTACCTGAGCTGAATGCTCGAAACTCAGGGTGACGGGGAAGCTATCGCCCTCCTTCAGCTCCTGCCTTAGACCCGTCAGCATGATGTGGTAGCCGCCTGGCGCGAGCGTTACCGATTTGCCGGGCGCCACCGGCAGTGCGGCGACGCCGCGCATTTTCGCCACGCCCTGCTCGGTGAATGATTCATGCAGTTCGGCTTTCGCCGCCACCGGCGCGGCGACCGACGTGAGCCGATCCGGCGCACCAGTGTCGGTGATCGTCAGGTATACGACGCCGGTTCCCCCCTGCCTCGCCGGGCGCGACCATGCGTCCTCGACGCGTATGCCATCCTGCTGCGCCAGCGCGAGGGCTGGCACGCCAAGCAACAGGCCGCGCAGCACGCAGCGAAGCATGACATTCATCGATTCAACTCCGTGTCAGGACATCAACCTTCCCAGGTCAGCCGCCATCTGGGCACCATCCTCGTCCGCGCGGATCGGCGCGATGAACTTCCCGTCGGGTCCCATCAGGTAGAGCACAGAGCTGTGATCCATTGTGTAGTCGTTCGGTCCGGGTCCGGTGCGATGCTCGGCATAATAGACACGGTATTCCTGCGCCACCTTGGCAATCTGCTCGTCCGAGCCGGTGAGGCCAATCAGCCGTGGCGTGAACGCCGCGACATACGGTTTTACCACCGCCGGCGTGTCGCGTTTCGGATCGACGGTGATGAAGATCGGCTGCAACCGATCAGCCTTGGCGCCCAGATGGTCGAGCGCCTCGGTCACCTCGTTCAGCGTGGTGGGACAGACATCTGGGCAGAACGTGTAGCCGAAATAGACCAGCATGTACTTGCCGCGGAAATCTCGGTCGGTGACCGTCTTGCCTGTGCCGTCGACGAGCGTGAACGGGCCGCCGACGAACGATGCCGTGCCGCCCTGGCTCAGCCATATGAAGGCGCCGGTGCCGAAGATCAGTACCGCGACGACCAGCCCGATGATACCGTAGATGAAGGCGGGTGGCCGAGAAGGATCGGGTGAGGCGCTCATGGCGGGGGCGGACCCTAGACCAGCCACCGCGCTTCAGGTAGCCCTCACGCCGACGCCACAAAGCGAACCGCGACGCCGCCGGCGGCAGACGCTTGGACGATCAGGTCGTCGTTGGATGCGCTATGCGGGATGCCGTGCTGCGCCAGCAGGCGACGGATGGCGGCATTGCCATCGGACGTCCGCACGGTCACGCCGACGATGCGCGGAACAGTCGGTGCATCCGCCTCCGGCGGCAGCAGCCGAACGCGGCCATGCGTCAGTTCGAGTGCGAAGCCACCGGTCGCGTCAGGGACCACCGCGGATCCGACAAGACGCGAGAAGCGCTCGGCCGCTTCCGCCGGATCCGCGACGCCGATGACCACCTCTTCCAAGGTCGCCGCATTGTTCGCATGGCGCAGGAAGCGTTTCTGCCAAAGCACCTCCGGCGCGAGATGGTGCACCAGGTTGATGCGGCCTTCGGGCTGGTCGGGCAATTGGATGAGCTCGAACCGGGCACGTGGTCCGGCAGGTTCCCTGTCGTCGATCGGACGGTCGAAGCGAGTGACGGACGGCGGATCGATATTGGCCCGATGGAGCCGCGCGCGTGCTGCCCGCGGATCGTCGATGGCAAATGCCAGAATGTGGATGCCGGCATAGCGTGCGAGGAAGCGATCCAGCGTCGCGCTGCCCGCATTCGGATCGACCACCGCCAACAACTCGATATACGACCGATGCAGGCGCTCGTACTGTGCGGCGAGCGTCGCCAGGTCCCGCGTAACGACCCCGACGTGGTCGAGGGCAACAGCACACATCGCCTCATCGCTCTGCATTTTCGTAGTCGGGGAGCAGCCAATCGTCGGGCTCCGCGGCGGCAGCGTCGTACCAGGCGCTCACCAATCGATGCGCCCGTACCGCCTCGCAATAGGCTCGCGTCGCCGCGCCGATGTCCGGTTGCCAGGTGAAGAACCGCGTGACCACGGGCGCATACATCGCATCGGCCAGGGTGAATGCGGCACCGAACAGGAACGGCCCACCGGCGCCGAAGCGCTGTCGCGTGTCCGTCCACGTCGCCTCGATATGCGCGACATCGGCGAGCGCCTCCGGTGTACGGCCCAGCCGAGCGAAATCCCGCCCGAGATTCATCCACATCGATTGCCGCAGTCCGGTGAACCCCGCATGCATCTCTGCGCTGATGGAACGTGCGTGCGCCCTTGCGGCCGGATCCGCCGGCCACAGCGATGGCGCGATCTCGGCACAGTATTCGCAAACGGCGAGCGACTCCCACACACGCACACCACGGTGCTCGAGATACGGCACCAGCCCGTTGGGCGACAGCCTGGTGATCGCCTCGGTCGGGCCGGGGCGCGCAAAATGGATCAGCACCTCCTCGACATCCAGGCTGGCCAGTCTCACTGCGAGCCAGCCGCGCATGGACCAGGACGAGTAACGACGGTTGCCGATATAGAGACGACCTTCAGGCATGGTTCATCCTCCGTCAATTCGCAGCCACCACTGTCTTGCACGATAGCGGCGACGGCCCAAGGATGGTCTGTGCCGTGCCGTCAGTGGAGGGGCTTTGCATGACCAAGGTGGCATTGTCGGGCGCGAGCGGGAACATCGGCCAGGTGCTGCGCCCCGCGCTCATCAAGCTGGGCTTCGGCCTGCGTTCGGCCGGTGGCCGCCGTGCGCTGACGCCGCTCACTCCGGAGGAGGAGGTCTGCCACGGGGACATGCGCGATGCCGCCTTCGTCGATCGGCTGCTGGCAGGCGTCGATGTGCTGATCCACATGGCAGGCACCAGCGTCGAGCGGCCGTTGCCCGAGGTCATCGAGAACAATCTGCGCGGCCTGCACTCGGTCTATGAGGGTGCGCGGCGGCACGGTGTCAGGCGCATCGTGTTCGCCAGCTCCAACCATGCCGTCGGCATGCACAGTGTCGCCACCAAACTCGATCTCGACTGCGATCTCCGTCCGGACGGGTTCTATGGCCTGAGCAAGGTCTGGGGCGAGGCGATGACCCGGATGTACTGGGACAAGCATGGCATCGAGGGCATCTCGCTGCGGATCGGCACCGCGATCGAGAGGCCGACCGAATTCCGTCATCTCAGTACATGGCTGGGCAATGACGATCTGGTGCAGTTGATCACACGCTGTATCGTCGCGCCCGACATCGGGTATCTTATCGCGTGGGGCGTTTCGGCCAACACGCGCAGTTACTGGAACAACGCCGGCGCGATTCGGCTCGGTTACCAGCCGGTGCAGAACTCCGAGGATTATGTCGCGGAAATCCTGCGGCAGCCGAATCCACTCGACCCGGTCGCACAGCGCTATCAGGGTGGCGGCTTCGTCACCATCGACTACACTCCGCCGGAGCAACGGCCGCCGCGGATCGGCGCCTAGGAACCCAACGCATGCGCACGCTGGAAGAACACGCCCAGGCCCTGGCCGACGGCCATACGAGCAGCCGGGCGCTGGTGGAACAATGCCTCGCCCGGATCGCGGACCCGAACGGCGAAGGCCCGCGCGCCTTCATCAAGGTGCACGCCGAGCAGGCACGTGCCATGGCGGACGCGATGGACACGCTGCGCCGTGCACGCCGCGAACCGGGTCGCTACGCCGGCATTCCCATCAGCCTGAAGGACCTGTTCGATATCGCCGGCGAGGCGACGGCGGCCGGTTCGCAGGTGCTGGCCGATGCACCGCCGGCCACCGCACACGCGGCCGTCGTGCAGCGTATGCTTGCCGCCGGTTTCGTGCCGATGGGCCGCACCAACATGACCGAGTTCGCCTTCTCCGGCCTCGGCATCAATCCGCACTACGGCACGCCTTGCTCCCCTTGGGATCGCGCGGAACGCCGCATTCCCGGCGGTAGTTCGTCGGGCACCGCGGTGTCGGTCTCCGACGGCATGGCGATCGCCGGTCTGGGAACAGACACCGGCGGCTCCTGCCGCATTCCCGCGGCGTTCTGTGGCATCGTCGGCTACAAGCCCACGGCACGTCGGGTCCCGATCACCGGGGTACTGCCGCTGGCACCAAGCCTCGATTCAGTGGGGCCGATCGCGTCGAGTGTCGCATGCTGCGCGGTGATCGATGCGGTGCTGGCGGGCGATGCCGCCACGCCGCCGGTGCCGGCCAGTCTGAACGGTCTGCGTCTCGCGGTGCCGACCAATGTGGTCCTCGAGGGAATGGATGCGGCCGTGAGCGGAGCCTTCGACCGTGCGCTCGCCGCGCTGTCGCGGGCCGGCGCACACATCGTGCATGTACATTTCCCGGCGTTCGACGAGGTGCCTGCCGTGAACGCCAAGGGTGGCTTCGCCGCCTCGGAGGCGTATGCCTGGCACCGTGCGCTGCTCGCGGAAAAAGCGGCGGGTTACGATCCGCGTATACGCATGCGTATCGAACGCGGCGAGCGGATGACGGCGGCGGAGTACGTGGAACTTGCAGCCGCCCGCCAACGGCTGATAGCCGACTTCGATGCCAGTACGCGCCAGTTCGATGGGCTCGTCATGCCCACCGTGCCGATCGTGCCGCCACGCATCGCAGAGCTGGACGACGAACGCGAGTATAACAGGATCAATCTGCACATTCTGCGCAATACCGCACTCGGCAACTTCTTCGACCGTTGCTCGATCAGCCTGCCGTGCCATCGCGAAGGCGAACCGCCGGTAGGGCTGATGCTGGTCGGCGAGACGCTTGGCGATGCACGGCTGTTCGCCATTGCCGCAGCGGTGGAGGCCGCGTTGTAGCAGCCTGTTACGCCAACAGCATCGCCTGCCGCGTCAACTCCCCATCCGCATCGCGCAATTCGTGCACGATGGTGAAGTGATTCGCCCCGGCGACCGGGATCAGCACCCCTGGCGCATTCGCGGCCGCACGCAACGCATGCAGGCTGCGGCTATCAGACACCAGCGGTGGCAGCTCCGCCGTTCCATAGGCGATCGCCAACGGCTTTTGCACGACGGGCAGTCGTATCGGCGACAGCGCGGCGATCTCGGCATCGGCAAGCCGCAGCTTTTCGTTCAGATAGGTGTCGCGGATCGGTCCTAGCTCGAACAGTCCGGAGATCGCCAGTCCAGCCACGACACTCGGATGATCGAGGCAAATTGCGGTCAGATGCCCGCCGGCGGACCACCCGGACAACACGATCGGCCCGGCGATACCGTGTGCCGGCCCGTGCTCGGCCAACCAGTCCAATGCTGCGCGGATTTCGCCGACGATCTCGGTGATCGTCGCGTCAGGTGCCAGGCTGTAGCCCGGCAACGCTGCCGCCCAGCCCCGCGCATAGGGGCCGCCGATCAGATTGGCGAACTGGTCCTTGCTGTTGCGCTGCCAGTAGCCGCCGTGGATGAACACCATGCACGGCGCCCGCGGGTCCCTCCCCGGGAACAGATCCCATGTATTGCGCTCGCGAGGTCCGTAACGCAGCTCGAGATGCTCGGGATGCGCGGCGCGGAAGGCTGCCGATGCCGTCTCGCGTGCCGCATGCAGCGTCGCGCTGTCCTTCACCGCGTCGCCGTTGTTGTAGGCCGCGTCGCGCTCCGCGCGGCTCAGCGCGCCCCAGTTCATGCGGTTGCCTGCAAATACCAGTCCATGATCTGCCGCCCTTGCCAGAACAGCGTGCCGGGCTTCGCTGCCATATAGCCCAACGCCTGCTCGAACCAGCCGATGCGGTGCGGCACGCCGCTGATATAAGGATGCACGGCGAGGCCCATCACCTTCGCGCCCTGGGTCTCCGCTTCGGCGTACAACCGGTCGAACTGCGCGACGGTCCGGTCGAACAGTTCGCGCGCGGCGTGATGCTGGATCATCATCATCGGGATGTCGTTCAGCTCGACGCTGTACGGCATGGTCAGCAGCGTCCCGTGCGCGGTGCTCAGCGTGCACGGCAGATCGTCCACCACCCAGTCGGCGCAATAGCGGATGCCGGATTCCGCAAGCAGGTCGGGCGTTTCCAGCGTTTCGGTCAGGCCAGGCGCGAGCCAGCCGACGATCGCATGTCCCGCCGCCTGGCGCAGCGCGGCGATCGCGTCACGGATCATCACGCGCTGGTCCTGCACCAGATGCGTGGCGATCTGGCGGAAGCCGTGGCCCATGAACTCCCAGCCTGCATCGCGCGCCGCCTGCGTGACGCGCGGATAGGCGGCGGGCACGGTGCCATTGATCGTCATCGACGGCGCGATGCCGTGCGCATCGAGTGCCGCCTTCAGACGCCAGAAGCCGACGCGCATGCCGTATTCGTGCCAGGCCCAGTTGGGCAGGTCGGGAATCACCGATGCACCCTGCGGTGCGGTCAGCACCTGGCGCGGCATGGCGCGCGCGATGTCCCAATCCTCCACATTCACCACGATGAACACCGCGACACGCCCGCCGTCCGGCAGTTGGAGGCGAGGGCGGTCGATGCTGGCCTGATATTGTAGCCGGGTGGTGGGTTGGAGCGTATCTGCGGTCATGCAGGCCGCATGATGACGACGAGCGCGTGGCGGTTCAAGCGGGCTGCGCCGTGGACCTTAACCCGGCATTGACGCGGGGCGCCGTATCGTTCGGTCCGGACGACCGAGGTTCAAATATGGGCACCCAGCTCGGTACGCTGTTGATAGTGCTCCTGCTGCACTTCTGCTCGCCGATCATCGCACTGAATGCGCTGGCTCCACGCAACGGAATAATGGTCGAGAAGGGCATCGCGTATGCCGAAGGCCAGCGTCACGAGCTGGACGTCTACGCCCCGAATCAAGGCGGCACGTCGGCACCTGTCGTGGTGTTCTTCTATGGTGGCGGGTGGGAGACCGGCGACAGGGCGATGTATCGCTTTCTCGGTGCCTCACTGGCGGCACGCGGCGTCGTGGTCGTGATCCCCGATTATCGGCTGCATCCGGCGGTGCGGTTTCCGGCATTCATGGACGACGGAGCCGCCGCCGTAGCGTGGGCGCACATGAACGCGGCGAGATTTGGCGGCGACCCGAGCCGGCTGTTCCTGATGGGGCACTCGGCAGGCGCGCAGATCGCCACGCTGCTGGCATTGGATCCCGAATATCTGCGTGCGGCGGGCCTGACGCCGGAGCACGACGTGTGCGGCGTGATCGGCCTGGCCGGACCGTATGATTTCCTGCCGGACGCCAGTGCCGAGGTGAAGGCCGTCTTCGGACCGGAGGAAGCGTGGCCGCGTTCGCAGCCGATCAACTACGTCACCCCGCAGGCGCCACGGATGTTGTTGCTGGCCGGGCAGGCCGATCACACGGTCGACCCCGGCAACACGCTTCGCCTCGGCTCGCGACTGCGCGCGGCGGGCGCGCGCGTGCACGCCGAACTGGTTCCGGGCATCAGTCATCGAGCGATGGTCGTCGCCTTTGCCGATCTGCTGTCGTTCCTCACGCCGCTACGGGAACAGACGTTGGGCTTCGTGTCGTCGGCGTGTCGCGAGGAGTACCGTGCGGACGCGCTCAGCGACCTGCCGGCAGATCGATCCCGGTCAGCGCCTGCCACACACGAATGACGAACGCATCGTCTTTCGCACCCTCGCCATGCGCGGCGGCGGCGAGGAACAACTGATGTGCCGTCGCCGCCAGCGGCAGCGGGAAGGTCAGCGCACGTGCCTGGTCCAGCACGATGCCCAGGTCCTTGACGAAGATATTCACCGCCGACAGCGGCGTATCGTCGCCGTCGAGGATGTGCGGGACGCGGTTCTGCCACATCCATGAACTGCCGGCCGACGATGATATGACCTCGAACAGCGTACGCGGATCGGCACCGGCGCGGATGCCCAGCGCCAGCGCCTCGGCCGCGGTGGCGATGTGCACGCCGGCAAGCAACTGATTCACCATCTTGACCGTGCTGCCGATGCCGGCCTTTTCCCCGAGCCGCCACACCTTCGTCGAGATCGCATCCAGCACCGGCTGGGCCTTGGCAAAGGCGGCCTCGGAGCCGGATGCCATGACCGTCATCGTGCCGGCCTGTGCGCCGGCTTTGCCGCCGGAGACAGGTGCATCCAGCATCAGGAACCCCGCCGTGGCGATCTTCGGTTCGAGTGCACGAGCCGCCTCCGGCGCGATGGTCGCGCAGCAGAGGATCACCGCTCCCTTCGCCAGCTTCGCCAGGCAGCCTTGCGGACCGAACAGCACGGCCTCGGTCTGCGGCGCGTTCACCACGAACACCACCACGGCCTCGGTGTCGGCCGGCAACTCGGCGGCGCTGCCGACCGCGGTGCCGCCGGCTGTCGCCAGTTCCGCCCGCACGGCATCGCGCACATCGCAGCCGAACACCTGATGGCCCTTACGCACCAGGTTCAGCGCGGCACCCATACCCATGGTGCCTAGTCCGATCACCGCGATCTTCATGGCTTCATCTCCCGTGGCGGAAGCGCTCGACCGCGGCGACCAGCGCACGGCGGATGCCCGGCTCCAGTGCCGAATGACCAGCGTCCGGCACGATGGAGAGCCGGGCGGCCGGCCAGGCCGCCGCCAGCTCGAACGCGGTGCGCGCCGGACAGATCATGTCATAGCGGCCCTGCACGATCTCCGCGGGCAGCCGGCCGATGCGGTGCATGTGGCCGAGCAGTCCTTCGGGCGGCAGGAACAGGTTGTGGGCAAAATAGTGCGCTTCGATGCGGGCCAGCCCCAGCGCCGTGCGGTCCTGCGCGAACGAGCTGACGGTCTCCGGGCTCGGCAGCAGCGTGCTGCACGAGCCTTCGTACACCGACCAGGCGCGCGCCGCGGACAAATGCACCGATGGATCGGGATCGGTCAGCCGCCGCAGATAACCGCCGAGGACGTCGCCTCGCTCGGCCTCCGGCAGGAAGCCGGTGAAACTGGCATGTGCATCGGGAAATATCGCGGCGAGCCCGTGCAGGAACCAGTCCACCTCGGCCGGGCGGCCGAGGAACACGCCGCGCAGGACGCAGCCTATCACCCGCTCGGGAAACGCCTGGGCGTAGGCCAGGGCCAGCGTGGAGCCCCAGGAGCCGCCGAACAGCAGCCAGCGATCCAGGCCAAGATGCCGCCGCAGCGTCTCGATGTCGGATACCAGGTCCTGGGTGCTGTTGTTCTCCAGGC
>JANWJK010000213.1 GCA_025452005.1 Acetobacteraceae bacterium | reverse complement strand
TGAGGAGCAGTACGGCACGAAGGTCAGCGGCGTGCTGACCGACAATGCGGCGCATGCGGAACAGTTGCGCCACCTACAGGGCAACATGGACTCGCTGCTCCAGTGGCGGGTGTCGCACATCGGAGAGGACGCCAACATGGACGGGCGCCTCACCGAGATCGATCGCCAGCTCCAGCAGCTTCAGGCGCAGCAGGCGACGCTGGTGCGCGATCTCGCCGTGATCCCGCACCCCAGGCCGCGGCCCTGATACCAGCGCCGGATTGCGCCACTTGCTGTCCGAACCGCCGCCGCAACGCATCGAACGCGTCCGGCGGAGGAGGACGACTGCGATCCCTCAAGGAGAAACCCGTGCCGGTGTTGGAATTCGTCCGTCTCGCGACTGCGTCACTTGGCCCGCTGCGGCGGCCGGCCTGCGCCTTGCTGATCCAGCCGATCGTCACAGTCGGCATGCTGGTATTCCTCTACGCCGGCTGGCATGTCCGCGACGAGGGGAGCCTCGGCGCCGGCCTTCGTGTGGCGTTCATCGATACCAGGGCCTACCGCGTCGATCATGAGCACGAGCGGGAAGCCGCCATTCTCCAGGCGGAACTGCACTACGCCGCGGACACCGACAAGCTGGTCGACGAGTCGCTGACCGGGCTCCTGGCATACGCACCGCTTGCGGCGCGGGTGCGACTCGGTGTGGTGCATAACGGCATCACGGGCGTCACCGGGGTGGCGCTGTTGCGCTACGATATCACGAACGCCGTGGCCGCGCCGGGCCACTCGGTTGGCGCTCTCCTGCTGAACCAGCCGCTGTCCGATTGGAACAATTTCCTGCCGGTGCTGCTTGCCGGCCGGTGCTATCTCGGCCTGGTCACCGAGCAGCCCAACCCGGCGCTGCGCGTCCGGTTCGAAGGGCTCGGTGCCGGCACCTTCATGGCCTGTCCGGTGATCGACAACCGGAATCGGATGCTGGGCGCGACGTTTGTCACGTGGGACGTCCGCGATCTGCCGCCGACCGGCGATGCGCTCCTCGCTGTGATGAAATATGCGCTCGGTGTCGGGCAGCAGGTCGCATCCGCGCTCGATCTGCGCGGCCGCATGTCGCCGTTCACCGGCGGCCCGGAAGCGCAGTGACGCCGGGCGAGGGGAATGGTGGCGGGGGACCGCCGCACCTATAACCCTGTTCCCCATGACCCCTTCGATTGCGTCGGCGCTGCTGCCGCTGCTGCGCCGGCTCGACCCGGAACGGGCGCATGAGATCGCCCTGCACGCATTGCGGCTCGGCCTGGCCGGGGCCGCCCGGGAGTACGACGATCCGGCCCTGGCGGTCACGGCGCTCGGCCTGCGCTTCAGCAATCCGATCGGCCTCGCCGCCGGGTTCGACAAGAACGCCGTGGCGGTCCCGGCACTCATGCGGCTGGGGTTCGGCTTCGTCGAGACCGGCACCGTCACGCCGCGCCCGCAGGCCGGCAATCCGCGGCCACGGCTGTTCCGTCTGCACCACGACGACGCGGTCATCAACCGCATGGGGTTCAACAGCGCGGGCCTCGATGGCTATCTCGTGCGGCTGGCGCGACGTCCGCGCGGCCCGGTGGTGCTCGGCGCCAATGTCGGCATCAACAAGGACGCCGCCGATCCGGAGAGCGACTACCCGGCGCTGATCGCCGCGGTTGCGCCGCATGCCGACTACGCGGTGATCAACGTATCCTCGCCCAATACGCCGGGGCTGCGCGATCTGCAGGGCGAGGCGCGGCTACGTGCGATCCTGCGGGCCGTGGCGGAGCGCGTGTCGAAGCGCCCGCCCGTCCTGGTGAAGATCGCGCCCGATATCGGCGACGAGGCGCTGGCCGCACTGGTGGAGACCTGCGTCGCGGAGGGCGCGCAGGGACTGATCGTGTCGAACACCACCGTCTCGCGACCGCCTGGACTGCGGTCGCCGTCCGCGCAGGAGGCGGGCGGCCTGTCCGGAGCGCCGCTCTTCGCATTGTCCACCGCCGTGCTGGCACGCGCCTTCCTGTTCGCCCGCGGCCGCCTGCTGCTGATCGGCGCCGGCGGCGTATCCACCGGCGAGCATGCGCTTATCAAAATTCGCGCCGGCGCCACGCTGGTGCAGCTCTATACCGGCTTCGTCTATGCGGGGCCGGCGCTGATCCCACGGCTGAAGCGCGAACTCGCCGAAGCGCTGCGCGCGGAAGGCTTCGCGCGCGTGCAGGACGCGGTGGGCAAGGACGCACACCGTCTGGCAGAATACGGCTGATGGAACACCTGTCAGGCTTCGCCCCGCTTGCCGAACGGTATGACGGGTTCATCCTCGATCTGTGGGGCGTCATCCATGACGGCGTGAACGCCTTCCCGCATGCCGTCGATTGCCTCGCGCGGCTGCGCGAGGCCGGCAAACGGACGCTCTTGCTGTCCAACGTGCCGCGGCCGAATGACGCGGCCCAGGCGATGATGCGCCAGATGGGGATTCCCGACGATCTCTACACCGACATCCTCACCAGCGGCGAGGCGGTGCGCCGTGCCTTGCGGCGTCCGCCCGATCTGTGGTGGGCGGAGCTGGGCCAGCGCGTCTTCCACCTCGGCCCGGAGCGCGACCGCGGCGTCATGGAGGGTCTGTCGCTGACCAAGGTGGCGGAGCCGTCGGAAGCCAATTTCGTCTTGAATACCGGGCCGGACGATCACCGCAACCCCACCGAGATGTCCGAGTTCGAGGCGGTGCTGCGGGACTGCGCCCGCCACGGCCTGCCGATGATCTGCGCGAACCCCGACCTCCAGGTGATTCGTGGCGGCGTGCGGGTGCTGTGTGCCGGGGCACTGGCGGTGCGCTATAGGGAGCTGGGCGGCGACGTCCGCTCGATCGGCAAACCGGATCCGGCGATTTATCAGCCGGTGCTGCAAAGCCTGGATCTGCCGGTCGAGCGGGTCCTGGCGGTCGGCGATGCGCTGCACACCGACATCGCCGGTGCGGCAGGGGTCGATATCGCCGCATGCTGGGTGCTCGGCGGCGTCCATGGCGAGGCGCTGGCGGACGGCACCGGGCGCTACGATCCGGACAGAGCCGAATCCATGGCCCGGCTTGAAGGCGTTGCGCCGATCGCGACGATCCCGCGCTTCGCGTGGTGACGCGCCCGCGCCTCAGTGCGACATCAGCACCGGCGCGGTCATCTCGGCGATCAGCGTGCGGGTGACGCCGCCGAACACCAGTTCGCGGGCGCGCGAATGCCCGTACGCGCCGGCGACGATCAGATCGGCACCGATATCCGCGGCATAGGACAGCAGCGCCTCGCCGTCGGCGATGTCTTTGGCGACGGTATGCGCCGCCTCTGCCTTCATGCCGTGGCGGGCGAGATGCTGCGCGATGTCGGCTGCCGGTACGTCGCCTTGCCCGCCGAGGCCACGCTGCGGGTTGATCGCCAGTACCGTCACGTGCTTTGCCCCGAGCAACAGCGGCAGCGCATCGTTCAGCGCACGCGCCGCCTCGCGGCTGGCGTTCCACGCCACCAGGACACGTTCGCCGATGGTGGGGAACTCGCCGGCGAACGGTATCGCCAGCACCGGGCGGCCGGAGGTCATCACCGTGGTGACCGTGACGGCATCGGCATCCTGCGGTTCATCGCGGTTCGGCTGGCCGACCACGCTGAGGTCCGCGTAGCGGCCATACAGCGCCACCGTCGCGGGCAGCGCGCCTTCAGCCAGCCGCCAGGCCCCCTCGATTCCATTGCGGCGCAGGCAGTCGCGGAATGCCGCCTCCACCGGACCGGCCGCCTCGGTCGCCTCGGCGCGGATGCGCTGGACGATCTCCTCCGGGTTGGCCGGCACGAACGGCATCGCCGCGCCATAGAAGTAATTCGCCGAAGGGATGTCGATCACGTGCAGGCCGGTCAGATGCGCGCCATGCTGCTTTGCCAGGCGGGCGGCTATCTCCATTCGCACGGCGCAGCGCGGCGTGGTGTCGAGATGCACCAGCATGTCCTTCAGAGCCATTGGCCATTCCTTCCTGTCACTGCGGTCTGCACGCGGTATATGCCATCGCTCCCGCCGCCGACTTGATCTGGATCATGTGCGCCTATTGCAGCGGCACCTGAACGGACAGGCCGGGAGTCTGGATGGGGCGTTTCTCTTCGCTGGTCTCGTACTGCGAGCCAGGCGCGTAACCCAGTCCCTGATTGAAGCGACGGACCCGGAAGTCCTGTACAGTGACCCGCGGGCCCAGCACACCGGCATCGGACGGTGCCTGCACATCGCGATCCGGTACCGGCGCTGACTGGTCCGTCGGCGGACGGGCAGGCGGGAGCGGCGGCAGCGGCAGGGGACGCGGCGGACTTGCGCCCGCCGTGGCGAGCAGCGCGAGCACAGCGCAGCAGGCACGCATCATCGGCGTTCGGTCCCGCGCCGATCGACGACGGAGCCGGCGACGACCTTGGGGTTGTCATAGACGATGTGGCCGCAATCGGCGCAGATCAGGCGCTCGCGATTGTCATCGTCGGGAATCCTGCGGACGAAGTCCGGCATGCGCGGAACGTGACGCTTTCGCGGCTCCGGATCAATCCCCGAATGCCACGACCGGTACGGCCAAGACTTACACGGACAGGTCGAGCAGTGAACCGCGCGGCAGCAGCCGGCTTGGTGCGGCGTCGCCGTCGCGCACCTGTGGCGTGCCGGTGGCTGGTGCCGCGGGCGACGGGGGCTGCCCCTGCTGGGGACCGACCGAGCGCACGCGATGAACGGAGTTCGTCTGGCCGAAGCTCGGCTGAGCCACACCGACGGAGAATGCAGCGAGAGCGGTTGGCGACAACATGGGCAGCATAGTCGGGGCGACGCGTTAACATCGCCTCAACGCTCAGACCATTTCGATATGGAACACCTCGCGCAGCGCCGTGGCGGCGCGGAACAGTTCGGCCTCCAGCTCCTCGGCCCGAGGACCAAGCGCCTCCGGCGTCTCCCGCGTCGCCTGCACCAGCGCGCGCAGTCTGGTCTCCAGCATACTCATCCCGTACTCGGCCGACATGCCCGCCATGGCGTGGACATGGGCGACGATCTGGTCCGTGTCCCTCCGTTGTACCGCTCCCAGCAGCAGGGTCAGGCGCTCGGACAGGTCGAACAGGCACTCCTCCACCAGATTGGCCAGGGTGTCGGCGGGCAGCGTCGCGCGCAGCTCGTCCAGCCGGGCGGACGACAGGACAGGTGAGACGGCCGGCACGGCCGGTGTCTCTGCGGTCGCGATCGGCTGATGGCCCGGCCGGTTCGGCCACACATGATGCGCGATGGCGTCCAACAATTCGCGCAGCGTGACAGGTTTGCTCAGCATCCCGTTCATCCCGGCCGCGGTGCAGGCGGCCTGGTCGTCGGCACCTGTATTCGCCGTCAGGGCCACGATCGGCACGACAGCGGCGGGCCCACCAAGGCCACGAATCCGCCTCGTGGCCTCAAGACCGCTCATGCCCGGCATGAAGATGTCCATCAAAATCAGGTCGTACGGCCGGTTTGCCGCGGCGCTGATCGCCTCGGGCCCATTGCTGGCCACATCGACCATATGGCCTTCGCGGCGCAGCGGCGTGGCGATCACGAACTGATTGGCAAGGATATCCTCCACGAGGAGGATCCGCGTCCGCGGCAGCCCGCGTCGCAACTGCGCATCGGGGCGCGTCGCCGCTGGCCGCACCTCTTCCGGTGCCCGCTTGATCGGCAGCGTCAACCAGAACTCATTGCCGGCGTCGCGGTCGCCAACGGTCCACACCGAACAGCCGATCTCACCGCCCATCCGTGCGACCAGGTGCCGGCAGATCGTCAGCCCGAGCCCTGTGCCGAGGGGAGCTGCGTCGCCGCTGTCTTCCAGGCGGGAGAACGGTTCGAACAGCCGGGCGCGGCTCGCATCGGGAATGACCGGACCGCGGTCGCGCACCGCCAGGCGGAGCGTGCGCGCATCGCCGTGCGGGACCAGATCGGCCATCACCCGCACTTCGCCCGCGTCCGCGAACTTCACCGCGTTGGACAGCAGGTTGATCAGTACCTGGCGCAGCCGGCCAGGATCCTCGTACAGCTCATCCGGCACCCCTTGCCCAATGGAAAGCCGCAGGGCGATCCGCCGCTCCGCCGCCTGGGCACCGAACATCTCGATCGTGCTTTCGATCAGCGGGCGCAGCGCGAACAGGCTCGGCCGCAGGGCAAGCTGGCCGACCTCCATGCGCGACATCTCCAGGACGTCGTTGATCAGCGCCAGCAGCGCGTCGCCGGATTGGCGCGCCATGTCGAGCAGCCCCTGCTGGGTCGCCGCCATCCCGCTGTCCGCCAGCAGGCTGAGGCTGTTCAGCAGCGCGTTGAGCGGCGTGCGGATCTCGTGCGAGACGATCGCGACGAAGCGCGACATCGCCTTAGTGGCGGATTCGGCCAGGGCATTGGCTTCGCGCAGCGCGCTCACCGACTCGCGGCGCGCGGTGATGTCGGTGTAGAGCGTGACGAAGCCGCCGTCGGGCAGCCGGTTGCGCCGCAGCTCCACCACCCTGCCGTCGGGTCGCGAGCGTTCGACGGTGGCGGCATAGTCTCCGGCACGTAGGGCCTCGACCCGCCGGGACACCTCCGCCTCGATGTCGACCTTGCCGAATACGCCGGCTTCCGCCTGCCCTCTCACGATGTCCTCCATCGGCAGGCCGACGCGCAGGATGCTGCTGGGTACGCTGGCGACCTCGGGGAATCGCGGGTTCCATTCAACCAGTTGCAGATCGCCGTCGACCATCGCCACGCCGTCCGACATGCCGGCGAGGGTCGCCTCCAGCCGCATGGTTTTGTCGTCCGCCCGCGCCTTGGCCAGTTCCAGTTCGGTGTTGGCCGAGGCCAGCACGGCATGTTCGTGAGCGAGCGCCGCCCCGCGACGATGCGCAGCGCGAATGGCGTGCATGACGATGGCTGCGAGCACCAGCAGCAGCGCGGTGATACCGCCGGCGAACAGGTAGGCGGTCATGACCCAGCGGTTTGTTGGGTGCATGGCCTCGTCGCGGTCCACCGCGACAACAACCGCCATATCGCGGTCGGCGACGCGGTGGAAACCATGAACCCGTTCGATGCCATCGAGCGCGGTGCGGCCGACCCAGACGGAATCGGGGTCCGCCGCCATGGCCTTGAACATGTCGCTGCCGGCAACGCTGGTGCCGGGATAGATCGGATTGGGCCCCTGCGCGAAACGCAGGTTTCCCTGATCCAGCCCCACAACGGCGATCATGCCGTGCGTGCCGATATTCGCCATACGGTAGAATTTGCCGACGGCGTTGGTACGCAGGCCGGCGACGATCACGCCGGCGAACGAGCCATCGCGGCGGTGCAGGGGGCGCGCCACGTTCATGTGCCACAGCCGCACCAGCTTGCCCATCGTGGTCGGACTGATGAATGCCTCGTTGTCGTCGACGATCCGCTCCGACAACGCGCGGAAGTAGTCGAGGCTCTGAATATCGGTGCCCACCAATTCCGGCACTGACGCGTCACGAACGATGCCGTGTTCGTCGGCGATGAACAGGTCGGGGCCGATCGTGTTCAACAGGACGATGTCGTTACGCCATGACACAAGGTGGAAGTGGTTGGGATCTGTCTCCCAGGCGTGGGCGAGGAGGCGCAGCGTCTGGTTCACCTCGAGCAGGTCGACCTGGACCTGCTCCGCGAACAATGCCGCCTGATTTGCCTCCCTGGCTTCGACGCGCGCCTCGGCCTCGCTGCGCTGCGAGCGCGTGGCACTGAACGTGCCGAACCAGGTCAGTCCGACCAGCACAAGGGTGGCGGCAGCGACGCCGGCGAATCCCATGGCCTGGCTGACGCGCATCCGGTTCATCGTGTCAACCCGTAGGGAGCCATTGTGCGTCCTGGTGCAGCCGCGGCGGCGCAGCCCGCCACCATTCCCCCTGGATAAGCATTTCGCATGGCCAAATACAACTGAAAGCGGCGCCGGTGGTGCAGCACAGTCCTTTGCTCTTCCGCATCGAGTCCGCGAACCTCGGCGTCGTCCAGGCTGTCTCCAGCGGGGCCGTTGCATCAGGTCTGGCGGATCGTGGGCTCGGTCCAGCACTTTCTATACTGTGGGACTTTCTACGCCGTGGCGCCCGGCACGCCTGGCGGGCGCGGGTGCTGCCCAAAAAAGCCGCCCCGGTTGTCCAGAGCGGGTCCACCCAACCCCGCGTCAGAGCGCGGCGTTCAGCGTCGCGCTCGGCCGCATGCCGATGTCTTGGCCGGATCGGGCAGGTAGTGATCAGGAACAGAACGGTCAGATAATCGCACAGCACACGCTGCTGGTGACGGAGATCGTGTCCTGCCCCTTGCGGATGCGATCGAGCGAGAACTTCATCGCCTCGACCGGCGCCAGGATGCGGATGTCGAGCCGTGAAGGGGCGCGGGGTTGACAGTAATGATGATTTACATTACATTACATGAGTGCCAATGGAGACCATCGTGGCTTCCCTCACCGTCACTGCGAAAGGCCAGGTCACGCTCAAGCGCGACTTGCTGCAACACCTGGGCATCAAGCCAGGTGAACGGGTTGACTTCGAAAAACTGCCGGGGGGGGAGCTGCGCGTGCGGGCGGCGCGGCCGACCGGAACGATCGATGATTTCCTGCACAGCCTCGACGGCAAGGTGAAGCGCAAGAAACCGCTGTCAATCGAGGACATCAACCGGATTGCGGCTGCGGGTTGGGCGGGTAATCTGGATCAGACATGAAGATCTCCGTTGATACCAACGTGCTCGCGCGGGCCGTGTTGAACGATGATCCCGCGCAATCTCGCGCAGCCAGAAAACTGCTCAAGGAAGCATCGCTGATCGCCGTGCCTTTGCCGTGTCTGTGCGAGCTGGTCTGGGTTCTTCGGCAGGGTGCCAAACTAGGTAAGGGTGACGTGGTGACGGCCGTTCGCAGTCTGATGAATGCGGGCAATGTGGTGGTGAACCGGCCGGCTGCCGAGCTTGGCCTCGCCGTCCTCGATGCCGGCGGCGATTTTGCCGATGGCGCGATCGCCTACGAGGGCGCCTGGCTGGGCGGCGAAACATTCGTGTCCTTCGACGAGAAGGCAGTCACCGTGCTGTCCAGGCAGGGCGAAGCCGCGCGGGTGTTGAGCTGAAGTGGCCGCTTGCGACTCGGGAGAAGGGGCGTAATCTGAGTGGCACGATACAAGTGGGAAGCCGGCCGTGCCGTCGCAACGCGGCCGGGCTTTTTCACAGGATCAGTCCCATGAGTGAAGAGGCCCTTCCACCGGAACTTTTGGCAGCTATCAAGCAGTTCGTCCATTGGTCAACGCAGCAGCTAGAAGCTGAGCAAGCCGCGACTCGCATTACCACGCCACTTTACCACTACACCAACGCGACTGGCCTGCGTGGCATCATAGAGAGTCAGAAATTCTGGTTCACCAGTTATCGCCATCTGAATGACCCGAGCGAACTCACCCACGGGATGGATATCGCTCATCGTCTGCTGGTGGCGATCGCCGAGCAATATCGTGACGGCTTGGTCAAGATTTTCTGTGAGATGGTCGATGACCTATTCAAACATGGGAATTTCGCAGACGTCTTTGGGTTCTACATTGCAAGCTTAAGTCGTGCAGGCAATGATCTCGGACAATGGCGCGCATATGCTGATAACGGACGCGGTTTCGCGCTCGGCTTAGCTCCCCACCTATTTGAGATGGTTGAGGATTCCTCTCCTGCCCCTACCGAACACATAATTTTGCCGGTTGTCTATGGGAAGGAAGCTGACGCACGCTACTGCACTGCGATCGAGGCTGCTGCCGCTGTCGTGCAAGGCTGCCGTCCGCACCTGAAGGATCAGAGGATCGGTATTCCGTTCATGCGCGAGCTGGCAAACCAGCTTATCGCGGGACAGCTGATCGGCATTAGTCTTGGTGTCAAGCACGAGGCTTATCGCCATGAGCAGGAAGTTTGGCTCGTGATTCTGGGCACCCAGAATGCACAAAGGAACGACGTTAAGACCCGCGTTCGTGGCGCCGAAATCGTGCCGTACATGGAATCGCCCTTGCCGCTTCGGGACAAGGATGGGATCACCGATATTGTTATAGGCCCTGCAGCACCCTCGTCTACCAAAGACGCCGTACATAGCCTTTTGCGGTCATTCGGTGTCGATCCGAACGGACGCATACGCGAGTCCGGAATTCCATACAGAGCACTTTGATGATGATGCTATCTTCGAAAGAACGGTCCTGTCTTGTTTCCCTGGCGGGACTTTCGGCGACAATACCTCAATCCACAAAGCTGACCTGGTCTATATAACCTGGCAGATCACCTCACTCCTGCCCTGCGCGGCCAGCGCCTGCGCCCAGTAGAGCGCCAGGTAGAAACGGCTGCCATCATTGTCGATTTCGCCGACCCTGCGCGCGGGCGAGCGGCTGGCAGGTTCTGGTTGCTGCACGCCGGGTCGTCACGGTCAGGGGAGCGCTTGCGATCGGGACCCCCGCCTGCCACTCTGCCCACTGGACGCCAATGACCTTTGGGGCAGCTAACAGGGTCATGTCGGAAGCTGTTCGGAAGCGGATGACCGAAGCGGAGTTCCTGGCGTGGCAATCGGGTCAGGACCAGCGCTACGAACTCGTGGATGGTGTCCCGCAGGCGATGACGGGCGCCCGGATCCGTCACGACATCGCGCGCGGGAATGCCGACAGACATCTGGCGCCGCAGCTCAGGGCCGCAGGCAAAGGCTGCCGTCCCTTCAGTGCGGACATCGCCATCCGCGTCTATCCAGGCCAGCTCCGTCGACCGGAGCTTAGCGTTCTGTGTCCTCCGTTCGACATGGAGGACATGGTCTCCGAAACGCCGCGCCTGGTCCTCGAGGTGCTCTCCGAGACGACCCGCCGAATCGATGAGCATGTGAAGGTCGACGAGTACAAGGGCATCGCCGCCCTCGATTACATCATCCTCATGTCGCCGACCGAACCTGACGTGGTGGTGTGGTCACGGGACGAAGCTCGGCAGTGGCAGCGGAAGCGTTATCAATCCGTTGACGATGTCATCCCCTTGCCGTTGCTGGAGGCATCCCTGCCACTGGCGATCCTCTACGATGGCATCGACCTGCGGCCAACCTTCCCCCGAGCGGTCGAGAGCTGACCCGGACCGCATAGAGGGCGATCAGAGCTCGGCCTCCTCCCGGTCAAAGTCGATATAGCGGTAGATTTCGGCGAGCGGGATGGTCAACTCGACGCTCCGCAGTCCGAGCACTGCTTCCAAGCCTCCGACAGGTTCGAACACCCAGTGTCCGCTCCCGCGGCGATAAATGTGAATGGCTGGTTCGGACTGGTATATTTCGATGATCTCCTCGACACCGGCGATGTCCTGTTCGTCCAGTCGCTTGCGATCCCGTTCCCGCCACCGCTTGAGTTCCGATGGCGACAATACCTCGAACAGCACGCGCGGCAGACCTCGGCATCGAATCATCACGTCGGGAATGCGAGCATTCGCCTGTTGCTGATTCTCCGGTGCCGCGCCACTTCCCGACTCGGGAAAGCAACCGTCATCGCCGCTCATCCGGGCGGTCAACGCTCCGGTGAGCGCGGCCACGATCCTGGCGTGAGCAGGGCTCGGCGCAGCGTGGGCGACAATGCGCCCATCGACGAGTTCGTACCGCCATGCGTCGCCGAATTCGCGTTGGTCGGTACGAAGAAATTCCTCCGCGGTCCAAACCTTGCCTGCCGTCCTGGCGAGATCGCCCATGGTCGCCACGCCTCCTGTGCAGTCCGCATTTCAGCATGCCGGGGACGGCATCGAGCATAGGTTATGCGCAGGATTTCCGACGGGCGGCCACTCGCGCCACCATCTGCGTCGGCTCCAGCGTAGCTGTCGAACTCCTCCCGCCCTGCTTGTCCAGGGCGGGGCCCAACCCCGCGTCAGAGCGCCGCGAGCGCGGCGTTCAGCGTCGCGCTCGGCCGCATCGCGGCCGATGCCTTGGCCGGATCGGGCAGGTAGTAACCGCCGATGTCCACGGGCTTGCCCTGCGCGGCGATCAGTTCGGCATTGATCCTGGCCTCGTTGGCCGCCAGCGTCTCAGCCAGCTTCTTGAATCGAGCTTGCAGCACTGCGCTCTTGCCCTGCGCGGCCAGCGCCTGCGCCCAGTAGAGTGCCAGGTAGAAATGGCTGCCACGATTGTCGATTTCGCCGAC
>JANWJK010000212.1 GCA_025452005.1 Acetobacteraceae bacterium | reverse complement strand
TCGCCGCCGCCCGCCGGGGCCATTCCAGGCGCATGGCGGCTCGACACCGATCTCTATGTCGATCTGATCATGAGATTCGTCGAATCCGCTGGCCTCGACCGGCCGATCGTTCTGGGCGCGTCGATGTCGGGCGAGATCTGCCTCGAACTGGCCTATCGCCACCCGGATAGCTTCGCCGGCATCGTCGCCTGCGAGGCCTCGGAACGCATCGAGCGCCGGCAGACGCCGTTCTCCAACCATCCGCAGGTCAACGCCGCCTATTTCGTGCCGGAATGGGTTCGCGGCCTGATGGCGCCGCAGAGTCCGGCGGAATGCGTTGCCGACG
Organism: Acetobacteraceae bacterium; assembly: GCA_025452005.1. GTDB lineage: Bacteria > Pseudomonadota > Alphaproteobacteria > Acetobacterales > Acetobacteraceae > JAMXLO01. Next base: position 5,793 of record JANWJK010000212.1, on the reverse strand, counting down.
TGGCCTGGCACTATGGCCAGGGCGGTCCGGCAGTGTTCTTCGGCGATATCGAGTTCTATGCCGGCGACTGGGATGCCCGCGACCGCGTGGGTCGCATCGACACCGGCAGATGCCGGCTGCACATGCTGACCGGCGAGTACGACTATTCCTGCACGGTGGAACACTCCGCCGCCACCGCGGCAAAGATCCCCGGTGCCCGGTTCCAGCCGATGCACGGGATCGGCCATTTCCCCTTCGCTGAAAACCCCGCGTTGTTCGCCGACTATCTTCTGCCGATCCTGCGTGACATCGACGACTGAGCCGTAAGGCACCAAAGCAGCCACAACAGGAGCAACCGCCATGCCCCAGCTTACGCTCGCCCAGGCGCAGACCATCGTCTCTACCGCCCTCAAACTCGGCATGGACCAGAAAATGCAGCCGCTGGCCGTCGTGGTGCTTGATGAGCGCGGTGTGCCGAAGGCCTACGCCGCGCAGGACGGCACCAGCCTGCGCCGCTTCGAGATCGCCAGCGGCAAGGCGCATGGCGCATTATCGTTCGGCATCGGCTCGCGCGCCTTGGCTAAACGGGCCGCCGCCAACCCGCACTTCATCGCCGCCGTCACGCATGCGGTCGGCGGATCGCTGGTTCCGGTCCCCGGCGGTGTGCTGATCCGGACTGCCGACAGGGCGATCGTCGGCGCGGTCGGCATCTCCGGCGACAACTCCGACAATGACGAGGCGGCCGCCGTCGCCGGCATTGCCGCGGCAGGGCTGACCGCCGACCCCGGCGAAGGCTGAACTGCGTCGATCACACGATCGTGTGTGACAGGATGCCACCCGAACCGCGCTACGCCGACACCGAGACTTAATGCAGCGTTAACTGGGAATCCGCGCAATCATGTCGCGGCCGTTTGAGGAGGACGCGGCGTGCAAACGGAGCCTCTCGACCATACTGGTGTGCTCAACCTTGCCGGCAAGTATCTGGCGCGCCGTGCCGATGCGCCGGTCGCCGACTATGCCGAGCCCTGGCGGTTTCCTGTTGTGGACAGCCATCATGCCGGCAATGACCCCGACCTGAACCGCGTCACGTTCGTCTGGCGCGCCGGTGGCGGGGACGATCGGCGGCCGGTTGCGGTGGTCGGAACCTTTGACAGCCTGTGGGATGCAACACCGCTCGAGCCAGTGTTGTTCGACGGACAGCCGACGCTGTATCGCGCCGCCACGGTGCTGATCCGCAAGGGCCAGGCGCACATCTACAAGTTTCTGGTGGACGGGCAGGCGATGGCCGATCCCATCAACCCGCAGCGCGTCGTGCTGGACAACGGCGTCGAATGGTCGCGCCTGTTCACCGAGCAATGTGCCATTTCGGTCAGTTTCGAGAGCTGGGAGCTGGCGATTCTGGCGCGACTGACCAACGAGATCCTGCCGCTCACTGGCGACGATGCGCAGCGCTTCATGGATCTCTACTACTTCACCGCCGACAAGCGGGCGCGCGAGACCGCATTCCACCAGGCGTTTCGCCTCGAACAACCGATCGGCGCGGTGAATTTCATCGACAAGCTCGTGGCGCGCGAGGAACGGCACCGGTTGGGGGACTACAAGGTCTGCCTGAAGCTGATCGCCGACGTGCTGCGCAGCCGCTTCCCCGGCATGGCACCGGCCGATGTCAGCAAGGACGCGTATCAGGACCTGTACCAGCAGATGGCCCAGGGAAAGGTGGATGGTTGGGACACGAGCCGGTACCAGAGCCCGAACTTCTTCCTTCAGCTATTGCGTCGCCACACCTACACCGGCGCCTTCTCGCATCCGAAATACGGCGGCAATGCCGGCGCCGCCGGCTGGGCGTGGCTCGAACACCGGTTCCGCGGGCCGAAGGACGCAAGCTGCTTCAACTGGGAGCGTGCGATCGAACCGCCTATCGGCGCCAGCGCCGACTACGTCGCCTGACCGTCGGGGATCTTCGTCATGCAGAACGAATATGATCTGGTGATCATCGGCAGCGGCGCAGGTGGCGCACCGATCGCGCATGAACTGGCGCGCAAGGGCAAGAGCGTGCTCATGCTGGAGAAGGGACCGCTGATCCTGCCGCAGTACCAGGCGACGACCGGCGTCAGCGGCTTCCGGCGCGATGAGGCGCTCTCGACCGGCGCCGAGAAGATCCTGCGGCTCGACGTGGCCAACAAAGGCATGCCGTACTATTCGAGCCACGTCGAGCCGGACCTGAACGACGAGCCGCACATCTATCGCCGCGCCGACGGCAGCGATGATGCGACGATCGAGGGTTACACCGCGCAGGTCGTCGGCGGCGGCACGCAGCTCTACGGCGGCGTGTCGCTGCGCTTCACGCCGCGCGACCTGACTTTGGCGCAGTGGAACAACCGGCCGGGTGCGGCGCTCGATGGTGATCCGAACGACGAGGTGCGGCGGGCGGCGCGCGACTGGCCGTTCCCGTATGCGACACTGGAGCCGTACTATGCCAAGGCCGAGACGCTGGTCGGCATCAACGGCGAGGTGGCGAACCAAAGGAAGCCGTTCACCAGCGGCGACAAGTATCAGAAGCCGCTCGCCTACAATCCGATCAGCGAGCACGTGAAGGCCGGCATGGACGCCTTGGGCATGCCGCACTACCGCACACCGCTCGCGGTGATCACCGAGGATCACGCGCCGAGTGGACGCAAGGGTCCACAGCCGGGCGAGGCGGCGAAGACGGCCTATGTCAATCGCTACGGCGATCCAATGGGGTTCAAGTCCTCCACCTGGGTCTCGCTGCTGAGCCCGATCAAGGATCTGCCGAACTTCACGCTGCTGCCGAATTGTACCGTGACGCATCTTTCATCGGACGGTGCGCGCATCGCCCGCGTGCACTTCCTGGCGCCCGACGGCACGCCGCGCGAGGTCTCCGGCCGCACCGTCATCGTCGCCTGCTCGGCGATCGAGAGCGTGCGGCTGCTCAAGCTGTCCGCCGACATAGACCGGACCGGCTTCGCGCCACGCATCAACCAGGACGGCAACGGCATGCTGGGCGCCTACTTCCTGACCCACTGCTTCGGCGGCGCCTCGGCGCTGGTATCGTCGCCCGAGCGCTACGACAAGTCGGAGACGCTGGACAGCGACTTCGCCAGCGACTTCTGCCACGCCGACGAGTTCCTCGCCGCACAGCGCATCTGGGCCGGCGCGGTCATCTACAACAACACCTCGGACCGCGCGCTGCCGCTGGCGCTCGCACGCAACTACGGGAGCCGTGATCTCGATACCATCTGGCAGGGGTTCAACCAGGCCACGGAACTGGTCAGCGACGCGCTCGATGCGTTCCTCGATCACAGCTTTGGCCGCGGACTGTCGATCACCTTCATGGCCAATCAGGTGCCGGTGAAGTCCAACCGCATCGAGCTGCATCCCAGCGTGAAGGACAAATGGGGACGCCCGGTCGCCTACATCATCAAGGACTATCACTCGCACGACGTCGCGCTGATGAACAAGCTGTCTGGCGTCTGCCGGGACATTCTGGTGAGAGGCGGCGTCACGGTGGATATCGGCTCGGGCGCGGTGTTCGGCAAGGACGAGCTGGCGCGCTGCGCCAACCACATCCTGGGTGGCGCGCGCTTCGGCACCGACCGCACAGATTCCGTGCTCGATCCCGATTGCCGCGCCTGGGGCTTCGACAACCTCTATGTCACCGACGGCTGCTTCATGCCGACGTCAGGCGGCGCCAATCCGACGCTGACCATCCAGGCGAATTCCTTCCGTGTCGCTGACATCCTGGCATCGAGGATCTGAGCGATGGACCCACGGCTCATCACGGTTGCCGAGGACCCGGCGAACACGATCTTCGCCGTGGTGTTCTTTCCCGACCGCATCTATCACCAGGAGTACCTGAACGCGACGCGCAGCCCGCGCTATCGCTACAACGTGCAGGAGGTGCGCGGCTATCACGAGGTGCTCTGCCTGAAGGGCCGCGTGTTCCTCGACGGCGCGCTGTACTGCAACTTCCTGCGGTTCGAGTATCGTGGCACGCGGCTCACCGAGGCGGTGCGCACGAAGAACCGGCTGTTGCGCGACAACTGTGCCGCCTGGATCCGCCTGACCGACAAGGCCGGCAGGCAGGTGGAGACATCGGGCGACCGCCTGCTCACGCTGCACTGGGACGACTGGGTCAACGCGTTCCAGGCGGAGATCTGGGAGAAGGTCGAACCGCCTGACACGGTGCGGCACGACGCATCAGTGCTGTCGATGATTGGTCGCGACGGCCAGATCACCCGGCTACCGCAGTTCGGGGCGATGCTGACCGACGTGGCGTCGATCGCCAGGGTGGAGCTGGCGTTCCGCGAGCCGGCGCGCAACTATCCGTCGGATGCGCCGATCGCGCCGGACGACCTCGCCTGGGACAACAACTACAAGCGCACGCACCAGGCGCCGGTGAACGCGCAGCAGCCGAGTGCCAACGAGAACACTGTGCAGGACCTGAACTACCTGCTGGACTTCCAGCGTGGCTGGTACAAGCAGGCAAGCGACGTCACGCCGGTGCTTTACCGCAACGCGATGATGCTGGGAGGTCCGGACGGCAAATTCACCAACCCGGACGCCGACCCGAACAACATCATCGCCATGCGCTGGCTGTTCCAGCGCGAGCTGGGCGGCTCGATGATCTTCTTCCACGAGGTGACGATTCCGCCCGGCAAAGTGGAGGGCAACCACCAGCACGTCGGCTCCGAGGAGCTGTACTATATCATCGAGGGTGAAGGCATCGCGTATCTTCGTGTCGGTGACGATCCGACCCTGGGCGACGATACCGATACGCGCTACAAGACCGTTCCGCGCGAGGTGTTCGGCCTGGGCACGCAGATGTTCAAGGAACTGCCGGTCAAAGCCGGCAGCATGATCTTCACCAAGAGCGGCGGCATGCACGGCATCCGCAACCCACCGACCAGCACGCAGAACCTCAAGTTCGTCGCGTTCCTCTACCACAGCGCGTGAACGGAGCAGACACGCATGGAAATCCTGCATTCCGAAGTGGTGCCTGTGCGTCCGGGAACGGCGATCGACTATGACCACAACAACCCCGTGGCACGCTTGCTGTCGTTGGTCGAAGGTGCGGCGCTGGCCGCCGGACGCGAGGCGTATCCGTTCGAGGAACTGCAGTATCTGTTCCCCATCCGCGCCTTGCAGCTCTATGGCCCGAGCCCGCCGTCCGACGGCGTGCTCGACCCCACGCAGCAGGACAGCAAGACCGACTTTCAGAAGCAGAACGTCGCCTCGTTCCTGGCAGCCGACACGCAGCTGATCCGCGGCATCGCCTCGGCCGGCGCGTGGATCGGACCGTTCCTTCGCCTGTCCTATCGGGCCGGGCCTGATTCGGTGCTGGCGGGCATGGCGCGTGGCTCGCTAGGGTCGTCGATACGGCTGTGGCTCCGCGTCGGGCGGAATACGACACCGGCGCCGCTGAGCGTGCCGTACGACGCCGAGACCGGACGCTACGCGGTCGAACTGTGGGGCTGGCCGGGCACAGTCTCTGATCTGAAGGGGGCGCTCGATCCGCGCGGCCAGGCCGCACTGGATCGCGGTGCGCTGATCGCCGCGCCATCCTTGGTTCCGGGCACGACAGGCGACTTCCGGCGCGAGGCGCTGGACGGCCGCTTCGTCAACGAGATTGCGCCTGATCACGCGCTGCATCCGACGCGGCCGCTGCACATCGAGGTCGGCTGGGCGAGTGCCGATGGCTCGCTCTGGGATTCACTCGGCGGCGCCAACCACCAGTTCGAGTTCAGCATGATCCTGCGTGGCTGGGAGAACTACCTAAGTGTCGGCACCAGTCCC
>JANWJK010000211.1 GCA_025452005.1 Acetobacteraceae bacterium | reverse complement strand
TTGGATAGCATTCGCATCCCTTGCGGTCAGGATAGACGAGATGCGGCACCGCGAGAAGCGTTTCGCCGCGCCTGATCGCCGGCAGGGTCCGCAGCACGGCAGCCGGGAGCGATGAAAATCGGCGCAGTGGGGCGGCAGCGTCGCCCAGCGCGCCCAGCGTCGCGTCAGGCGGGACCACCGCGGCGTCGCCGAGACGGAACCGCCCGTCCCAGACGGCACCGGGCTGCGCGGGCACCGGCGGCGCCATTGCGGCCGGTTCGCGAACGGCAAGCATTCCGAGGCCAAGCCGACCAGCCGGCAGCAGCCGCACCCCGGCCAAGGTCGCTGGCCGGGGTGCCGCGGCAAGGGCGACAAGCGATCTGGTGGCCGGCGGAAACGAGGCTCCGGCAAGTGCCTGGAGCAGCGCTGCCAACGCAGGTGGGTCGAGCGCTTGCCCCGACAACAGAGCGAAACCCTCGGGCCGCAACGAAACTTGCGCGGCGAGGTTGGCAGCGCCGTTTCGGTCGTGGCCGGCCCGGCTTCGGCCGGAAGCAGCCGCGGCGGCGACCAAGGCGGCGGTCGCCGCCCCGTCGCCGTCGCGGTCCCGACGCAGCAGCCGCAGGCGCGGTCGCAGCGCCGCCCTATCGGCGTTCGAGGGGTCCTCGACCCAGGCCACGCCGGCGGCCGACAGTGTGGCGCGCAACCGCCCTGGCGGCACCGCGAGCAGCGGACGCAGCAACCGCAGCCGCGTCGTCTCGACGAGTGGCGCCATGCCGGCCATGCCGGCCGGACCGCTGCCCCCGAGCGCGCGGATCAGCAGCGTCTCGGCTTGATCGGCTGCGTGATGCCCGAGCAGCAGGTGCAGGATTCCCATCGCAGCACATGCCGCCTCGAGTGCCGCGAACCGCGCCGCCCGTGCACGCTCGGCGAGTGCGGAACCGCGCGCCAGCCCGCCAATCGGCAGCAGCCGCGCGGCGATGCCGATGGAGCTCAGCCGCTCAACCGTCGCCGCTGCTTCCCTGGCGGACTCCGGGCGCAGGCCATGGTCGATCACCAGTGCCAGCAGCGATCCTCCGCGCTCCTGCACCCAGGCATCGGCCAGCAGCGCCAAGGCCATGCTGTCTGCACCGCCCGACACAGCGGCGGCGATCCGCGGCGACGGCTCGAACGGCCCAAGCCGCGACATGGCGGCCGCGAACTGCTCCGCAGTGACCACTCACCGGCACCCGGCCCGCTGTGCCGACGCGTTCATGGCATCGCGGAGATCGGGGTGAGGCGACGGGTACTCGGCGTGCAGCTTGGTCAGCGTATCGCAGGCTGCCTTCTTCTCGTTGATGGCGATCAGCGAATTTGCCAGGCCGAGCAGGGCGTCGGGGGCATGCACGCCCCGCCGCGACCTGTTGTAGCTGTCGTCGTAGGCGATTGCCGCCTGCGAGTACTGGCGCTGGCCCAGCAGCGCCTGGGCCAGCAGGAACTGCGCGTCATAGGCACGGGGAGAAGTGCGACTGCCGGTCAGCACCTCGCGCGCAGCCTGTTCGGCCGTGGGATAGTCGCGTCGGGCCAATGCGGCATTGCCTTCCTGCATCGCCAGTTCCGGCGTGCGCCGGACCGGCGCTCCAGGCGCCGGCACGCCAGGTGGCTGCGGCGGCGGGCCCGACGACGGTCCGCCGAGCGAAGTCGGCGGCGGCAGCAGCGCCAGGCCAGGCGACGAAGGCGACGGAGTAGGCCTGACCGGAGCGGGTCCCGGCCCAGGCGGCATTCCGCCCTGTGGGCTCTGGGCCTGGAACGCCATGTCCTCGATCCGCTTGGCCAACTCGGCGCTCTGTCGCTGCATCGCGTTCTGCGTCTCGTCGACGCGTCCGCGAAGCTGGCGCACCTGTTCCTCGAGCGAGTCGACGCGCGACAGCAACTGCGCAACAAGATCGCTGCTGCCGCCGGAAGGCGGTGGGTAGGGACGGCCGAGATAGGTCGGACTGCCGCCGCCACCCCTGCCCGGCTGGTCCTGCAGCATCTGCATCTGGCGCCGCAGCTCCAGGATCTGGTTCTGCAGGGCAATCCCCTCGCGGCTCTCGACCTGCGCCCGGACCGGCACCGTCCAGAGGAGCAAGGGGATCATCGGGATCAGGCACATCGCCCATCCAACACCATTCCGGCGCAAGCGGGAGCCCACGCGCCTCGCGTGGCCACGCCTTGCGGCTCCAGGTCCGATCACCCTGGGCGGGTTGGTCATTCTTGCTCTCCTCGCGTCGCGGCCCGACTCTGCAACCGTCGTATGATGCCAGACGCGGGCTGCCATGTGGCAGCCGCCGTACGCGCAAGACCGGCGGCCCCACGGCCGCCGGTCTCCGCCAAACCCATCCCGATCAGCGGACCGAGGTGATCGTGTTGCGGTTCTGCGCCCACGCTTGCTCGTTGTCGCCGAGTGCCGTCGGCCGATCCTTGCCGAAGCTGATCGTGCTGATCCGTGAGCCTGCGACGCCGCGCGCGACCAGATAGTCGCGGCTGGAATTGGCGCGCCGCTGGCCGAGCGCCAGGTTGTATTCCTCCGTCCCGCGGTCGTCGCAGTTCCCGGCCACCTGGACGTTGACCTGCGGATATTTGCCGAGCCAGCCGGCCTGGCGATCGAGCGTCGCGCGCGCATCGTCCCTGAGCGACGAACGATCGAAGTCGAAGAAGACACGGTCGCCCACGTTGGAGACCAGGTCCTCCTGGCTGCCGGGCACCGGCCCCGATGTAGCCGCGCCTGCGCCGGTCGCCTCACCGGCCTTGTCCTTGTCCGAGCACGCCGCCAACAGGGCGACGGCGGCCAGAGCGCCAAGTAGCTTGCTGTTCATGACACTTCGTCCCTGGTTGAGGGTGACATCAGAGAGAGGTTCGCCAACCCGATGACGGTAATCCGTTCCGCCATTGAATGCGATTGGCCAATTGCATCGAATGCGGTCAAGTTCGCGAGAACCACAGGCTGCCTACCAAGCTCGTCACGCCGCCAGCGGCGACCAGGCAGGATCGGAGGCATCGGTCGGCGTCCCCACCACACGCTCGTTGAAGCCGGTGATGTCGACTGACACCAGGCGCGACGAGAAGCCGGACCCGCGATTGTCGCGCGCGGCTGATTGCCGCCAGAACATCAACACGCGGCCGTTGGGCGCGAAGGTCGGACCTTCCACGGAGAACCCCTCCGAAAGGATGCGTTCGCCCGACCCATCCGGGTGCATGACGCCAATCGAGAAGTTGCCGGCTTCGCCGCCGAATCGGGTGAAGGCGATCAGGTCGCCGCGCGGCGACCAGACTGGCGTCGCGTAGCGGCCGGAGCCGAAGCTGATGCGCCTGCCGCCGCCGCCGCCGGCACCCATCACATAGAGTTGCTGATCGCCGCCGCGGTCCGAGTTGAACACGATCTGGCTGCCGTCGGGGCTGTAGCAGGGCGACACATCGATCGCTCCGGATTCCGTGAGCCGCCGCGACGAGCGGCTGCCGAGGTCGACGACGACAATGTCCGAACCGCCGCCGGTGGCGACCGACATCACCACGCTGTTGCCATCGGGCGAGAAGCGCGGCGCGAAGGTCATGCCGGGAAAGTCGCCGAGGGCGCGCTGCTGGCCGTTGCCGAGGTTGAACAGATAGACGCGCGGACGATTGTTGGCGTAGCTCATGAAGGCGATTTCGTCGCGCGTCGGATGGAACCGCGGCGTCAGCACCAGCCACGATCCGTCGGTCAGGAAGCGGTGGTTCTCGCTGTCCTGGTCCATGATGGCGAGGCGCTTGGTCTGCCTGCCGCGTGGACCGGTGGCGGCGATATAGACGATGCGCGTATCGAAATAGCCCTTCTCGCCAAGCAGCCGTTCGTAGATGACGTCGGCGATGATGTGGGCGATACGCCGCCAGTTGGCCTGGCTGGTGGTGTAGGCGGTGCCCTGGAGCTGCGTCTGCGGCAGCACGTCCCAGAGGCGGAACTCGACACGGGCCTGACCGCCGCCCTGGGACTCGGCGCGGCCGGTGACCAGCGCCTGGGCGCCGACCGCCTTCCAGTTCTGGAAGTTCGGCGCGTCCCCCTGCCCCGCACCGGCCTGGATGAACGCTTGCTGGGCGATCGGACGGAACAGGCCGGAGTGAGCCAGGTCATTGGTGACGACGGCTGCGATCTCCTGGCCGAGCTGATCGCCCCCGAGGTTCGGAATGGCGATCGGGATAGGGTCGGTGCGCGCGCGGTTCACATCGATTACGGCAGTCTGGCCACGGGCAGCGGGCGCCGCCTGTGGCGGTGCCAGTGCCTGCGCGCGAACGACGGCGGGCGCCGCGAACAACGCGGTGGACCCGGCAGCGCCGATCAGCATCGAGCGCCGGCTCAGCGGCAAGAGTGGCAATCCTGTCATGTCAGACCTTTCCTGAAGTGAGACCTGTCACGGTCGGAATCGGAAGGTGAACGTCCGGATCTGCCCAAGCATCGTCGGCGGCAAGGGCAGGTTGGCGCAGTTGGGATCCATCACCGCGCGCACGGCGCGTTCGGAGAACACCCGCAGACGCATGTTGCCGCTCACACGGCCCACGTCCTCCGGTGCCACGATCGCGCGGCGCACGACGCCGCCGCCGTCGGTGGTGACGGTGAGCAGCACTTCCATCTTGTCGAGATCGAGCATGCCCGGATCGGTCGCCCAGCATCGCCGGACGAAATCGCCGATGGCGCCACGCTGCGAAGCGGTCAGGGCGGATGTGTCGTCGCTTTGCGGATTGCCGCCGCCGTTCGGCGCGCCGCCGGATTGCGGATTGTAGCGCGACTTCGGCGGTAGCGTCTGGCGCTGCAGGCTGCGCAACTTCTCCAGCGTGTTTTCCAGGGCGGTGCTCTGCGGTGCCGGGTTCTTGGTGGGATTCGGCTGCGAGGTGGCGCTCTGCGGGCTGGGCGCCGGCGTGGGCGGAGGCGGAACTGGCAGGGGTGGCGTGGGCAGCGGTGGCTGTGCCTGCGGCGGGCTGGGCGGCGCGGCGGGTGGAGGCGGCGCGATCGAAGCCGCCGGCGCCGGCGTGGGGGGCGGAACAGGGAGCGGCGGTGTGGGCAGCGGCGGGGCGGTCGCCTGGGGTGGCGGCGGTGTGGGAGGTGGCGGCGGCGGAGGCGGCGGGGCCGGCTCCGTGGGCTGCGGCTTGGGCGGCTGCTGTGCCTGGGGCGCCGGCGTTACGGTGGGTGCCGGCGCCGGTGCAGGGACCGCGGCCGGCGCGGGCGCCTTGATCGACGACTCGGCGGTACCGTCGAACACCATCGCAACCGCGGCTTCCTGTGGCTCTTCAGGAGGTCTCGCGTACGGCAGGCCGACCACCAGGAGCAGCAGGATGAGAAGGTGCACTGCGGCGGAAACGATCGCACCCCGCCGCAGAGCCGGACTGACGCCGCTGATCCGGCTGTCCAGACGATCCGTGCCGTGCAGGACGCGTTGCAGCACGCGTTCGCCTCATTTCGCCTTCGGAGGAGCGGGAGGCGGCGGCTTCGCCGGCTGCCCCGCCGGCTGTTCGGCCAGCAGCGCAACCTTGGTGAAGCCTCCCTGGGTGATGGTGCCCATCACCTCCATGATCCGCCCGTACGCCAGGTCCTTGTCGCCGCGGACGAAGATGCGACGGTCCTGATTGTTCTCGGCGATCGCCTGCAACTTGGCGACAAGCTCGGGAAGCTGCACCTCCTGGTCCTGCAGGAAGATCTTGCCGCCAGCGTCGATGGAGACGGTCAACGGCTGACTGTCGGTGTTCAGCGGCTTGGCATCGGTTTTCGGCAGATCGACCGAGACGCCCGAGGTCATCAGCGGCGCGGTGACCATGAAGATGATCAGCAGCACGAGCATCACGTCGACCAGCGGCGTGACGTTGATTTCGGAGAGCGGCCGGTAGCGCCCGCGCGCGCTCGATCTGCCGTTCAGCGGGAGTGCCATGGCTAATCTACTCCCCCACCCCTTGCGGGAGGGAGTTGGCGGGAGGGGTTTGGGAGATCGCGCGGCCCCCTCCCCCCAACCCCCTCCCGCAAGGGGTGGGGGAGGTTCTGTACATCCGGCATATCCTCCATATCCCCCCGCGCCTCATCACGCCCGTTCCTCGCTCTGGCGCGACAGGATGGCGCTGAACTCCGCGCCGAAGCCCTCCAGGCGCGAGGCGAAACGGGCGAGATCGTTGCTGATCTTGTTGTAGGCCAGCACCGCCGGGATCGCCGCCACCAGGCCGATCGCAGTGGCGAACAACGCCTCGGCAATGCCCGGCGCCACCACCGCGAGATTGGTGTTGTGCATTGCCGCGATCGCGGAGAAGGAATGCATGATGCCCCATACCGTGCCGAACAGGCCGATGAACGGCGCCGTGGCACCGACCGAGGCGAGGAAGATCATCCAGCGCTCCAGCCGGTCCATCTCGCGCTGCACGGTCACGGTGATGGCGCGGTCGATCCGCTCGCGCACCGAGGTGCGGCTGATGTCGGCGCCCGCCACGCGCACCGAGCGCCGCCATTCGCCCATCGCCGCGCCGAACACCGCGGCCATCGGGTGTGCCGGCGTGGCCGCCTCGTGCTCGAACAGATCCTCCAGGCTGCCGCCGGACCAGAAACGGTCCTCGAACCCATCCGCCTCGCGATTCACCTTGCGGAGGCTGGACCATTTCTCGAACACCACCGCCCAGACCCACACGCTGGCCGCCAGGAGGCCCAGCATCACGATCTTCACGACGACATCGGCCTCGATGAAGAGGCCCCACAGCGAAAGATCCACGCCAGGCGTGGCGAGATTGGCCGCATCGACTGCCCGGTCCACCTGTTACCCCCTGTCCTGCGCGGCTGCGCACATATCGGTCAGGACCGCCCGCCAGCGTTGCGGCAGACGGCCCGGCTTACCCTCCCCCGGCTTCACGCAGGCGAGTCGCACGGTCAAAACGGCACATGACCCATTCGGCCCACGCACGTCCTGGCGCAACGTCACGGTTGCGCCGCCCACCGCGAGCGGCTCGGTGACCACGGTCAGCGAATCGTCGAGTCGGGCGGGACGGAGATAGTCCACTTCGATGCGCCGCACCACGAACATCAAAGTGAATCGCCCGAGCAGTTCTGCGTGCGGGATGCCAGCGTCGCGCAGCGCCTCGGTGCGGGCCCGCTCGGCGAATCGCAAATAGGTGGCGTGATAGACAACACCACCGGCATCGGTGTCCTCGTAATAAACGCGCACCCCATAGCGATGACGGCCATCCGGGGGGATGGAGGGGACATTTCCATTCATTCACGCAGCAGGTCCAATTGATCCGGCTGGCGCGCGGGCACGGGCAGGTCCAGGTGCCGCCAGCCCGGTTCTCCCAGCATCCGCCCGCGGCTGGTGCGCAGCACGAGGCCCTCCTGTATCAGGAACGGCTCGACCACGTCCTCCAGCGTGTCGCGCGCCTCGGCCAGAGCGGCCGCCAGCGTCTCCACGCCGACCGGACCGCCGGCATGATGCTCGGCGATGCGGCGCAGGTAGCGGCGATCCATGGCATCGAGGCCGAGGCGGTCCACCTCCAGCCGGTTCAGGGCAGTGTCCGCCATGGCACGGTCGACCTTGGTCACGCCCTCGACCGAGGCGAAGTCGCGCACCCGGCGGAGCAGCCGGCCTGCGACGCGCGGCGTGCCGCGGGAACGGCGGGCAATTTCGGCGGCGCCGTCGCCGGTCAGGGGCACGCCGAGCCTGGCGGCGCCACGCCGGACAATCAGCTCCAGTTCCTCGGGTGTGTAAAAGACCAGGCGCAGCGGGATGCCGAAGCGGTCGCGCAGCGGCGTGGCGAGGAGCCCCGCCCGGGTGGTGGCGCCGACCAGCGTGAACGGGGACAGATCGATGCGCACGGAGCGCGCGGCAGGCCCCTCGCCGATGATCAGGTCGAGCTGGAAGTCTTCCATCGCGGGGTAGAGCACTTCCTCGATCGCTGGCTGGAGCCGGTGGATCTCGTCGATGAACAGGACGTCCCTGGGCTGGAGGTTTGTCAGGATTGCGGCGAGGTCCCCGGCACGCTGGATCACCGGTCCCGACGTGGCGCGGAACCCGACGCCGAGTTCGCGGGCGACGATCTGGGCGAGCGTGGTCTTGCCGAGGCCGGGGGGACCATGCAGCAGGACGTGGTCCAACGCCTCGCCGCGCGCCCGGGTCGCCTGGACGAATACCGCCAGATTTTCCCGCGTCGCCTGCTGGCCGACAAACTCGGCGAGGGTCTGGGGGCGCAGGCTGGCCTCCGCCGCGTCCTCCTCGCTGCGCACCGGGGAGACCGTGCGGGTGGACGCCTCAGGATGCTCCCCGTCCGCTGGCGCGGCGGGATCGGCGACAGGGCGCCGCCCGCGGCGCCCGCTCATCCGGCCGCCCTTTGCGCCAGCTCCTTCAGGGTGTCACGGATCACCGCATCGATCGGCGTTGCGTCGCCCAACCGCTCGATCGTGCGGGCGACCACCGGCTGCACCTCCGGCCGGCGGTAGCCGAGATTGATCAGCGCGGAGATGGCGTCCTCGGCCACGCCACCGGTGACCGGCCGCGACAGGGCGAACCCGGGCGCGGATGGCATCGCCCCGGCTTTGTCACGCAGTTCCGTCAGCAGTCGCACCGCCAGCCGTGCACCCACGCCGGGCGCCCGTGTCAGGCTGGCGCGATCGCCGGACGCGATGGCGGAGACCAGATCGCTCGGCGAGAGAGCCGACAGAACCGACAGCGCCACCCGCCCCCCGACGCCCTGCACCGTGGTGAGCAGGCGGAACCAGTCGCGTTCGGCCGAGTCGGCGAAGCCGTAGAGCAGGATCGCGTCCTCGCGCACATGCGTTTCCACCAGCAGTCGCGCCACTTCCGGCGATGCCGGGAGTGCGGAAAGCGTGCGGGTGGAAGCGTGGACGAGGTAGCCGACACCGTTCACATCGATGATGCAGCGCCCCTCCTCCAGTGCCTCCACGCGGCCGGTGAGCTGGGCGATCACGCGCGTTCCGGCCCGACGATGCCTGACCTGTTTGCCATGGAAGCGACTCGAATCCAGTGACTTCGCTGGGAAGGATACGTGCGACGGAGATGTCGCGCGACTTCAAATCGGTCGGTTGGATGCGGGGCGCCTAACTGGTGGCGATCGAAGGTCCTGCCGGAATCCTGTCGCGAGCGCAGAAGTCAGAACGGAATCTCGTCGTCCAGGTCGCCGCCCTTCGGCGCCTCCCAGGACGGGCCGCCGCCGCCGCGCGGCGCCGCGGCCGGCGCGCGCTGTGCCGGTGCGCGTTCGCGATAACCGCCGCCCTCACCCGCTCCGCTTTCGGCGCTGCCGCGCGTATCCAGCATGGTCAGCTGGCCGTTGAAGCGGCCGATCACCACTTCCGTGGTATAGCGCTCCTGACCCGACTGGTCGGTCCACTTCCGCGTCTGCAGCGATCCCTCGACGTAGATCTTGGCGCCTTTCTTCAGAAAGCGTTCAGCCACGTCGGCGACCCGGTCGTTGAATATCACCACCCGGTGCCATTCGGTTCGCTCCTTGCGCTCGCCGGAGGCGCGGTCGTTCCAGGTCTCGCTGGTGGCCAGCGTCAGATTGACGATCTTGCTGCCGTCCTGCGTCGTGCGCACCTCCGGGTCCTTACCCATATTGCCGACCAGGATCACCTTGTTGACGCTGCCAGCCATCGCTTCAATCCTTCGCTAAGTGAGGCACTCTAGCCCCCGCTCCCACACGCTGCCATCCTGGGCGGAGTCGATTAAACGGACCTTTCCAAGACCCGGGAAAATTGCCATATAGGCCGGGAACATCCCAAGAACAAGACAGGACCACGCGGCATGGCCGGCACCATCCACGTTCGCGGCGCACGCGAGCACAACCTGAAGAACGTGGATGTGGTGATCCCGCGCGACCGGCTGACCGTGATCACCGGGCTGTCCGGCTCCGGCAAGTCCTCGCTGGCGTTCGACACGATCTATGCCGAAGGGCAACGGCGGTATGTCGAGAGCCTGTCGGCCTACGCCCGGCAGTTCCTCGAGTTGATGGGCAAGCCGGACGTCGACTCGATCGAGGGCCTGTCGCCGGCGATTTCGATCGAGCAGAAGACCACCAGCCGCAACCCGCGTTCCACCGTCGGCACGGTGACCGAGATCCACGACTACATGCGCCTGCTCTGGGCGCGCACCGGTGTGCCCTATTCGCCGGCGACTGGACTGCCGATCGAGGCGCAGACCGTGTCGCAGATGGTCGATCGCGTGATGGGGATGCCGGAGGGAACGCGGCTGCTGCTGCTCGCACCGGTGGTGCGCGACCGCAAGGGCGAGTACCGCAAGGAACTCGCGGAACTGCAGCGCCGCGGCTTCACCCGCGT
>JANWJK010000210.1 GCA_025452005.1 Acetobacteraceae bacterium | reverse complement strand
TCGTCCGCGGCTGGCTGACCGAGAAGCCGATCGCTATTCGGGACTACCTGCCGAGTGGCGACGTGTCGCCAGTTGCGCCAGCGGATGTCGTGGTGGACATCGTAATACCGGTATATCGCGGCCTGGCACAGACACGCCGGTGCATCGAGTCCGTGCTGGCCGACGCCGATCGTCCGGCGGGGCGCGTCATCGCGGTGGACGACCACTCGCCGGACCCGAAACTGTCCGCCTGGCTCGACAGTCTGGCAGCGGAAGGACGCATCCAACTGGTGCGCAACCGCCGCAACCGGGGCTTCGTCGCCTCGGTCAACATCGGCATCGAGGCAACAGGCACGCACGACGTGGTGCTGCTGAACAGCGACACCGAGGTTGCCAACGGATGGCTCGCGCGGCTCGCCGGACATGCGTATGCGACACCGCGGGTGGCGTCGGTCTCGCCGTTCTCCAACAACGCCACGATATGCAGCTATCCCCGCATTGCCGGGGGTTCGCCCGCGTTCGGGCTCGGCGTGGCCGAACTGGACGCCGCCTGTCACGCAGCGAACGCCGGCCGCAGGGTCGAGCTGCCGACCACGGTGGGCTTCTGCATGTATGTCCGCCGCGCGGCATTGGCCGATATCGGCCTGTTCGACACCGCGGCGTTCGGCCGCGGCTACGGCGAGGAGAACGATTTCTGCCTCCGTGCCAGCGCGCGCGGCTGGCGTCACCTGCTGGCCTGCGACACCTTTGTCTACCACGAAGGCTCGGTGAGCTTCGGCGCCGGTGCATCTTCTGCCCTTGACCAGGGCATGGCAGTGCTGCGGGAACGCTATCCGCACTATGCGCGACTGGTGGCACAGCACGTGAAGCTGGACGCGGCAGGGCCGTACCGCTTCGCCCTTACCGCGGAGCTGTTCCGCCGCTCCAACCGGCCGACGATCCTGATGCTGGCGCACGACCTGGGCGGCGGCGTACGGCGGCATATCCTCGAGCTGGTCGAGCGCATAGCGGGTGACGCCAACTGCCTGCTGCTGGAATCGACCGCCCGCGGCGCCGCATTGTCGGTGCCCGCGCTGCCCGGCCATCCGGAACTCGCACTTCCCGCCGATCGTGCGTCGGACCTCGCCATGGTGCTGAAGTCTGCCAACGTGACACGCGCGCACATCCACCACCTGATGAGCATGGACCTCGACGTGCGCGCGCTGCTGCATCGGCTCGGCGTGCCGTTCGACATGACGGTGCACGACTACTTCGCGATCTGTCCGCAGGTGAACCTGCTGCCGTGGCTGCAAGGCGCCTATTGCGGCGAACCGGACATTGCGGACTGCAATGCCTGCATCGCCAACCGCTCGAGCTACGGCTCGCGCGACATCGTGTCGTGGCGACGCGGCAATGCGTGGCAGTTCATCGAGGCGGAGCGCGTGTTCTGTCCCAGCGAGGACGTCCGTCGGCGCCTGGCGCGCTATCGCTTCGACCGGCAGGCGATCGTGGTGCCGCACGAACCGGTGACCGCCGCGCCATGGCCGATCACGCCATCGGCGCTCGGCAAGGGTCGTGCCCTGCGCGTCGCGGTGATCGGCGTGCTCGCCAACCACAAGGGCGCGGTCACAGTGATGACCGTGGCAGCGGCGGCCGATCCGGCCGAGTTGTCCATCCACGTGATCGGCTACGCCGAACAGGCGCTGCCGGAGCCGCTCGCGGCGCGCATCGCGATGACCGGCCAGTACGCCGAGTCGGAGCTGCCGGCGCTGCTCGCCAAGGTGCGCCCGCATGTCGTGTGGTTTCCCGCGCAATGGCCGGAGACCTACAGCTACACGCTGACTGCCGCGATCGATGCCGGCCTGCCGATCGTCGCCACGCGGATCGGCGCATTTCCGGAACGGCTGGAGGGACGGAAGCTGACCTGGCTGGTCGAGCCGGAGGCTTCGGCCGAGGAATGGCTGGAGGTCTTCGCCGAAGTGCGCGGCGAACTCGCGCGCCAGCGCAAACCGCCGGCCGGCGAGCCGCGCGCACCGGTAGCGGACTTCTATCGCGAGCGTTACGTCCGCGCCGAGGCCGTGCGCGCCCCGGACGAACCGGTCGATCTGCGCCGCGACGACCGCGTCAGCGTGGTCGTGATAGCGGAGCGCTTCGCCGGCGGCGCGCTCACGCCGTGTGCCTATATCCGGCTGCTGCAGCCGCTCGACCATCCGGCGATCGGCGGCGACTTCGACATCGTGCTTGCCGATGCGGAGGAAGCGCTGAACTACCGCGCCGACATCATCGTCACGCAGCGCTATGCCGTGCCGGACCTCGACGCCGCCGATGCGCTGATCCGCCACTGCCGCCGGCACGGCATCGCGTTGCTCTACGACCTGGACGACGACCTGCGGCACGTTCCGCGCGAGCATCCGGATGCACGGCTGCTGCGGCCGCTGGCGCGGGTGGTGTCCCGGCTGGCGCGCGGCGCCGATGCGGTGTGGGTATCGACCCCGGCGCTCGCCGCGACACTGGCGGAACTGAACGGTGGCGTGCGCGTGGTGGAGAACGGTCTCGACGAGCGGCTGTGGACCGCCGCGGCGCCGCCGCCAACGCCGCGCCAGGGACCTGTGCGGATCCTGTTCATGGGCACCGCAACGCACGACGCCGACTTCGCCATCGTGGAGGGCGCGCTTGCGCGGCTGGCTTCGGTGTTCGCCGAGCATGTGTCGGTCGAACTGCTCGGGGTCAGCAGCCGCCGCGATCTGCCGTCCTGGGTGAACCGCATCGGCATGCCGGTGCACGCCACCGCGTCGTATCCGGGCTTCGTCCACTGGATCACGCAGCAGCACTGGGACATCGGCATAGCGCCGCTCGCCGACACGCCGTTCAACCGCTGCAAGTCGGCGGTCAAGACACTGGACTATGCGGCGTTGGGCCTGCCGGTGCTGGCCTCGAATCGGGCCGCGTACCGCGGCACGCTGGCCGACGGTCCTGCCGGGCGGCTGTTGCCGGATGACGAGAACGCCTGGGTCGTCGCACTCGCCCGCCTGGTGCGCGACGCCAGGCTGCGGCGTCGCCTGTCCGAAGGCGCCCGCGCCGCCTTCCCCGCCGGCACGCTGGCCGCCCAGGCCGCCGTCCGCCGCGCCGCCTGGCTCGATCTGGTGCGGCCGGGCACCCGGCAGTCGCCGGAGTTCGTGCAGACCGCGTAGCCGCTGTCAGAGCAGGTCGCGTGCCCGTTCGATGTCCTCGAGCATGCCGTGATGCGATACCAGCAGCACCTCGTCGAAACCCATCTGCTGCATGCGCCGCAGCTTCCCACGCACCTCGTCCGGCGTGCCGATGAGCGCGGGCTCGGCAACCTTGGCGAGCTCGGCGGAGCCTGGCCGGTCGGCGAGATCGACCGCGCAATTGGCGAGGACGGCGTTGGTGCCACCGGCCTCGCGGTAGATGCGCATGCCGGCTTCGAGATCGTCCCAACTGCTGTAGCGGCCCGACGGCGTCCAGCCCTGGTAGTCCTTCGCGGCCAGGGTGATCCAGCGATGGCTGCGCCAGGCGCCGATCAGGATCGGCGGACCGCCTGCGCAGCCGGGCCACGTGGATAGCGTTCCGCCGGTGTTGGTGGGCTCGCCGCGCCAGGTGCGGCGCATGATGTCGAGCGAGGTCCGCAGCATGCCGAACCGCTTGTCGTAGTCGTAACCGAGCAGGTCGAAGTCGTCCTTGGTCGAGCCGCTGCCGACGCCGAGTACCAGTCGGTTGCCGGACAGCGCCTGCACCGACTGCACGCGGTGGGCAAGCTCGATCGGGTGGCGCAGCGGCAATTGCAGTACACCGATGCCCAGCTCCACCTTGCTGGTCACCGCGGCAAGTGCCGCGAGTTCCACCAGCGGGTCCAGCGTCGGCCGGCCGCGACCGAGCGAATCACCGACCCAGATGCCCGGGAAACCGCTGGCCTCGATCCGGCGCGCATAGTCGGCGACGCGGTCCAGCAGTCTGTCATGCGGATCGTCGCTGGGCGTGAACCGGATCATGGTGCCTATGCGCATGGTTGCTCGCCTGTCGGATGTTCGGGATCGCGAGATTGCAACACATCCGGCACAGGCGCCATTCTCCCGCCGCTGCCATGCACTGGGAGGTCATGACCATGCCGAACAAGGCTCTGCGCTCGATCATGCCGGTTGCCGGCTGGCCCGCCGACCGGGCGGACGCCGTGGCCTTCACCGGCGGCACCGACCCCATCCTGCCGACGCCGTTCCGCATCGGCGTCGCCGGCGCTGCGACACTCGCCGCGACCGGGCTTGCCGCCGCCGACCTGTGGCAGCTCCGCACCGGGCGTGCCCAGTCAGTCGCGGTCGATCTGCGCCGGGCTACGGCGTCGCTGCGCAGCGGCCACTACATGAAGCTGGGCGAGGGCGAGGTATCGACGCGGCGCAACTCGATCATGGGCGTCTATCCCACCAAGGACGGACGCTGGAGCTACCTGCACTGCAACTTCCCCAACCATCGCGCGGCCGCGCTCAGCGTGCTCGGCGTGGCGGAGGACCGCGACGCCGTGACGCGCGCGGTGGCGACGTGGAACGCCGCCGACCTGGAAGAGGCGATCATCGCCGCCAAGGGCGCCGGCGGCATGGTGCGCACGCACGCGGAATGGGCGCGGCATCCGCAGTCCGTCGCGATCGCCGCACTGCCGCTGATGGAGATCATACGGATCGGTGACAGCCCCCCCGAAGCGCTGCCCGCCGGGGGACGGCCGCTGTCGGGCGTCCGCGTGCTGGACCTGACGCGCGTGCTTGCCGGACCGACCTGCGCGCGTACGCTGGCCGAGCACGGCGCCGATGTGCTGAAGATCACCGGCGCGCATCTGCCGAACCTCGGATACCAGGAGTTCGACACCGGACACGGCAAGCTGTCGGCACAGCTCGACCTGCGCGAGCAGCGGGACGTCGATGTGCTGCGCGGGCTGGTGCGCGAGGCAGATGTGTTCTCGCAAGGCTACCGGCCCGGCACGCTCGGCGGACGTGGGCTGTCGCCCGAGGAACTGGCGGCGCTGCGGCCGGGCCTGGTCTACGTGTCGCTGTGCGCTTTCAGCCATGCCGGGCCATGGGCGTCGCGTCGTGGCTTCGACACCGTGGTGCAGACGGTGAGCGGCATCACATCGCGCCAGGCCGAGGTGGTGCCGGGCAAGACGCCGGGACCGCAGTTCTATCCGGTCTCTGCCATCGACTACTGCACCGGCTATCTGATGGCGTTCGGCGCCATGGTCGCGCTGGCACGGCGCGCACGCGAAGGCGGTAGCTGGCTGGTGCGCATCTCGCTGGCGCAGGTGGGAAAGTGGATCGTCGATCTCGGCGAGGTGCCGGAAGCGGCGGCACGGGACGCTCCCGCGGAGTTCGCGCCGGAGGAGCTGGAGCGTTGGTCCACGGTGACGGAGACGCCGTCGGGCCGGCTCAGGCATCTGAAGCCGGTCGTGCAACTGTCGGAGACGCCGCCATACTGGGCGCGGCCTTCGGTTCCGCTGGGGTATCACCAGCCGGTCTGGCCGGAGCGCGGCGAGGCCTGACACGCCGGTTCGGTAGGGGGAAACAGTCATGACAACCAGGTTCACGCCGTTCGCGATAGCGGCCGTCGCGGTATTCGGCCTCGGCTCGCCGGTGCACGCGCAGGACGGAAAGAATCCGCCGCGCGTCAATCCCACGCATTACCAGTGCTACACCGTCGAAGCGCCCGCCACGCCCGAAACGTTGCGGGCGTTGCGCGACCAGTTCGGCATCTCCGAAGGCGTGAAGCTGTCAAAGCCGGTGATGCTGTGCGCACCGACCGGCAAGAACGGGACGGCGCCGAGAGACCGGATAACGCACTACCTGTGTTACCAGGACGAAGGCGTGAAGCCGGTCCACAAGAAGGCGCGGATCACCAACCAGCTTACCAAGGACACCGGCATCGATCTCTCGGTGGAGGCACCCACGATGCTGTGCGTGCCCTCGCTCAAGAAGCTGCTTTAGTACGCCGCGTCAGTTCGGATACACGATCGTGCGCAGCATGATGCGGCGTTCCTCGGGGCGGTAATCGCCGGCGCCGCGGTGCATCGTCGCCCGCTCGTCCCACATCAGCACGTCACCGACGCGCCAGCGGTGATAATAGACGAAGCGATCCTGGGTCGCGTGCTCGGCCAGCTCCTGGATCAGCGGCCAGGCCTCGTCGCGTGACATGCCGACGAAGCCGTAGGTGTGCATCGGATTGACGAACAGGATCTGCCGGCCGGTGACCGGATGGCGCGTCACCGCCGGCCAATGCACGTCGATATAGGTCTTGTCGGTGACCCCGCGATCGTCGCCGTACAGCTTCTCGCCGGCGGGCCCGATGCTGCGGCCGTGCAGGGCCGTCAGGCCCTCGAGCTGCTGCCTCCGTGGTTCCGGCAGCGCATCGTAAGCGGCGCGCATGTCGGCGAACATCGTGCCGCCCTTCTCCGACGGCACCTCCTTCGCATGCAGGATGGCGAGCAGCGGCAGGTCGTCTTCATACGTGGAGTCGGTATGCCAGTCGGTGGCGCGCTTCACGCCGTACCAGTCCACCTTGCCGTCGTCTTCGACGTTGGTGAGCCAGGAGACCTCCGGATGGTCGGCGTGGCGGTACTTGATCAGCGAATGCATGCGCGGCGTGCCGAAGCGGCGGCCAAAAGCGGCGAGTTCCGGCGCGCCGAGGTCCTGGTCGCGGAACACCAGCACCGGATTCTCTGCGAAGGCGCGAACGACCCAGGCGGAGGTGGCCTCATCCAGCGGCTTCGACAGGTCGATACCGAGCGCCTCAGTGCCCAGCGTCTCGCCAAGCGGGCGGAGATGCGGAGTGGTGGTCATGGCCGATCCTCCGTGGTTTTGCCGGCAAGTATGAGCCGGACGGGGCGGCGGGTGCAATGCAGCGGCGTGCAACGCGTGAAGATCTCTCGTCGCCGCGGTTCTCGGTGTCATTGCGGGCGAAGCGAAGCAATCTCGGGCCAGTTGGGGCACTACGATGGAGATTGCTTCAATGGAGATTGCTTCGTCGCTGCGCTCCTCGCAATGACAGGACAATCCGAACTATCGGCAAACGCGCTCCGCGCGAAGCGCCATGCTGTCCTTCTCTGCGGACCTCGGCGCGCTCTGCGTCGAATAGGCCAGCCGCCCTCCGTCTCCGTCGCGCGTATTGCGCACTTATGGTCCGAACGATCGCCCCCAATCTCACCTGTGTCTCAGTTCGCGGCAACTGAGACAGCGGACCCGATTTCACGCCGCTTCCGCCTGAACGTGACGCGACATCCGGTCGAGCGCCCGCAGGTTGGGACTGGTGCCGGTGACGATGGCCTGCACCAGCGCCGGCGACAGCGCGTCGTGACCCACGCCGTCGGGCGCGTGCCCGAGGCGGCGGATCAGCGCGGCCTGCCTGCGGTGACGCTGCGCGAACCGGTCCGCCTCGGCGGCCACATCGACCGGCGGCGGATCCGCCGGCTCGGCCGCCGCCTTGGCGCGCGCCGCCTGGAGGCCCTGGAGCGAACGCAGCGCGCCCTGGGACGCGCGCATCATGGCAAGCGCCTGCGCCCTCAAGCCGTGGGCTTTCTCGGGGGGCTGGCCTGGCTGGCCGACGAAGCGCAGGCACTGCATGGCCTGGGCATCGGCGACAACCGCCCGCACCGCGAGCCGCGCCTCGAACGCGTTCTCCGGGCGCAGGTCGGCAACGGCGGCGATCGCGGCTTCATCGCGTGCCGCACGCTCCTCGGGCATATCGGTGACCGGCGGCGGCAGCCCCTCGGTCAGCTCGAACAGCGTGTAACGGGCGACGGCAGGAGGAAGGTTTGGAAGGGACTGGGTAACGGACATGGATGGGCCGCTCCGGCAAGGGAAACGGCTGATATGGAGTTACCAAGTATGACTTCAAGAGTTAGTTATGGCGACTTATCGTGCGGGGTCACACCGGCCAGGCTGGTGGCGACATAGACGATGTTCTCGCGGCCCTTGACCGTCCGATGCTCTTCGATCGCATCGATGTACAGTTCGACCTCGCCGCCTTCGGCGGCCTGTCGCAGACCCGGCGCCAGACGCAGCCGGGCGAAATCGAGCGAGCTTGCACGTTGCGGCTTCGCGTGCCGCTGAACGACGTGCCACCGCAGGCAGGGAGCCGTCGGGCAGGCCTTGGTGTCCCGGGTGACGCGCAGCAGCACGGTCTTCCGGGGAGGCGGCACTTCGCGGCGGACACCTTCGCTGTCACCGAGCGCCACGATGGGCGGGTGCGTCGCCGCAGCCTGCGGCGCGGTCGGCTGGATGGAGGCGAGGATGACGGTGGCTTCCGTCGCCGGCGCCGGCTGGACGGATGCAGGCGGTGTGGGTTCCGTTGCGGCGGTCACCGCCGGTTCCGGCGCGGCCTCCGCGGCCTGTGGGGGCGCAGCTTCCACCGCTTCGCGGGGTGCTTCGACGGCGGCATCGGACGGTGCGGGAACCGGTGCCTGTGCGACGGGGACCGCGCCGGCAGGCGGGACGGAACCCGCGTCCTCTGGTTTCGCCGGGGTCTCCACCGCAGCGTCCGACGGCTCGACGGCAGGAGCGGACACCGGAGCAGGCGCCGAGGCCGCAAGAGGCACCAGGCTGGCGAGCTGGATGGGGCTTGGTGCCGCAGGTTTGACCGCAGCTTCCGACCGCTCCGCCGGCCCGAGTACCTGAAGGGCGCCAGCGCCGGCAGCACAAAGCGATAGAACGCCTATCCAGAAGAGGAGCAGCCCATGCCATCCCCGAGGTAGCCGCATGCCGTTTCTCCGTCCCAGCCCCGTGAGAAACGTTAACATCAACTTAAGGTTTGGCAACTTGCTCCCGGCGCCTCGTCGAGGCGTAGGGGCGGCTTTAATCCCGACTACACGAGATCGTGATGGTTTTCGCGCTGTGGTGCCAATCTGCCAGGCAGGCTTCTCGCTCCCGCGAAGCGCGGGGGGGTGCCGCCAAATTGGGTAGACCCCCTCCCCAGCCCTCCCCCGCTTCGCGGGAGAGGGAGTGTTGCTCGCGGCTCGCCGTCGCAACCTTGACACCCCTCCCACGGTGCCCCTCCATCCCCGCGGCAACGTCCGGGGGGCCGATGACGCAGAAATCGAAGCAGGTCGGCACGTTCCGCGAGGCGGTGCAGGACGTTCCCGACGGTGCCACCATCGCGTTCGGCGGCTTCGCCATGCCGGGCGTGCCGTTCAACCTGATCAAGGCGCTGCTCGAGCACGGCGCAAAGCAGCTCACCCTGGTCGCCAACACGACCGGCGGCGCGCAGCAGCCGCGCATGCCCGACATCGGCATGCTGGTGGAGAACGGCCAGGTGAGGAAGGTGATCTGCGCGTTCACCGCTTCCACGCGCCCCACCGACGTCATTCCGTTCACCAAGTACTACGAGTCCGGCGAGGTGGATGCCGAGCTGGTGCCGCAGGGCACGCTGGCCGAACGGCTGCGCGCCGCGGGTGCCGGCATCCCGGCGTTCTATACCCCCACCGCCGTCGGCACCGAGCTGGCGGCCGGGCGCGAGACCCGTGTGATCAACGGACGGGAGTACCTGCTGGAATACGCGCTGCCGCTCGACTACGCATTCATCCGCGCCACGCGCGCCGATGCATCCGGCAACCTCCAGTTCCATCGCTCGCAGCGCAACTTCTGTCCGGTGATGGCGACCGCGGCGCGCGTTACGATCGCGGAGGTGGACGACCACATCGTCCCGGTGGGCACGATCGATCCCGACCAGGTGCACACGGCGGGCATCTTCGTGCACCGGCTGGTGAAGGTGCCGCCGGCGCCCGAGGGACTATGGCCAACCCGTCGCCAGGAGCGCCGCCGATGAGCGGAACCAAAGGACTGAACCGCCAGCAGATGGCGGACCGCATCGCGTTCGAGTTCCAGGACGGCTGGATCGTCAACCTGGGCGTCGGCATTCCGACGATGTGCTCGAACACCGATATCGGCGATCGCGACATCACGTATCACTCGGAAAATGGGGTCATCGGCTACGGTCCGATCGCGCCGCAGGGTGAGGAGGACCTGAACCTGGTCAATGCCGGCGGGCAGAACGTCACGCTGAAGGCCGGCGCTGCGGTGGTGCATCATGCGGATTCGTTCGCGATCATTCGCGGCGGGCGGATCGACGTGACGGTGATGGGGGCGTACGAGGTCGCGTGCAACGGCGATTTCGCCAATTGGAAGATCGCTGGGCAGAAGGGTGGCGGGATCGGGGGCGCGATGGATCTCGCGGCGTGCGCCAGGCGCGTGTTCATCATCATGGAACAGACGACGCGATCCGGTGCGCCGCGGCTGGTGGCGCAGTGCGCACTGCCGGTGACGGCGCGTGGGGTGGTGAAGCTGGTGGCGACGAATTACGGGCTGTTCGAACCGATCGGCGACGGGTTCCGCATTCGCGAGATCGCGCCAGGGGTTACACTGGACGAGGTGCACGCGACGGTGGGGTGCAAGCTGACGGTGCCGGAGAATTTGCTGACGGTGCGGCTGGTGAGCTGAGCCCGCGTGTCATTGCGAGGAGCGCGGCGGCGAAGCAATCGCGGTCAGGCTTGTGCGCGCCAGGCGTGACCGGGATTGCTTCGTCGCTGCGCTCCTCGCAATGACAGTGGAAGCTATCGCGCCAGCATATCGCGCAACCGACGTCGGCCGTGTGCGCGCACCTCGGCTTGCGGCGCCATCTTCTTGATCTCGGCCTGGAGTTCGGCGCGGCGCTCGTGGATGGCGGCGATTACCGGGCCCATCGCGAGGCCGATCTCCACCAGCACCGCTTCGGACAGTTGCAAACTGGCCTCGACCGTCTCCGGCACCGCATCGGAGGCGCCGGTGCGGTACAGATGCGCGGCATGCCCGGCGTCGCGCGCGCGGGCAATGATGAGCAGGTCGGCCCGCTCGGCCC
>JANWJK010000209.1 GCA_025452005.1 Acetobacteraceae bacterium | reverse complement strand
GTGCAGCGGATCAACACCAAGGGCGGCAACGCCGCGGGGAAGTGCGAGAAGGCCGGCGAGCTTCGTGCCGAGCCGTACTCGGCCGATTACGTGTTCCTGCGGAAGCCGTCGTAGCGGTGCCGGCTGCTTTACAAGCCGGCGGCCGCGCTGGGATAGTCGGTCGACGATAATCGCGAGGAACGTCCGCCATGTCCTACGAGACCATCGAGGTGAAGCCGGCCACCGCCGCGATCGGCGCGGAGATCTCCGGCGTCGATCTGGGCCGCCCACTGGGCAACCAGCAGTTCCAGGAGGTGCACGATGCGCTGATGGCGCATCAGGTCATTTTCTTCCGCGACCAGAAGCTTTCGTTCGATCAGCACAAGGCGTTCGGCAGGCTGTTCGGCGAGTTGCACATCCATCCGAACACGCCGGGTCCCGAAGGTCATCCGGAAATCCTGCCGATCCATGCGGACGCCAACTCGAAGCGCATCTCCGGCGAGCGCTGGCACTCCGACGTCTCGTGCGATCCGGAGCCGCCGATGGGCTCGATCCTCAATCTCAAGATCGTGCCGCCGGTGGGCGGCGACACGATCTTCGCCAGCATGTACGCGGCGTACGATGCGCTGTCAGAACCGATGAAGAAGTTCCTGTCGGGGCTGACGGCGATCCATGACGGCTCGATGAACTACTCGCGCACCAACCGGCTGATCGGCGCGGAAGGGCCGAAGGCGTTCCCGCGCGCCGAGCATCCCCTGATCCGCACACACCCCGTCACGGGGCGGCAGGCGATCTTCGTCAATCCGGTGTTCACGCACTCGATCAAGGACGTGCCGGAGGCGGAGGGCAAGGCGATCCTGGACTTCCTCTACGAGCACTGCGGCCGGCCGCACTGGCAGGTGCGGTTCCGCTGGCAGCCGGACTCAGTGGCGTTCTGGGACAATCGCTGTGTGCAGCACATCGCGATGTGGGACTACTTCCCGCAGGTGCGCTCGGGCTATCGCGTCACGGTGAAGGGCGACAAGCCGTTCCATCGTGCGCATTGATCTGCCAGCGGAGTGGATTCCCTATATCGTCGAACTGCGACTGGAGCGCAGCTACATCACCGATCTGCGGCCGCTCGCCGCACTGACGGCGTTGCGGCGGCTGGTGCTGACGCGCTCGCGCATCAACGACATCGCGCCGCTGGCAGCGCTGATCCGGCTGCAAGCGCTGCATCTGTCGTTCACCGCGGTCAGCGACATTGCACCGCTTGCGGCGATGACGGAACTGGAGGGCTGCTTCCTCACGGGCTCGCTGGTTGGCGACATCGCGCCGCTGGCCGGGCTCACCCGGCTGGAGCGGCTCGATCTGGGCGACACACGCGTCAGCGACGCGGCTCCGCTGGCGAGGCTGCGCGGTCTGCGCAGCCTCGATCTGTCCGATACGCGCATTGGAGATGTTGCGCCGTTGGCGGGACTGACCGCACTGCGGTATCTCGACCTTGCCAACACGCCGGTCACCGACCTTGCGCCGCTTGGTGCGCTGACCGAGCTCCGGTGGCTCATTCTCCGCGCCACGCGGGCGGATGTCTCGACGCTGGCGCACCTTACCCACTGCCGGTTCGTTACGGAGGCAGTGCTGCCAAGGCGACGCGCACGGGACAATCCTACCGATGCGCGATCGATACCGGCTCGCCCACCGGGTCGGCGGTGAGGAAGCCCAACGTGCCGCCTTCCAGCACCAGGCACGTCATCTTGCCGCCGAACACCGCACCGGTATCGATCGCGATACGGTTGTGCCGCACCACCGGCGCCTTCACGGGGCTATGGCCATGCACCACCACCGCGCCGAACGACATCTCGGAATAGAGAAACGGCTGGCGCATTCGTAGCAGGTCTTCGCGCGCCTGCTGGTCCAGCGGCACACCCGGCCGCACGCCGCCATGCACGAACAGGTAACCGCCCTCGCGATGCGTCAGCGTGAGGTCGCGCAGGAAATCCATGTGCTCGCCCGGCACGTTCTCCGGCCAGCTCTCGCGCGGTGAATCCGGATCGATGCCGTAGCTTTGCAGCGCCGGCCGGCCGCCGGTGAACAGCCAGTCCGTCGCCGCTGGGCGATCGCCGGAAAGCGCATGCAGCATCGTGTCGTCGTGGTTGCCAAGCAGGTTCACCACCGGCACCCCGGCGATCGGCGACCCCGCGATCAGCCGCCGCAGGACACCCGCGGTATCGGCACCGCGATCGACGTAGTCGCCGATATGCAGCAGCAGCGGCGCATCGACCGGACGCCGCGCGAGATCCTCGGCGATGACCGCATGCAGGTTGCCGAGCTGCACGTCGCAGCCATGGATGTCGCCGATTGCATAGATGCGCCGGCCTTCGGGAAGGCTCGCGGGCGCAGGTGACAGCGTGATCATCGGAGTACGGTTGGTGTCCTTTCAGCGCCGCATGTGACGCGGCACCCGACGGCGGGCACGCTCGTACACGATCATGCTGTCGAAGAAGGTGATCGCCTTGGTCGTGCGGCAGAACTCCGAGGCGGCATTCGCCAGCGACTCGTTCTGATCGCCGCCGAGTACCTGGAAGTTCTCCGCCTTGCCGGTCCATTCCATCAACTGCGCGCAGCGGGCGAAGGAGAACTGCAGGAAACTCTGCTGGTCCTGGCGATCGGCGAACCGCCCGCGCCAGAGCGATGTATGCGTGTCCTCCACGAAGTAGAGGCCGTTGTCGCTGAGCGCCGGGTACAGCTCCTCGAACGCCGTGATCTGCTGGTTCGCCGAATGTCCGCCATCGTCGATCATCACGTCGGGCGGGCCGATCTCGTGCACCACCGAGCGGAGGAAGGCGCGGTCCTGCTGGTCGCCGATGAACACCTTGGTGACGATGTCCTCCTGCTGCTTCGCGTCGGGATTGATGTCTATGCCGTAGATGCGCGTCGCCGGACCGAAGTAGTCACGCCACATCTCCACCGAGCCGCCAAGCTGCACGCCGATCTCCAGCACGACCGGGTTGCTGTGACGGATCGGCGAAAGGAATCGCTCATAGACCTCGAAGTAGTGTTCCCACTTGTGCATCACCCTGGTGTTGCGATGCTGGGCATGGAACGAATAGAGATCGTTCATCAGGCTCTTCCTCGGCGCGCCGCCAGCGCTATCGCATCAAAGGGCGAGCAATGGCAACACCACGCGACTTGGCCGGGCGGCATCGACGAACACCGTGTTGACGGCAATCCGCCGGCGCCGCGCCATCCCCTCCGTCTCCCCGGTGTTCGGGTTGACATCGAACTTGGGGAAGCTGCTCGACGAGATGTCCAGCCGGATACGATGTCCTGCCAGGAACAGGTTCGCGGTGGGAAACAGCGTAATGCGGATCTGCACCACCGCGCCCGGCTCGCGCAGGCGCGGACGCGCGGGATCCTCGGCGTAGCGCAGCCGCATGATCCCGTCGGTGAGGATCATGGCATAGCCCTTGGGATAGTCGGCCGATGGCGGATGAACATCGATCAGCTTGGCGGTGAAGTCGGTGTCCGGGCCGTCCGTCGCGACGAACAACACGGCCTCGATGGGACCGGCCACCTGCGTTGGCGTATCGAGCGGCGGCGTCTGGAACACCAGCACGTCGCGGCGCGAGGCAAGCGGAAGATAGGGCGGCGCGCACCCGAAGAAGTCCGGGGCTTCCGTCTGGTCCCACGCCCCGGCGAACGCCACGGGATCGAGGCTGCTCATCGCACCGCCGATCGTCGGCACCGGATGCGATGGATCGAAATCGTAGGCGAGCGGCGCGACGTCCGGGGGAGGGGGCCTGCGATCGAGGCGGCCGTCGCCATGGAGATGGAACGGGGCAAACTCCACGCCGGGCGGCGGCCAGTCGGCGGCGCCGATCCAGCGTCCGCCATGCTCCAGCCTGCCCGCTGCGTTGCGACGTCCGCTGCCGCCACCCATGACGAAAATGCGTATGGCGGGTTCGTCGAGGGGCGCTCCCTTCACCACGTGGTTGAAGAAGCGCAGCCGGTAGGCGCGCCAGTCGCCCGCCCAGGAATCCAGCGCCGCATCGCGGCCGAACTCCACGTCGCCGCAAGACGTGTTGCTGCGGTCGCCATGTGTCCACGGTCCGAGGATCAGCCGCTGCCCGCCGCGTCCCGCGCGCTTCAGGCCCGTGTAGTTGCCCGTCGCGGTCAGCGGATACGGATCGTACCACGACGACATGTGCACACAGGCGGCGCGGCTGTAGCGGTCATGCCAGCGCTCGGTGCAGATGCCGAGCTGCTGCCAGAACTCGTCGAATGCGCCGTGCGTCCATTGGTCGAACAGATAGGCTTCGTAGCCCGGGTGATGTCGCAGCGGCGAATGGCCGGGCCGCCACGGCATGCGGGTGAACCACTCGCGGATGTCCTCGCCCGCCAGCGCCGCCCGCATCAGCGGATCGGCTTCTGCCTCAGGCGACACGAGAGCGTTCTTGAACGCCCAGGTCGCCTGCTTCAACTCGAACGCGCCGGACTGGCGGATGCCCGAGCGCCACGAATTAACGAAGCCACCGCAGTCCAGCACCTGCGCCACCAGCCCCGGCGGATCGAGGCAACCCAGCGCGGCCTGGGTATGCGCGGCGTACGAGAGGCCCATGGTGCAGATGCGGCCGTCGCACCAGGGCTGCTCGCGCAGCCAGGAGCAGGTGTCGTAGCCGTCCTCGCCGTCGGACAGGTATTTGACGAAGCCGCCCTCCGAGCCGTAGCGGCCGCGCGTGTCCTGATACACGACCGCATAGCCGTGCGCGGTGAAATACGCGGCAAGGTCCGCGCGCGACGCCGGTGTGCGATCGGCGGCGGTGATCTCGCTGCGGCTGGTTTCGCCGCGGCCGTACGGCGTGCGTTCGATGATGACCGGGTATGGTCCGGCGCCGTCCGGAAGGTGGAGGTCGGTGGCGAGGCGGATGCCGTCGCGCATGGCGATCATGCAGGTGGAGGCAGGCATCGGGTTGCTCCGTTGGAGAACCGGAGCATGGCACACGACGCCGGTGCCGGCGCGATGCGGCGTCAGCCGCGCCTGTCGGGCCTGGCGGTGGTCCGAATCGAGGACGGGCTCAGGGTGGGCCGGTGGCGGGCACCGGCAGTCGTTGAGGAGCCGGGGCGCATCCGGGTTCCGGTTGGTCGGAGGGGTCGCCGGAGTCTAAGGAGGCCCACAGCCGCGCCTCCAGGTCGTTGAAGAAGCGGACGGAGCTGCCGCCATACACCATGAGGGCGTGATTGATTTCGTCCCAGAACGCCCGATCGAGGCGGCCGGGCGCGATGCCGAGATCGCAGCAGATATCGACGATG
>JANWJK010000208.1 GCA_025452005.1 Acetobacteraceae bacterium | reverse complement strand
CACGAGCTGGCGGAGCACATGATGTGGCCCACTATGCCATGAGCCGCCGGCCGATTTCGGTGACATCAAAGCTCAGAAGCCCACGTTTCCGTCTCGGGCCGTCCCCAGCTATCTCTGGCAAAATATTGGTATTGCACTGGGTAGGAGTTGGCGCACGATCGGATAATCGACTGAAATACCCCGATAATCTGCAAATAGCTGCCAGCAGATTGGTCTGGCCGGCGATGGAGGTGATCAGGTTCACCACTTCACCGATCTTGCGCGCCGCGTCGGCCAGTTGACGGATCACGCCATCGGTGCGGCGCGCGTCGGCCACGGCGCGAGCAACGACCTGGGACGACTGCTGCACCTGACGTGATATCTCGCCAATCGATGCAGTCAATTCCTCGGCTGCCGCCGCAACGTTCTGCACGCCTCGCGAGGCTTCCTCGGATGCAGTGGCAACAGCCGCCGCATGCAGAGTGGAATCGCTGGCAATACCGGTCATCGTCTGGGCCGTGTTACGCAGTTGCTCTGCCGCGTCCGCCACCTCGGTCACAATCGCGCCCACATGGGTCTCGAAGTTCTGCGCCAGCCGCGTCATGTCCTGCTGGCGCTGTTCAGCGGTCTGTCGCGACAGTACGGCGTTTTCCTCCTGCATGCGGCGCATGTCGAGGCCGTTCTCGCGGAACACCTGTACGGCGCGAACCATCCAGCCGATTTCGTCGCTCCTGCCGTCGTCCAGCACCTCGACCGACAGATCGCCCTTGGCAAGCCGCTCCATACGGTCCTTCAGATTGCGGAGCGGCAAGGCGATGTTGCGGTTGAGCGCAACCGCCACCGACGCAATGATCGCCACCGCTCCAAGCCCGACGATGGCGAGTCGAAACAGTGCCGCATCCAGATCGGCGTCGATGTCGTCCACCCACATGCCGGT
Organism: Acetobacteraceae bacterium; assembly: GCA_025452005.1. Lineage (GTDB taxonomy): Bacteria > Pseudomonadota > Alphaproteobacteria > Acetobacterales > Acetobacteraceae > JAMXLO01. Next base: position 17,437 of record JANWJK010000208.1, on the reverse strand, counting down.
GGCGACGATCATCCGCCACGGGGCGAACCACCGAACGTAGGTCAGCTTCGGCAGGGCCTCGCTTCCCTGCTGCTTGGCAAACGTGTAGCTGGCGACGGCGTCTTCGCGCCCCTGCACCGCCGCGAGCAGTGCGGGCATGATCGGCTGGCCCTTGGCATCGACCGGTCCGGAGTTGCCTTCGAACTCGGTGCGGGGATGCAGGACGACCGTGCCATCCTGCGTGGCAGCGAAGACATAGCCGCCCTCGCCGTCGTAACGCATGGCGCGCGCAGCCTCGCGCCATCGCACGATCGCATCGGCGCGGCCGAGCTTGCCCGCCTTCACCTCGCTTTCCAGAGATTGCGCGTAACCCACCGCAATCTCGGCGGCGGTTCGCATCTTGTCGATCCGGTCGTTCAGCATGCGGCCGTAAAGGATGTCGGCGGACAACACGACCGTGCCGGCGAGTGCCAGCGCGGCAAGCGCTACCACGGCGTAGAGCTTGTAGCGGATCGGCACGCGGTTCAGCAGGCGCACGGCGGCAATCCTCGGGTAGTCTGCGATACCAGCTATGCCCATCCCGCTGAATGACGGGTTAAAACGCCCACAATGGAATTCAGCCAGTCGCTCGGGCCGCGGTCGCAGGCGCCAGGCCATAGACCCCACGCTCCATTGCCAGAGGCGCGAAGCGGCTGGAAATCCCCAGCACCGTCTCCGCCCCGCCGAGGTAAAGCAGTCCATCGGCGGGCATCTGCCTCGCCACCGCGTCCAGCACCTTCGCCTTCGTCGCCTGGTCGAAGTAAATCAGCACATTCCGGCAGAACACCACGTCGAATTGCCCGAGCGGCCGAAGATCGGCGAGCAGGTTCCACTCGCGGTACTGCACCATGGCGCGGATCGCCTCGCTGATCCGCCAGAAGTTGTCCTCCTTTTGGAAGTACCGCATCAGCATCTGCACGGGCAGGCCGCGCTGCACTTCGAACTGCGTGTAGAGACCCTGGCGCGCGCGTTCTACCTGGTCACGCGCAAGGTCGGTGCCGATGATCTCGATGCGCCGGCCGCCGATTGTGGCACGGCACTCGGACACGATCATCGCGATCGAGTACGCCTCCTGACCGGAAGACGAAGCGGCCGACCACACGCGCAGCGGTGAACCCGCGGGGCGCGACGCGAGCATCCGCGGCAGCGCCTGATTGCGAAAATGCTGGAACGGCTTGTCGTCACGAAAGAAGAAGCTCTCATTGGTGGTCATCGCCTCGACCACCTGGCGGATCAGCGTCTCGTTGCCGGGTGCGCGCAGCCGCTCGGCCAACGCTGCCAGGTCGCGCAGCCTCTCGCGCTTGAGGATCGACGCGAGCCGCGTCTCGAGCAAATAGAGTTTGTCGGGGCCGATCACCAGCCCGGAACGGCTTTTCAACAGCGTCGCGAAGGTTTCGAATGCAGCGGATGACAACGCGTGGCTCATGCGCGTGGCATCCGCAGCATCTCGAGCAGCTTCGGCGCGATGCGCGGCAACGGCAGCACGGCATGGCACAGTCCCGCCTGCGCCACCGCACCCGGCATGCCCCAGACCACGCTGGTTGCCTCGTCCTGGGCCACCGCACTGCCGCCGGCCTCGATCACGCGGCGCGTGCCGGCAAGACCGTCCTGACCCATACCGGTCAGCATCGCCACCAGCACGCGGCCATCGCACGCGGCAGCGGCACTGCGCAGCATCGGATCCACCGACGGGCGGCAGAAATTCTCCGGCGGATCGCGCCAAGGTTTCTCCCTCCTTGGCTTCGGCGCACGGCAGCGCGCCCAACTTGCTGATATGCTCGGCGAGGATAGGGGTGAAGGTCGGCGGCATGTGCTGCGTCATAACGACCGGCACGTTGAGCGTTCTGCCCAGCCCCTGCACCAGCGTGAACAACGCCTGCGGCCCGCCGGTGGAGCTGCCGACCGCGAGCAGCCTCGGTGCCGTGATCGCAGGTGGTCGCAGGCGCAGCGCAACGGTCTCGCGCACCGGCTGAGCGAGGCGGCGTCGCATGCGGCCGAGGCCTTTGACCTTTTCCACCAGCTCGCGCCGGAACGTCTCGTCGCCGGTCACGGCCGAGGGCTTCGGCACATAGTCTGCCGCGCCAAGACGCAGCGCACGCAGCGCGATGTCGGCGCCGCGGGTGGTCAGCGTCGAGGCCATGATGATTTTCAGACCGGAATCGGTGCGCAGCAGCAGCGGCAGCGCGGTCATGCCGTCCATCACCGGCATCTCGATGTCGAGCACCAGCACGTCGACCGGCGTGCGCCTGAGCTCGTCGAGTGCCAATTGTCCGTTGGCAACGCGTGCGACGACCCGGACCTCGGGGTCGGCATCGAGCATGCGCGCCACTGCGCCGCGGATCACCGCCGAATCGTCGCACACCATGACGCGTACGGCGGGCGCCGGCTGCACTGACGCGCGTGCGGGTGCCGTCACAACAGCCCGACCTGCTCGAACTTGCCGACAAGAATGTCCTCGTCGAACGGCTTCATGATGTATTCCTGCGCGCCGTTCATGATCGCGAGTTCGATCGCCGACATTTCTGTCTCGGTGGTGCAGAACACCACGGGCGGCTTTTCGGGCCCGTACTCGGCGCGCAATCGCTTCAGGAAATCCAGTCCGTTCATCACCGGCATGTTCCAGTCGAGCAGCACGCAGTCCGGCATCTGCGCGCGGCACGCATCCAGCGCCTGCTGACCATCACCGGCCTCGGTCACGGCGAAGCCATGCGCCTCCAGGATGCGCCGCGCGATCTTGCGCACGACACGGCTGTCATCGACCACCAGGCAGAGGTGCGCCATGCTGCCGGGCCTCAGGCGGTCTCGTTCAGCGCGAGCAGCCGGCCCACGTCGAGCACCACCAGCAGCCGCCCCTCCAGCCGGTAGATGCCTGTGCTGAACTGCGCCCAGGCGGGCGGCAAGGTCGGCGGATTGCGCTCGAAGGCGCTCGCCTTGAGGCTCATCACCTCGGACACCTGATCGACCAGCAGCGCGTAAAGTTCGCCGCCCTGCTCGGCGACCACGGACATGCGCGCCTGGTCGGCCGGCGCGGGCGGCAGGTGCAGGCGTTGCCTCAGGTCGATCGCGGTGACGATGCGGCCGCGCAGGTTGAGGCTGCCGGCGATCTCGGCCGGTGCCAACGGGATGCGCGTGATTGCGTGTTCGCCGAGGATGTCGCGCACCGCGAGCACGGGGACCCCGCAGAGCTGATCCGCAACGGTCAACGTGACGAAGACGCGCTCCTCCTCATCGGCGGCTGCGTCCGGGCGTTCCAGAACGTCGCTGGTCATGCATCTTCTCCTGGCACAGTACTCCCCCTCCCCTTGGGGGAGGGGTCGGGGAGATCGTGCGGCCCCCTCCCCCAACCCCCTCCCGCAAGGGGAGGGGGAGACGGTTCGTACGCACCCGCTACGCCGCGACCGGCTCCGCCAGGCACTGGTGCAGGCTGGCGATCAGCGCCTCGCGCTGGAACTTCGCGACGTAGTCGGTGAAGCCGGCATCGCGGCCCGCCTCGATGTCGGCAGGGTCGGCCCGCGCGGACAACGCAATCATCGGCAGTCGCGCCCATGACCCGCCGGCGCGCACGGCACGAGCGAAGTCGAGCCCGTCCATGTCCGGCATCGCGATATCCGATACGATCGCATCGAACACCGCTCCTGCTTCCCGCAGGCGCAACGCCTCGGCCGCACTCGGCGCCGCGGTGACGCGATAGCCGGCGGCGCCGAGGATGGGCGTCACCAACTGGCGGAAGAAGTCGCTGTCCTCCACCACCAGAACGCGGCGCGATTGTTCATGGTCGGCCGATCGCGCGGCTCCGTGGAACCAGTCGTGCGAGGCCTGGGTCAGCCAGTAGCCGGTGTCGATCACGTCGGTGGCAAAGCCGGCGATCACCGCCGAACCCAGCAGTCCCGGTCGCGCGCCCGACAGTTCGATGTTCAGCCGGTCCTCGACCACATCGACGATCTCATCGACCATCAGGCCCATGCTGCGGTCGCCGTCGCTGAACACCAGCACCGACTGCCGCGGCTTTTCGCTGTCCAGATGGTCCGACAGCGCCACCAGCGGCATCAGCCTGCCGCGGTACTGCGTCACCGGCGCACCGCAGGAGATTTCGATCTTGTCGCGCGGAATGTCTTCCAGGCGTGCGACCAGGCCCAGCGGCACCGCGAGCTTTTGCTCGCTGCCGGCGCGGAACAGCAGCATCGCCGTGCGGTCGGTCGAGCGCAGCCCGTCCATCGCGCTTGACGACATCGCCTTCGAATCACCGCCGGCGCCGATACCGGTGCCACGCGCTATGCCGTTCGGATCGAGGATCATGATCACCGAGCCGTCGCCCAGGATCGTGTTGCCGCTGAACATCGTGACGTGGCGCAGGATCGGCGCCACCGGCTTCACCACGATTTCTTCGGTGTCGAACACACGATCGACGATGATACCGAGACTGTTCGCCCCTACCTGGGCCACGACGATGTAGGCGCCGGTATCGTCGTTGCGTGACTCGCCAAGGGCCAGCAGGTCGTTGAGGTTGACCAGCGGCAACAGCCGGTCGCGCAGCCGCAGCACCGGCGTGTCGTTGATCCGCTCGATCACGGTCTCCGAGCCGGCCTCGTTGTGACCGTGCCCCGCCTCCTTCTGTGCGCGGACCAGTTCGACCACGCTGATCTGCGGGATGGCAAAGCGCTCGCCGCCGGCCTCGACGATCAGCGCGGAGACGATCGCCAGCGTGAGCGGGATCTTGATGGTGAAGGTGGTACCGGCGCCCGGCACGCTCTTGAGGTCGATCGTGCCGCCGATCTTCTCGATGTTGGTCTTCACAACGTCCATGCCGACGCCGCGGCCGGAAACGGCGGTGACCACCGTCGCGGTCGAGAAACCGGCGCGGAAGATGAAGCGCTGCAACTGCGTCTCGCTCATGCCGGCAAGTTCGGCCTCGGTGGTCAGGCCTTGCTTCAGGATCTTGGCGCGGATCTTGTCGAGCGGCAGGCCACGACCGTCATCGGAGATCTCGATGATGATGTGGCCACCTTCGTGGTATGCGTTCAGCGTGATGTGGCCGGTCTCCGGCTTGCCGGCGGAGCGGCGTTCGGCCGGGCTTTCCAGCCCGTGATCGCCGCTGTTGCGCACCATGTGCGTCAGCGGGTCCTTGATCAGCTCAAGCACCTGGCGGTCCAGCTCGGTGTCGGCACCGAGCATGGTCAGCTCGATCTTCTTGTCCATTTCGCGCGACAGATCGCGTACCAGCCGCGGCAGCTTGTTCCATGCGTTGCCGATCGGCTGCATGCGCGTCTTCATCACCCCCTCCTGCAAATCGGAGGTGATGTGCGACAGGCGCTGCAACGGCACGGTGAAGCCGTTGTTCTCCTGTGTGCGGGCGAGTTGGAGAAGCTGGTTGCGTGTCAGCACCAGCTCGCTCACCAGCGTCATCAGGTCTTCCAGCACATCGACGGTCACGCGAATGGTCTGGTTGGTGGCGACCGGTTCGCCTTGCGGCGCCCCGGGCGCAGCCTGCGCAGGGGTCGGCGCGGGCACCGGCGGCGCAACCTCCTCGGCCGGCGCGGGAGGTTCCTCCTCGGGTTCCGGTACGGCCTGGACGGCGGGAGCGGCCGGCTTCGGCGGCGCCTGCCCGGCGGCGGCAGCGTTCAGCGCCTCGACCAGTCCGCTATCGTCACCCGACGGCTCGCTGCCGCTTGCCGCCAGTCCCCCAACGATCGCCTTGATCCTGTCCAGCGCCGTCAGCACCAACGTGACAGTATCCGGCGTGGCCGTCAGCACACCGTCGCGGACCTTGCCCAGCACGTTCTCGGCGGCATGCGCCACCTTCTCCAGGCGCGGCAGGCCAAGGAATCCGCAGGTGCCCTTGATGGTGTGGACCAGGCGGAAGATGAGGGACAGCGTTGCCTGGTCATCCGGGGTGCGTTCCAGCTTCACCAGGGCGACGTCGAGGTCGGCGATGCTTTCGTTGGTTTCGGTGAGGAAATCGGCGATCAGATCGTCCATGGCAGCCCTCGCGAGCCCGGCGCGGTGCCAGGCGGAGCGCCATCCTGGTCAGAAGCTGACGAAGAATCAGTAAATTGCCGCTCCGCTATCCGCCGTGGAGCGACAGAAGCAGCGGCGGCGAGACCTCGGCATCGCCCACTGGCCCGGCCGGCATCAGCATCGACAGCCTGAGGCCGCTCACGGGCCAGCAGCGCCGTGAGCGGCGCCTGGAGGCGCCGCGGATCGGCCACCATCGCCTCCCAGGCCGCCGACTCGTCATGGAGCCAGGTAGCGAAACCGGCCGGCCAGGCGGCGCGCGGGCCGGCAATCGTCACCAGGATGCTGTCCGCGGATGAGCCCGACAGCGCCACCGTGCCGCCGCCAGGCAGGCTCTCGGCGGCCAATAGCACAAGGTTCAGGATGACGCGGGCGGCGGGCGGCGGGAATGCCGAGCCAGGCACCAACCCTGTCAGGTCGAGCCGCACGCGCCGGCTCGACGACAGGCAGTCGGCGAACCCGTGCAACCGGATCGTGTCCATCTCGTCGCCGTCCTGGCCCCAGGCGGCGCGCAACAGCTTGAGGCGCTGGCCAAGCTCGACCGCGGTGTCCTCGGCGAGAGCCAGCGTCTCGCTGTCCGGTTGCTCCTCACGCGCCAACTCCAGGACGCCGATCAGGGCGCCCAGGGGACCGCTCAGATCGTGGCAGAGCCGGGCGCAAAGCAGTTCCGCCATATGCAGGGCTGCGTTCTTGTCGGTCATCGGATCCCTTCCCCAGGGAGCGACAGAGCCATACCGGACTTTTCACAGGCAAATTACGGTCCATCTGATGGTGGTGTCGAGGCCCGTCGGGGCTTGAACCCCGGATGTGAACGGCGCAAGTCACAGGATGGCAAAGAAGGAGTCACAGCCCCCGATGATCGACCCGTTCGGCCGGGCAATCACCTATCTCCGCGTGTCGGTCACGGACCGCTGCGACCTCCGCTGCGTCTACTGCATGGCGGAGGACATGTCGTTCCTGCCGAAGCGCGATCTGCTCACGCTCGAGGAGCTGGACCGGGTCTGCGCGGCCTTCATCCGCCTGGGCACCAACAAGATCCGCATCACCGGCGGCGAGCCGCTGGTGCGGCGCGACGTGATGCGGCTGTTCCAGAGCCTTGGCGCGCGGCTGGGCGACGGCGGGCTCAAGGAGCTGGTGGTCACCACCAACGGCACGCAGCTCGCCAAGATGGCGGATGGGCTGTACGCGGCCGGTGTCCGCCGCATCAACGTCTCGCTCGACACGCTGGACCCGACAAAGTTCGCCAGCATCACGCGGTGGGGCAAGATCGGCGCGACGCTCGACGGCATCTTCGCGGCCAAGGCTGCCGGGATGGCGATCAAGATCAACGCCGTCGCGATGAAGGGCGTGAACGAGGACGAGTTCGACGGCATGCTCGCTTGGTGTGGCGATCACGGGTTCGATCTGTGCCTGATCGAGACCATGCCGATGGGCGATATCAGCGGCGACCGGACGGAGCAGTATCTGCCGCTGTCGATCGTGCGTTCGCGTCTGCGTCGGCGCTGGACGCTGGAGGACACCGACTACCGCACCGGCGGACCGGCACGCTACTTCAACGTGGCGGAGACCGGGCGGCGGATCGGCTTCATCACGCCGATGACGCACAATTTCTGCGAGAGCTGCAACCGCGTGCGACTGACCTGCACCGGGACATTGTATATGTGCCTCGGGCAGGACGATGACGCCGATCTGCGCAGCGTTCTGCGGGCCGGCGCGACCGACGCGGAACTGGACGACGCGATTCGCGAGGCGATCAGCCGCAAGCCGAAGGGGCACGACTTCATCATCGACCGCCGCCACGACCGGCCCGCGGTGGCACGGCATATGAGCGTCACCGGCGGCTAAACCGCGCGATTGACACGCTGAACCGCCCGCCCGACGCTCCCGCCGATCGATGGAGGACGCGTCATGATCGAAGCACAACCGTTGTCGGGCCGGGCAGGCTGGTACGGCAAGGAACTCGATCGGTCAGGCGCCTGGATTTGTAGCCTCGACGACACGCAGCGCGAGGAAATCGACGCTGCGCTGGCCGGAGTGAAGCGGGCGCGCCTCCCGCTGTGCGGCTTCGTCCGCGACGACTTTCCGCTCGCCTCCACCGCTACGCTGCTGGCGCAGATCAGCGATGAACTGGAGAACGGTTTTGGTGCCGTGCGCCTGCGTGGCCTGCCGGTCGAGCGCTACTCCGACGACGACGTCCGGCAGATCTTCTGGGGTCTCGGCCACCATCTCGGCACCGCCGTCTACCAGAATGCTCGCGGCGAGATCATGGGCGAGGTGCGCGACGAGTCGAAGCGCGCCGACGAGAGCTATGCGCCGATCGAAGCCGGCAAGGTCGTATCATCGCGCGCCCGGGCCCGCTCGACAGGTCCGCTGCGCTGGCACACCGACCGCTGCGACGTCATCGCGCTGCTGTGCGTGCGCAATGCCAAGGCCGGCGGGATCAGCAAGCTCACCAGCATCGTGACGATCTACAACGAGATCCTTCGCCGCCGACCGGATCTGCTGGAGCTGCTGTGCCAGGACTACTGGCGCGCCCGGCCGGCAGACGAGGACGGCGCGCTGCCCACCCACGCATTCGCGCTGCCGGTGTTCGGCGTGCAGGACGGCAAGCTGACCTGCCAGTATTCCCGCACCTATGTCGAGCAGGCGCAGGAGTTCCCCGATGTGCCACGGCTCACCGCCGCGCAGAACGAGGCGTTGGATCTGCTGGCAGAGGTGGCGGAAGAGGTGTGCCTCTACTCGCCGTTCGTCCCCGGCGACATCCAGTTGCTGAACAACCATGTGATCTTCCACGGCCGCACCGCATACGAGGATGACAGCGCCAGCCAGCAGGAACGCCTGCTGTTCCGTCTCTGGTTGTCGATGCCGAACAGCCGCCGTCTGCCGCGCGGCTTCGAGACGCTGTGGGGCACCGCCGAGGCGGGCGCCCTGCGCGGCGGTGTCACTCAGCCGGCGACCGGCGCGCGCGTTCCGATCGCCGCCTGACGCCGTCGGGCGGCCTGACAACAAGGGAGGCAGGCAAATGGCGGAGATTCTCGGGTTGGGGGTGACGCACTCGCCGCTGCTGGTGGGCACCGACGAGCGGATGGCCGGCATCTTCGAGCGTGTGCTGAACAGCCCGCGGCTGCCGCCGGCCGCACGGGACCCTGCCGGTTGGCCGCCACAGATGCAACGCGAATGGGCCGGGCACCAAGCCGGTCAGGCCACATCCGCGCACCGTCGGCGCGCAGTCGATGGGTTCCGCGCGGTGCGCGCGGCATTGGACTCGTTCAACCCGGACTTCATTCTGATCTGGGGCGACGACCAGTACGAGAACTTCCGCGAGGATGGTGTCGCGCAGTTCTGCGTCTTTGCGCTCGACGCGATCGAATCCCGTCCCTTCAAGCGGGTCGGCGCGGCAAACGCCTGGGGCGAACCGGCCGACACGGTGGTCCACACAAAGGGGCATCGCGCCGGCGGCCGGCACCTGGCGACCTCGCTGGTCGAGCAAGGGTTCGACGTCAGCTACGCCTACAGCATGCGCCATGAGGCGGGCCTGCCGCACGCCTTCATCAACGCCATGTTGCTGCTGGATTACGACCGGCGCGGCCTGCCCTGGCCGATTGTGCCATTGCACGTCAACTGTTACGGATCATCCACGATATCCAAGCGGGGCGCCTTTGCGCGTATCGATGGTACCGGCTCCGACGAGCCGGATCCTCCTGGTCCCTCGCCGGCGCGCTGCTATGCGCTGGGCGCTGCCACCGCCCGCGCGCTGAAGGCGTCCCCATGGCGCGTGGCGGTGGTCGCCTCGTCGAGCTGGTCGCATTCGTTCCTGACGGCGAAGAACCACTATCTCTATCCGGATCTGCCGTCGGATCGCGCGCGGTACGAGGAGATGCGCGATGGCCAACTGGATCGCTGGCAGGCGCTCACGACCGCGGGATTGGAGGATGCCGGACAGCAGGAGCTGCTCAACTGGGTGTGCCTGGCCGGCGCGATGGCGGAATTCAGCCGGCGGCCGGTGTGGACGGACCTGGCCGAGACCTACATCTACGCCGCGCCGAAGGCGTTCGCGATATTCGAGGCCGGGTAGCACCGCCGCAAGGCACGCAGGCTCGCCGGCTTGCAATTCGCCGGCCAAGGCCCTCATCTAAGGGTGGTTGGGGATCCAATCCAGGAGAGAGCGGAGTGGCCGGGTTCGAGCCATGGACCCGCGAGCGCGGGGCCGAGATCATTGCGAAAGAGAGTGGCCGGGAAGGTGCGACGCTGCCGATCCTGCACGCGCTCCAGGACGCGTTCGGCTATATCCACGCCGATTCTGTCCCGATGGTCGCCGAGGCGCTGAACCTGACCCGTGCCGAAGTGCACGGCGTGGTCAGTTTCTATCACGACTTCCGCCGCACACCGCCGGGCCGCCACGTCCTGCACCTCTGCCGGGCCGAGGCGTGCCAGTCTCTCGGCGCCGATTCGCTGGCGGCGCACGTGCGAGCGCGGCTGGGCGTCGACTGGCATGACACCACGGCCGATGGCGCCGTCACCCTGGCGCCGGTGTTCTGTCTCGGCCTTTGCGCAATCGGCCCGTCGGCGATGCTGGACGGCACACCGCTTGGCCGGCTGGACAACGCGCGGATCGATGCGGCGCTGGAGCGCGCACGATGACGGTGCGTGTCTATGTCCCACGCGATGCCGCGGCACTGGCGCTGGGTGCCGATGCGGTGGCCGGGCTGTTGCGCCAGGCGGGCGATGTCGAGGTCGTGCGAACCGGCTCGCGCGGCCTGTTCTGGCTGGAGCCGATGGTCGAGGTAGCCACCGCCGAGGGCCGCATCGCCTATGGCCCGGTGACGGTGGCCGACATATCCGGGCTGCTCGCCGCGGATATGCTGGTGGGCGGATCGCATCCCCTGCGCCTGGGACGGCCGGAGGAGCTGCCATTCCTCGCGAAACAGACGCGGTTGACCTTTGCGCGGTGCGGTATCGTCGATCCGCTGTCGCTGGATGACTACCGGGCAAATGGTGAGCTCCGGGGCATCGCCCGCGCGCGCGAGATCGGCCCGGCCGCGACAATCGAACTGGTGACGCAGTCGGGTCTGCGCGGCCGTGGCGGCGCCGGGTTCCCGACCGGCATCAAGTGGAAGACTGCCGCCGACGCCAATGGCGAGCGCAAGTTCATCGTCTGCAATGCGGATGAGGGCGATTCCGGTACGTTCGCCGACCGCATGCTGATGGAGGGCGATCCGTTCGTGCTGATCGAGGGCATGGCGATCGCCGGCTTCGCGGTGGGCGCGACCAAGGGTTATGTCTATACGCGCTCGGAGTACCCGCACGCGATCGCCACGTTCAATGCGGCACTCGATGTCGCACGACGCGACGGCCTGCTGGGTGCGCACTTCGACATCGAGCAGCGTGTCGGCGCCGGCGCCTATGTCTGCGGCGAGGAAACCTCGCTGCTCGACAGCCTGGAGGGCAAGCGCGGCCAGGTGCGCGCCAAGCCGCCACTGCCGGCGCACAAGGGCCTGTTCGGCATGCCCACGGTGATCAACAACGTCGTGTCGCTGGCCAGCGTGCCGATCATTCTGGACAAGGGCGCGGAGTTCTATCGCGTGATCGGTACGGGCCGCTCGCGTGGGACAATGCCGATCCAGCTCGCCGGCAACATCAGGCACGGCGGCCTGTTCGAGTGCGGCTTCGGTGTGACGCTCGGCGAACTGGTGAACGACATAGGCGGCGGTACGCTGTCCGGCCGGCCGGTGCGCGCGGTGCAGGTCGGCGGACCACTCGGCGCCTATTTTCCGCCGGCGCTGTTCGACACGCCGTTCGACTACGAGGCGTTCGCCGCGCGCGACGGGCTGATCGGCCATGGCGGGATCGTGGTGTTCGACGACACTGTGGACCTCGCGAAACAGGCGCGCTTCGCCATGGAGTTCTGCGCCGAAGAATCGTGCGGCAAGTGCACGCCGTGCCGCATCGGCTCGGTGCGCGGCATGGAGGTGATCGATCGCATCGTCGCAGGCCAGCGGCCCGAGGCGAACCTCGATCTGCTGCGCGACCTTTGTCACACGATGAAGTTCGGCTCGCTGTGCGCGCTGGGCGGGTTCATCCCGTACCCGGTGATGAGCGCGCTGGAACATTTCCCCGAGGATTTCCGCCCGGCACATCGTGAGGCCGCGGAATGACGTATCCCCCTGTCAGATTATGAGGCCCCCATGCCCCTGATTCAGGAAACCGACTACGGCACGCCGGAAAGTTCGGCGGCCGAGCAGGTCACGCTGACGATCGACGGCCAGGAGGTCACTGTCCCCGCCGGCACATCGATCATGCGCGCCGCGATGGAAGCGGACATCCGCATTCCGAAACTCTGCGCCACCGACTCCCTGGAAGCGTTCGGTTCGTGCCGCGTGTGCCTGTGCGAGATCGAAGGCAGGGCCGGAACGCCCGCGTCCTGCACCACGCCGGTCGCGCCGGGAATGAAGGTCTCCACCACCGGCGAGCGCGTGCGTCGCGTGCGCCGCGGTGTGATGGAGCTGTACCTGACCGACCATCCGATCGACGGCTTCACCTCGCCGGTCGCCGGCAACAGCGAATTCCAGGAGATGGCCGGGCTGATCGGCGTGCGTGAGGTGCGCTACGGCCAGGACGGCGTCAATCACCTGCATTCCGAGATCGACGTATCCAACCCCTACTTCCAGTTCGATCCGGCGCGGTGCATCGTGTGTTCGCGCTGCGTGCGTGCCTGCGAGGAAACCCAGAACACGTTCGCCCTGACCATCGAGGGTCGGGGTTTCGCATCGAAGGTCGCCGCCGGGGCTGGCGAGCAGTTCCTGACCAGCGAATGCGTCTCCTGCGGCGCCTGCGTGCAGGCCTGTCCGACGGGATCGCTGCTCGAGAAGACGGTGATAGAACTGGGCCAACCCGAGCATTCTGTCATCACCACCTGCGCCTATTGCGGCGTCGGCTGCAACTTCAAGGCGGAGATGCAGGGCGACACGGTGGTGCGTATGGTGCCGTGGAAGGACGGCAAGGCGAACCATGGCCATTCCTGTGTGAAGGGACGCTTCGCCTGGGGTTATGCCAACCACCAGGACCGCATCCTGAAGCCGATGATGCGCGAAAAGATCACCGATCCCTGGCGCGAGGTTTCGTGGGAAGAGGCGATCGGCCGCGTCGCCTCCGAGTTCAAGCGCATCCAGGCCACGGCGGGCAAAAATTCGATCGGCGTGATCACATCGTCGCGCTGCACCGACGAAGAAACCTATCTGGTGCAGAAGCTGGCGCGTCAGGTGTTCGGCAACAACAACACCGATACCTGCGCCCGGGTCTGCCATTCGCCGACCGGGTACGGATTGAGGACCACGTTCGGTACATCGGCCGGCACGCAGGACTTCGATTCTGTCGAGCAGGCCGACGTGATGATGGTGGTCGGCGCCAACCCGACCGATGGGCATCCAGTGTTCGCCTCGCGCATGAAGAAGCGGCTGCGCCAGGGCGCCAAGCTGATCGTCATCGATCCGCGCCGCATCGACCTGGTGCGCATGCCGCATGTCGAAGCGAGCCACCACCTGCCACTGCGCCCCGGCACCAACGTCGCGGTGCTGACCTCGCTGGCGCATGTCATCGTCACCGAAGGCCTGGTGGACGCAGCCTTCGTGCGTGAACGTTGCGATGCCGAGGCGTTCGCCGATTGGGCGGCTTTCGTGGCCGAGCCGCGCAACAGCCCCGAGGAAGTGGCGAAGGTCAGCGGGGTTCCGGCGGAGACGATCCGTGCGGCGGCACGGCTCTATGCCGGCGCGCGCAACGGTGCGATCTACTATGGCCTCGGCGTGACCGAACACAGCCAGGGCAGCACCGCGGTGATGGCGCTGGCGAATCTCGCGATGGCGACCGGAAACATCGGTCGTCGCGGCGTCGGGGTGAATCCGCTGCGCGGGCAGAACAACGTGCAGGGAAGCTGCGATATGGGCTCGTTCCCGCACGAGCTTCCCGGCTATCGCCACATCTCGGATTCCGCCGTGCGCGCGATCTATGAGGGCGAGTGGGGCGTCACGCTGGATGCCGAGCCGGGGCTGCGGATTCCCAACATGATCGACGCCGCGCTGGATGGCTCGTTCCGCGGCGTCTACATCCAGGGCGAGGACATCGTACAGTCGGACCCCGACACGAAGCACATCACCGCCGGTCTCGCGGCGATGGAGTGCGTGGTGGTGCACGACCTGTTCCTGAACGAGACGGCGAATTACGCGCATGTCTTCCTGCCCGGTTCGACGTTCCTGGAGAAGGACGGCACGTTCATCAACGCCGAACGCCGCATCAACCTGGTGCGCAAAGTGATGGCGCCGCGCGCCAGCCTGGCTGATTGGGAAGTGACGCAGGAGATCGCCCGCGCGATGGGGCTGGAATGGAACTACACGCATCCGTCGCAAATCATGGACGAAATCGCCCGCACCACGCCGACCTTCGCCGGAGTCACCTACGAGAAGCTGGCGCAGGGTTCCGTGCAGTGGCCGTGCAACGACACCGCACCGGAAGGCACGCCGATCATGCACATGAACGGCTTCGTGCGCGGCACGGGTAATTTCGTCATCACCGAATACGTGCCGACCGACGAAAAGGTCGGACCGCGCTTCCCGCTGCTGCTGACCACGGGGCGGATCCTGTCGCAGTACAATGTGGGCGCGCAGACGCGGCGTACCGAGAATGTCGTGTGGCATCATGAGGACGTGCTGGAGATCCATCCGCACGACGCCGAGGAGCGCGGCGTGCGCGACGGCGACCTGGTGCGGCTGGCGAGCCGGTCCGGCGAGACGACGCTGCGCGCGCGGATCACCGATCGCGTGGCGCCGGGCGTCGTATATACGACGTTCCATCATCCGGCGACGCAGGCGAACGTTGTCACCAGTGACTATTCCGATTGGGCGACCAACTGCCCGGAATACAAGGTGACCGCTGTGCAGGTGTCGCCATCGAATGGTCCGAGCGAATGGCAGGAGGAGTATCGCGAACTGACCCAGCGCAGCCGTCGCATCGAGGCTGTGCCGGCGAAGTGACGCTGCCTGAGCCAGTCCGTAGCGTTGTGCGCACCGCCTGGCGCGGTGACGAAGGGACACGCGGCGCGCGTGCCATCCCGGAAGAGGTGCCGATCGCCCTCACCTATAACCGCAGCGCCTATGCGGTGATGTTGGCGACGCCGGCGGACCTGGAAGACTTTGCCGTGGGCTTCAGTCTTACCGAAGGTATCGTGCGAGACGCCGCGGCGATCGAGGAACTCGACATCGTTCCCACCGATGCCGGCATCGAGCTTCGCATGTGGCTTGCGCCGGAACTTGCCGATCAGATGACGCAACGCCAGCGTCGCCTTGCCGGCCCGAGCGGTTGCGGCCTATGCGGACTGGAAAGCCTGGCCGATGCGGTGCGCACGCCGCCGCACATCGCTTCCGCCGCGCGCTTCGACACTGTTGCGATCCACACCGCGATGGCGGCGCTTCCCGCTGCACAAAAGCTCAATCAGCAGACCCACGCCGTGCATGCCGCGGCCTTCTGGCATCCGCAGCGCGGACTTGTCGCACTGCGCGAGGACGTGGGCCGGCACAATGCGCTCGACAAGCTGGTGGGTGCACTGGCGCGCGATGGCGTTCCGGCGGCGGAAGGACTGCTGCTGCTGTCGAGCCGCATCTCGGTCGAGATGGTGCAGAAGGCAGCGATGCTCGGCGCACCTATCGTCGTCGCGGTGTCAGCGCCGACCGCGCTCGCCGTACGGATCGCCGAGCAGGCCGGTATCACACTTGTCGGCATCGCCCGTGCCGACGGCTTCGAAGTCTTCACCCATCCCGAGCGCATCGCGTCGCAGCAGGTGCAACATGTCGCCTGAGAAGCTGGCCTACATGGCCAACCAGATCGGCAAGTTCTTCGCCCATCAGAAACACGATCAGGCGGTGGCCGCGATCGCCGATCATCTGGACAAGTTTTGGGATCCGCGCATGCGAAGCGGCATCCTCGCGCACCTCGATGAGGTGCAACTCGATCCGCTGGTACGCGAGGCGGTCACTGCGATTGCTGCGCGCTCTTCGCAGTAACGGCACGACTCATTCGGCCGCGGCCGCACAGCTTCGCGCATATCGCAACAGCGCATCGTCCGCGACCGGCTCGATCGGGCGGAAGTCGCGATGCGCGATCCAGTCCGGACGCGTCGGCGTACGGATGTAGTTGGAGACCGCGTTCAGCGTCAGATACACGATCTTGCGCGGATAGGGCGTGATGTTGCCCGCGGAGCCGTGCACCAGGTTGCCGTGGAACATCAGCAACGCGCCGGGCTTGCCGGTGGGCGTCACGATGCCGCCCTGTCGCACCAGACGCTCCACCGTCGCGTTGTCCAGCGTCCACAGCGGATACGACGTCGTGGAGAGATCGTGCCCCGCCTGGAGCACGCCCTCCTTTTGGCTGCGCGGCACCAGCATCAACGGGCCGTTGATCGGCAGAACCTCATCGACGAACACCGCAATGTTCATCGCGCGCGGCTCCGGCATGCCGTCGTCGCGCGACCAGGTGCCGTAGTCCTGGTGCCACTGCCACACCTCGCCATCGAATGCGGACTTCGCGTTGATCTTGAACTGATGCATGTAGAGCGGCTCGCCGAACACCTGCTCCACCGGCCGGATCATTCGCGGATGCGCGCCCAGCAGGCGGAACGCCTCGTTGTAGGTGTGCGCGGCAAAGGCGGTGCGCGGCGAACCCGACTTCTCGCGCCAGATCTCCTTGCGATCGGTGCGGAAGATTGCCTCCGCCTCGACACGCAGCACCGCCATCTCCTCGGCCGAGAACAGATCCGGCAGGAACAGGTAACCCTCCCTGTCGAACTGCTGAAGCTGCTGCCTGCTGAGCGTCATCGCACGATCCTCCGCCTAGGTGGCAAGATAGCCGCCATCGACATAAAGTTCCGCTCCCGTGATGTACGACGCCTCGTCCGAGGCAAGGAACAGCACGGCGTTCGCCACCTCATCCACCTCGCCCGCGCGGCGCAACGGCACGCCGGCCAGCATCTTCGCCCGCACCTCGGGATCTGCCGTCGCACCGGAGGTCCGCATCGGCGGCATGATCCCGGGATGCACCGAATTGGCACGGATGCCGTCGCGGCCGAACTGCACCGCGGTGGATTTCGTCAGCGTGCGTACCGCCCCTTTCGACGCATTGTAGCCCATGTGCGTCATGGTCTGGCCGGTGTTACCCGAGATCGACGACAGATTGACGATCGATCCGCCGCCGGCCTGCTTCATCGCCTGCACGGCATGCTTGGTGCCAAGGAACACGCCGCGTGAATTCACCGCCATCAGCCTGTCCCACGCATCGGTGTCCAACATGTCGGACACCGCGCTGCCGCTGATGCCGGCGTTGTTCACCAGGATGTCGAGCTTGCCGTACTTCTGCACCGTGGCGT
>JANWJK010000207.1 GCA_025452005.1 Acetobacteraceae bacterium | reverse complement strand
CACCGGACGAGGCGTATGGCGCAATCGGCACCAGAGCGGACGACGAAACGAGATTGGCGGCCTGACGTGAACCAGAACCAAGCTTAGCAAAGCCGCCAAACTGTCCCATAAAACCGGGCCACCTCACCCCGATGCCATCGCCAGCGGCGAACCTGATGACCGCGCGGCAACTGCTGGCGTACGGTCGGACCGAGGAAGCACGGAACCTGCTAGTGCGCCTACAGACACAGATGGTGTTGCAGCCGGTTGCCCCAGATCAACCGACAGCCCAGGGTGGCAACGTGGCAGCAACCCGAATCGGCGATGCGATCCGCTCGCTCGACCAAGGCAACCCCACGAGAGCCATGCAGGCCATTAACGTGGCGATGAGCAGTCCCGCGGCCGGGCCGGCTGGCGACGGGCAGTCGTGGCAACGTTATCCAGCATCCGCACCACCCGGATACGTCTATCCGCCGTCGACCAATTACAATGACGGCCATGCCCAGCGGTGACACGCGCCGGGGAGTTGTCGCAGTGACCCGCGCCTGCCGCATTGGCTGCGAGGTCGGCGTCGTGCTCCAGGCCCACTTCAAGCCGCTCTGGCATCGCCGGCCTCGCCTGTGCTCCGAATCACGGGCCGGGTCTCCGGCATAGCGAACCCCACCATCGTCACGGCGCACATGCCGGCGAACGCCAGTGCGATGAACGCAGTCGGTGTCCCCAGGTTGCTGGCAACGGCCCCCGCCACCGTATTGCTCACCGTCGCTGCAGCCGCGATCGCCAATCCCAATATACCTATGCGCAGACTGAACCGACCGCCGCGCCCGGAAATGTCGGCCACCACGAGCGGCGTGATTACCCCGAAGGCCGCACCGCTCAGTCCGTCCAGTGCCTGCACAGGAATAATCCACAGCGGATCCGCAACCATCGCCAGCAGCCCCGCCCGCAGCGGCAACGCGCTGAACCCCACGAGGAGCACCCAACGCCTGCCCCATCGCTGCGCCGACCGCCCCGCCAGCGGCGAAACCAGCGCGACTATGAACTGCGGCACCAAAATGCATGCGGCGATGATAAGGCTGGCTTCGGTATTTGCTCTTTTGGTGATCTCCACACCCGCCAGCGGCAGCATTGCCGCGTTGGCCAGATGGAACAGCAGGGTGCACCCGAGATACGTGGCCAACCGCCGCTCCAGCAGCACGCCACGGATCGCCTCGCGGACGACCATCGATCCCGGAACCTCCGTCGCTGTGGGCATCGTGATGTGTCTCGCCAGCGACAACAGCGAGAGCACCGCCGGCACGCACAGCAGCGCTGCCAACCAGAACACCGCCTGGGTCGACACCCAGGTCCCACACGCCCCCATAAGCATGGCGCCAACCGCCGTGCCGATCGCCGAGAACCGCGCATTGCGCCCAAGCCGCTCTGCCACCGCTGCTCGGCTGACCAGGGCCAGCGTCAGCGCGGCGAGCGCCGGGCCGAGCATGCAGCTGGCGAAGCCGTGCATCGCCTGGGCCAACAGTACCCACCAGAACGCCGATGACCATGCCATCAACCCCGCACTCGCGCAGATCCCGACCAGCGCGATCGCTGATGCCGAGGCCTTGCTGCGCAGCACGTCCACCAGCGCCCCAGCCGGCACCTGCGCGAGCATCGCCGACGCCGATCCGACGCCGAGCGCAATCCCCAGATCAGCCTGCGTCCAGCCGTGGGCGGTCAGATAGACCGCGATGAACGGCCCAAACCCCGTCTGAAGATCCGCGACGAAGAAGAATAGCCAGTCCAGTCCACGCGACGCGCGGTGCGATGCCATAGGGGAGTTTATTCGACATCGTCGGGGGCGCCCAATATCGCCACGGGGCGGCCGACGATATAGTCTGCCCAGCTCTTGATCCGGTCTGGTGGAATAACGATCGACATGACCGGTCCCTTGTCGCCAGGCGCGAATCGAAGCGCCGACCAGGCCACGGCGACCTTCCGGTTACCCACGCCCATGAAACCGCCGACATCCACCACCACCGCGCGCACCTTCCCCTGACCATCCGCCAGCAGATCGACGATGCGCCCCAACTCGGCTCCACCGGCGCCGACCACGGGGTGGCCCATCAGCCCGGTCAGTTCCACCGGCGCTACCTGCTCTGCCCGAACAACTGGCGGGGCGACGGGTTCCGTAGCCGGTGGGTTACCGGGCTGCACAACCGGGGGAGGCGCCGTCTGTTGCGCCGGGGCCGCGGTCGTCAACGTCACGCCGGCCAGCATCGCGAAGCAGGGCAAGATTCGGGTGTGCGACACGGTTGCGTACTCCATACGACCATCGCAGGCTTACGCGCTTCGCCCGCCGGCGCCCAGTGCGCAAGGGCCCGGACACGAGGGCATCAGCAGAGACAAGGTCGTCTCCAGCAGCGCAGGAGCGTCGTATGGCCAGTCAACAAACCCTCGCCGATGCGTTGGCACAGGGCGTGCCACCGGTCCCGTCGCCGCTCAGCCGGCTCGCCGACCACAAGCTCCTGCTGGGCCTGTTCTTGCCCATGCAGGAGGGTGCATGGAGCCCGTCGAATGCACCGCGTTCCACGTCATGGACGTTCGACTACATTGCCCGCTGCACGACGCTGGCGGAACAGTTCGGCTTCGACCTGGCGTTCGGACTCGCGCAATGGCTCGGCAAAGGCGGCTATGGCGGCGAAATGCGATTTCGCGAGCATGAGGTGGACCCGATCATCGCCAATGCCGCCCTCGCGTCGCTGACCAGGTCGATCGTGCTGATCAACACCGTCCACGTCCTTTACGCGTGGCATCCTCTGCACCTCGCGAAGTTCGGCGCCGCCATGGACCACATCAGCGGTGGACGCTGGGGTATCAATGTGGTCACCGGCTACAAGCCGAGCGAGTACCGCATGTTCGGGCTCGAGCCGATCGAGCACGACCGCCGCTATGTGATGGCAGATGAGTTCACCACCATCATGGAGTGGCTTTGGACGGCAGACGAAGAGCTCAGCTTCGACGGACAATTCTGGAAGACCGAGCGTGCCTTCCTGGCGCCGAAGCCGGGACAGCGGCGCCCGTTCTTGGTCAACGCCGCATCATCCGTTGCCGGTCTCGAGTACGCGGCGAAGCACTCCGACCTTATTTTCATTACCAGCCCGGCCGGCGCCGATCCGGCACAGGCTTGCGAGGCCCTTCCCGCCCACAACGCGCGTATCAAGGGCATCGCCCGCCAATACCGGCGCGAGGTCAGGACGATCATCAATCCTCACGTGATCTGTCGTCCCACCGAGAGGGAGGCGCGGGCGGCCTACGCTGCCATTCTCGAGAACGAAGACACGGTCGCCGCCGACAATTTCGTGCGAACCTTCCAAAGCAGTGACACCGCGTCGTGGCGTGGCCACAGCCGGTCTCAGTGGGTGATCGGTGGCAACGTCCACTTGGTCGGCACGCCGACACAGATCGTGGAATGGTTCATCAGGTTGCAGGCGGCTGGCTGCGACGGCGTGCAGGTGAATTTCTTCGACTATCTGCCCGATCTTGAATTCTTCGGCCGAGAAGTCATCCCGCTGATGCGCGAAGCCGGGTTGCGTCGTCCATGAGTTGGGCAGAGTACAACGGAGATTGTCCTCCCGCCTTATTCCGCTGCCAGCCGCGGCGGCTCGGCAAGCTCCGCCGCCCGTTGCAGATCCACCGACAGCAGCCGCGACACGCCGCGCTCCTGCATCGTCACACCATACAGACGGTCCATCCGCGCCATGGTCAGAGGATGGTGCGTCACCACCAGGAACCGCGTCTCGGTCTCCCGCGCCATGTCCTCCAGCAGCGTGCAGAACCGTTCGACATTCGCATCGTCCAGCGGCGCGTCCACTTCGTCCAGCACACACACCGGCGCCGGATTGCAGCGGAACACCGCGAAGATCAGCGACAGTGCGGTCAGCGCCTGCTCACCACCCGACAGCAGCGACAGCGTCCCCAGCTTCTTTCCAGGCGGCTGCACGTAGATTTCCAGCCCCGCCTCCAGCGGATCGTCGGACCCGACAAGCGCGAGATGCGCCTTGCCGCCGCCAAACATCCGGGTGAACAGTGCCTGGAAGTTGCGGTCGATCTGCTCGAACACCGTGCCGAGTCGCTCGCGGCCTTCGCGGTTCAGGTGGCCGATCGAGCCGCGCAGCTTGGCGATCGCCGTGGTCAGTTCCTGGCGTTCGGAGGCGATGCCAGCGATCTGCTTCTCGACCGCATCCGCCTCCACGTCTGCGCGCAGGTTCACCGGCCCCATCTCCTCGCGTTCTTTCAGGAGACGCTCGAGGCGGCGGCGAGCCTTTTCCTCCGTTTCCGGCGAAAGCTCCGCCGGCGGGTCGGGCATCGCCGGATTTGGTCCCAGGCGTTCGGCGATCCGCTCCTGCACCGCGGTCCAGGCATGCTCGGCCTGCGCCGTCATGCCCTCCGCCCGCACGGCATCCTCTCGCGCGGCGCCCAGCGAGGTCTCGGCGACCCGCGCAGCGCGATCCGCGTCGGCGGATCGTTGATTGGCCGTGGCGAGGTCGTCAGCCGCGGCTCGATGCGCCGCCTCCGCCCTTTCCAGCGCGTCAAGTGCCTCGGCACGCCGTGCCGCAATCTGCCCGGGTGCGGCTCGCAGGAGCGCATGCTCCGCTTCGGCGGTGCCCCGGCGCTCGGCCAGGTCCGCCACTCTGCGCCCGGCATCCACGGCGCGCTGTGCCCAAGCGGCGCGTTCTGCGCCGATCGCGGAGCGCCGCGCGGTGCGCACGGCATGTTCGCGAGCCAGCATCTCCCGTTCGCCCCGCGTCACCGCATCAGCCGCCCGGGCCACTGCCAGCGCGGCGCGGGCGGCCTCCACCGCTGCGCGCAGCGCGTCCAGATCGGGTAGCGCGCTGCGCGCGTCGCGTGCCTGTGCGAGAGCGGCGTTTGCATCCTCGCACTCGACAGTCAGGTGCCCGATGCGCGTGTCGGTGGCGGCAAGCCGTGCGGCGACCTCCGCAGCCTGTGCCCGGAGTTGCTGGCAGGCCGCACGCGCCCGCTCCAGGTCGTGTTCGGCTTGTCCCCGGCCGGCGCGCGCCTGCTGCTCAGCCGCCACTGCGGCCTGATCGGCCTCGGCCGCGGCGGCGCACGAATGATGCAAAGCAGCAGCCTCGTCGCGGGCCGCGGTGAGGTCGCGGTGCAGCAGCGACAGGCGGTTGCGCTGCTGCAGCCGTACGGCTGCCGCAGTCGGCGTGCCTGCGCGGATTGTGTAGCCATCCCAGCGCCAGACAGCGCCGTCGCGCGATACCAGAACCTGGCCGGGCGCGAGGCCCGCCTGCATTGCCTCGCCGATCGCCTCTCCGTCCACCAGCCCGGTTTGCGACAGCACACGAGCCAGCGCCGGCGGTGCGAGCACCAGCGCTGCCAGGGGCATCACGCCGCCTGGCAATTTGGGAGCGGGGTCGAACGGCGGCAGCTCCCGCCAATGCCGCGCCGCGCCTCCGTCGGCGGCAGAGGTCAATTCCTCGCCCAACGCCGCCCCCAGCGCGGTCTCCAGCCCAGGAGGGACGGTCAGAGCATCGACCATCGGTGGCCAGCGCTCGCCATCCTTCACTGCCAGCACGTCAGCGAGGGCGTTGGCCTCGGCGGCCAGCCCGGCCAGCGCAGAGTCTGCTGCCGCCTGCTGCTCGCGCGCCGCGGCAAGAGCCGGACCCGTGATCGCGCGGGCCTCCTCGGCGGCCGCCAGGGAACGGTTCGCCGACGCCAAGGCGTCTTCGGTGGCGGCCTGCTCGGCGCAGGCAGCACTGAGTGCCGCGGGATCGACCGCCTGGGTCCCGATCCTGTCGCGCTCTGCGCGGACCTCATCAGACTGCTGGTCCAGCCTGCGGCAACGTAGTTCGGCCTCCGCCAACTGCCGCGCCACCGCCTGGGCGCGCGCATTCGCTTCCGCCGCCTCTTCGGTCGCACGGTTGGCCTCCACCTCGGCGAGGTGGACCGCTTCCGCCGCACCCGCGATCGCCTGCTCCGCCGCATCTGCGCGCGCCGAGTGCCCCGAATCGGCCTCGGCCAAAGCAGCATCTTCGGCGGCCAGCCGCGCTTCGGCCACCTCCGAGTCGTTCCTAAGCTGCTCCGCGTGGCCGAGGTCCTGTCCCAACTGGCCCAGCCGCCTGGTCGCATCGGCCAGCGCTGCGCGGGCGCGCTCCTCCTCGGCCGCGATCTGTTCCTGCGCCACGCGATGCCGCTCGAGCGCGGTGCGGGCGTCCGACTCGGCGGCGCGGAGCGGCGGCATTGCCGCAGCCGCCTCGGACGCTCGGGTCGTGGCCTGGGTTGCGGCCTCTGTCGCGGCAGCCACGGCCATGCGCGCTGAGTGCAGCGCCGCCTCCGCTTCCGCCCGAACGACCGCCGCACAGGCCCGCTGGATCGCCAACAGCTCCGTCTCTGCCTGGCGAATCGCACCCGAGATGTTGCGGTAGCGGCTCGCCTGCCGCGCCTGCCGCTTCAGTGCACCGAGCTGCACCTCGAGCTGCCCTCGCAGGTCGTCCGCCCGCGCCAGGTTCGCCTCGGCAGCGCGCAGCTTCAGCTCCGCCTCGTGGCGGCGAGCGTGCAGTCCGGTGATGCCGGCCGCCTCCTCCAGCACGGCACGGCGGTCTTCCGGCCGCGCGGTGACCAGGGCGCCCACCCGCCCCTGGCTCACCATGCCCGATGCATGCGCGCCGGTCGCAAGGTCGGCGAAGAGCGTCTGCACGTCGCGGGCCCGCACCTCCTTGCCGTTCACCCGGTACTCGCTGCCGGAACCGCGTTGGATTCGGCGGATGATCTCCAGTTCCGCCTGCTCGTTGAAAGGCGGCGGCACTGCGTCGGCAGTGTCGTCCAGGGTGAGCGTCACCTCAGCGAGGTTCCGTGATGGCCGGCCGGCCGTGCCGGCGAAGATCACATCGTCCATCTCGCCGGCGCGCATCGAGCGGGTGCTCTGCTCGCCCATCGCCCAGCGCAACGCCTCGACCACGTTGGACTTGCCGCAACCGTTCGGGCCGACGATGCCGGTAAGGCCCGCGTGAATCTCGACGCTGACCGGTTCGGCGAAGCTCTTGAACCCGGCGATGCGCAGGCGGCGAAACTGCACGGACAATGTGGATCCTCCGCTAACGGCCGAGAATTATAGCAAATTCACCGGCGGACATGGCCCCCGTATAGAGCTTTCCGTTGATCACGAAACTGGGGGTGGCATCCACGTGCCAGCGCGACTCGGCGTCTCTCGCACGTCCGACAATCCAGTCCTGTAGCCCGGTGTCGGCGAGCGCCCGGTCGAACGTCGCACGGTCCATGCCGGCGTCGCTCGCCAGCGGCCAGAGTACATCGGGCACACTACCGGCGCCGAACACCCAGTGATCCTGGGCGGCGAACAACGTATCGATAAACCGCTCGTAGCGTTCAGGCGGCAGGTAACGCGCTACCATGGCGGCCTGCAACGCCGCGATGTCGGTGGGGAAGTCGTAGTACACCCAGCGCAGCTTTCCCGGTGCGATCCACTTAGCCTTGAGTTCCGGCAGCGCACCGAGGGCGAAGGCGGCGCAATGCG
This sequence comes from Acetobacteraceae bacterium, assembly GCA_025452005.1. GTDB lineage: Bacteria > Pseudomonadota > Alphaproteobacteria > Acetobacterales > Acetobacteraceae > JAMXLO01. The sequence continues at coordinate 34,564 of JANWJK010000207.1, read as the reverse complement.
GGCAGGTGAGCGAGAAATACTCGATCGAGGTCACCCGCGCCTTCGGGCTGCCCATACTGCGCTCGCCCCTAACAGAATCCTCCGGCGCTGCGAAGGCCGGAGGCGCCAGAGCTATGGATAGTAGGGTCCGGCGGAGAATTGCCATTTGCACCCCTAAATCTAGTAGCGAAGCCAGGGGGCGGGCAAGCTGTTCCGCTACACTCCCGGCAGCAGCTTACGAAACGCGTCGTAATTCATCTCGCCGGCGGTCTTCTGGCCATTGATCACGAAACTCGGAGTCGAGTCGATCTTCCAGCGATCCTGGTCGGCCTGCTGCTGCTGCAGGATCCAGCTCCTCAGGTCAGTATCCGCGATCGCCTGGTCGAAGGTCGCGCGGCTCATGCCGGCCAGCGCCGCCAGCTTCCAGATCTCCTCGGTGGTGTTGACACCGCGGGCGAAGGCCCAGCGGTCGAGGTTGGCGAACAAGGCGCTGACGAACGGATAGTACTGCGCCGGCGGCAGACTGCGCGCCACCATCGCGGCGGTCAGCGCCACCTGATCCAGCGGGAAGTCGTGGTAGACGAACCGCACCTTGCCCGACGCGATCAGGTCCTTTTCCACTTCGGGCATCGTGCCGCGGGCGAAGGCGGCGCAGTGGGTGCAGGTCAATGAGAAGAACTCGTGGACCGTCACCTTGGCCGCGGGGTCGCCGAGCGACCGCTCCGATTTGCGCTGGTCGCCTGCCGGTGCAGCCGCCGTCTGCCCCGACGGCTGCGCCAGTGCATAAGGCGTCGGCGCCGGGGCGAACCGGCGCAAGCCGAGATAGCCGGCCACGCCGACAGCGGCGGCGCCCCCGGCAACGGTCAAGGTGGAACGGCGGGTCAACGTCATGAGGACCTCGAGGGGTTGGGGAATGTGAGCATCGCGCGGCCCAGTGAGGCCAGCGCTCCGCGCAACTCGCCTTCGGGCAGCCCGCCCAGGGCAGCGTCGATTGCCGCGAGCCTCGCCGGATCGGGTGGGCGAGGCAACGCGGGCAGCGGCGCCAACAGCTCTGGCGTCTGCACGAAGCGCAGCGCGGACACCACCTGGCTGCCGAGGTGCGCGTTGATCCGTGCGATCACCTCGGCGGCAAGATGCTGCAGCTCCATGGCGATCGGCCCGGCGCAGGCGATGGTGAGCGTGCCGGCGGCCAGCCGCCGTGGCGTGGTCACCGCAGCGATCGCCGGACCCACGATGGCGGACCAGTCGGCCAGCACCTGCGCGGTCGCGGGCGCGCGGCGGCGGAACGCGACCCGCGTCAGGCGCGGCATCAACGCGCCGACCGGCCGCGGGCCATAGACGTGGCGTTCGTCGCTGTCCATACCGCCACCCGTGTCCTTTCCTGCCATCGCCCTGCTCACCTGGTACGACCGTCACCGCCGGGATCTGCCCTGGCGCGCCGGCCCCGGTGAGACCGCCGATCCTTACCATGTCTGGCTCAGCGAAATCATGCTGCAACAGACCACCGTTGCGGCAACGATCCCGTACTATGAAAGGTTCTTAATCCGGTTCCCTACCATGCAGGCGCTGGCAGCTGCGCCCCTGGAGGACGTGCTCGCCGCCTGGGCAGGGCTCGGCTATTACGCTCGCGCTCGCAACCTGCATGCCTGTGCCCGCGCGGTGGTAATGGCCGGCGGGTTTCCGCGCGATCTGGCAGGGCTGCGCGCACTGCCGGGGATAGGCGGATATACCGCCGCCGCGATCGGTGCCATCGCCTTCGGCGTGCCTGCCGTGCCGGTCGACGGCAATGTCGAGCGCGTGGTAGCGCGGCTGTTCGCGGTCGGAGAGGAGCTGCCGGCGGCCAAGCCGAGTTTGCACAGCCTCGCGGCCCGACTCGGCGACGATCCGGCGGCGCAGGCACGTCCGTCGGATTTCGCCCAAGCGTTGTTCGATCTTGGCGCGACAGTGTGCACGCCCGCAGCACCTGCCTGCGGGCTGTGCCCGTGGATGACGGCGTGTGCGGGCCGTCGCGCCGGCATTGCCGCCGAGTTGCCGCGCAGGTCCGCGAAGCGTGTGCCGCCGTTGCGGCATGGCGTGCATTTCTGGCTCACAGACGCCGAAGGCAACGTGCTGTTGCGGCGGCGCCCGCCGGAGGGGCTGCTCGGTGGCATGACGGAACTGCCGGGCACCGATTGGCGCCTGGCGCCGTGGACAGCGGCGGAGGCGCTACCACTCGCGCCGATGCCAGCCGGCTGGCATCCGGCTGGGCAGGTGCGCCATGGCTTCACACATTTCGAGCTGACCATCGATCTGTTCGCGGCGCGCGTCGCGCGGATAGATGCACCGGGCTTTGCCCGACCGGTTTCAGCCCTAGTGCATGAGGCACTGCCTTCGGTCATGCGAAAATGCGTGCACATGGCAGCCGGTGCACGGCCTGCCTGACGCAACGAGCGCTATGCGGCCCGACTTACCGGATGGCCCGCCGCGTAAGTTGTCCTGCACCCAAGGTGCAGTGCCAATTCCATGCGACCAATGAAGCCTTCGAACAACCCGCCGGGCACGTGCGCGTCGCCATCGGTCCAGCGGATGCCGTTGTCCACCTCGAATTCGTAAAACCCTTTCGTCAACCGCTTGTCTTCGGCGCCGACAATCTGTGTCCGTCTACCTTGCGTAACCACGATCTGCCGCAGCGCCACACCGAGTGGCCGAGGATCGCGTGACAGACCCAGTTCCTGGGGCGCGCCGGCACGCGACACGATGCGCACCGCGGTTGGCCTGGCAGCAAGGCGAAACTCGTACCGCAGGTTGCTGCGTCGATCCGCGTCAATCCGTCTGCCGTCTACCAGGATATGCAGATCCGGATCATCCGTCAGCGGCACGCTGGGGCGGGGACCCGCCCGTTCGAGCAGCCGCCGCCAGACCGCATCCACGATAGGGCCTCCCGTCAGCACGGGAGCATACGGTCGTTTCGGCGGCAGACCCCAGCCGGTGTTTGCATTGCCAAACAGCCAGCGATTGCCATCATCGCGATAGCTCTCGGCCGGCGCGCCGTTGGCGAACATCACGTCGTGAGTCGCGAGCTCGATATGGTAGAGCGCCACTTCCTGGGCGTGGTCGTCCCACATGATCGATCGGTGATTGACCAGGAACTCGACCGGGATCAACACGTCATCGACGTAGAAGGCATGCCCTTTCGTGACGCGCAGGTCATGGTGCGGCACGTTGTCCGCCAGCGCCCCCTTGCGCACGATGACCGGCGTGGCCGCGTTCCGTCGGCCGCGCACTGCAAGGACGCGTCCGGTGCCGATCCAGACGATCCTCTGCATTCCGCCGCCGACCGTCCGCAGCATGTCGCCGACCGCGAGCTGCTCTACTCTTGCGTAGCCCGTCGCCGTCTCGATCTTCGTTCCTTCGAGAAAACAAAGAGGCGTGGCATCGAGCGCCGGACGGGTTGCCAGGAATGTCGTGCCCGACTCAATGAGCGGCCCGTTCGACAGTTGCGCGGCAGTGAGTCCCCAGACCTGGTTGTTCTGGAAGGATAACGCGGTCGTGCCACCGTTCAGTATAGCCCGCGCCGTGTCCGATGCCAGATCATTGACGATGGTGTTGCCGGCGATGAGCACCGAGGTGCCGACATGCAGACTGCCCTCCTCGCCGTAGGCAATGATATTGGGATTGTGGGTGTTCGGCCCCTGCTCGATGACATTGCCCTGGATCGTCGCGTTGCCGCCGTTTGGCAGGTCGATGCTGTAGCTCGCCGTCCCGGCGTTGTCGAAGATGCGGCTGTCGGTGATGATGGTGTCTTCCGCGCGGCTCTTGATCTCGTGCCCTTCCGCCGCGTCGTGAAAATAGCTGTCGGTGATGGTCAAGCTGGCGATGTCGCCGACGTAGAGGTTGTGCGTGAAGCCATCGCCCGTCCCGTTGAAGGCAAATTCGGAGTCGTTGATGGTGATCGAGCCGCCCGGATCGGCGGCTCCCAGCAGCCCATCCTGGTTGTTGTGGAAATAGTCGTTGTTCAGCGTGAGGCTGCCGCCTTCATAGCGAACAGCGGCGCCGTTTTTGTCGGCCACGGCGGCACCGCTGACGTCGAAACCGTTGATCGTGACCGCGATACCGGCGTCACCCTCGTCGATGATCGCCTTGCCGTTCGGCGGACTCACCGTCGCAACTAGGCGGACGATGCCACCGACCGCTTGCAGCGTAAGGTCCTTGAAGATGGAAATGAAATCATTTGTATAGACGCCGGCCTGGACGTCGATGGTGTCGCCAGCGCTGGCGGCGGCAACCGCCGCCTGGATCGTGGCGTACTGCTGCCCCGGTCCTACCGTGAGTACGTTGCCGGTTGCGGCTGCCAGCGCCTGCGGGGATACCCGTGGCAGGCCATTAGATGAAGCCATCCGGCGGCCCTCCTTCCACGACCTTCTCGCGTGGATGGCATCCTGCTTTGCCGGTGTTGATCAAAAGTTAAGGTCCTTCCCGCCGCTGCAACTCGTCAATTCGCGGCAGGCTTTTAGTGAATTCTTCATCGCGCCGGACAATCTTGTGGGTCATCCGCTGGCCTGCTGCCGTGCCGGCGCGCATTGCCCGAGGAAGCAGATGCACCACATCGCCCGTTGGATCGCAGCTTTTCCTATCAAGACCAAGATGCTCGCCGGATTCGGTTGCGTGCTGATCATCCTGTTGTGTGTCGCCGGCATCGGCTATTGGCGATTTCTCGGCGTCGAGGCTTCATTCCGCGATTACACGCAGCGCGTCGCCGTGGTGGCGATCAGCCGCGACATCGACCGTGACTTCTCGGAACTGCGCCGCCATGTACGCGAGTTCGCCTTCGTCGGTACGCCCGACGACGCCACAGCGGCCGCGACGTTGGCCGATCGGGTAAAGGCCGAGATCGACAAGGGCATGGCAACGATCATGAATCCGGAACCCCAAAGGCGCATCCGGGAAATAGCGGCGCGCTTCGCCGAATACCGCAAGGGAATCGACGCGGCGTTCGTGTTGAAGCGCGACGAAGACAGGCTCGTGCGCGATACCTTGGACCCCGTCGGCACCGCTGCCCGGAGCGACTTTGACATACTGATCGCCACGGCGAGGCGGACCGGCAACGCGGACCTGATCGCCCTCGCGAACCAGGGCCAACAGGCGTTGATGCTGCTGCGGCTGAACGCCAACAAGGTGATCGGACGGCGGCGTGATGATACCGCCGCGAAGAAGGCGGAGCAGGCGGAAGCCGATCTGACACGGCTCATCGGCCTGTTGGATACGGCGAGTGCGGGCTCGGCCGACAGAGCGTTGTTCGACACGGTGCGGCAGCACGTGAGCGCGTACGCATCGGCTTATCGCGACGTAATCCGGTTGAATGCAGAACTGGACAAGCACGTCAACGGCAGCATGAGCCGCGATGCCGAGACGCTGGCCGCGGATACGGCGGCGGTGAATGAATCCGGCATCGCCGATGAGCAGTCGATCGAAGTCGCGGCGCTCGGCGCGATCGGGACCACCAAGACGCTGCTGCTCGCATTGGCGGCGGGTGGCCTGGCGCTCGGGCTGGTCGCGGCCTGGCTGATCGGGGGTGGCATTTCCCGTCCCGTGCTGCGCATCACGGCCGCGATGCGGCGCCTGGCGGCGGGCGAACTCGAGGTCGAGATCCCCGCAGTCGATCGTAGCGATGAAGTCGGCGGAATGGCGCAGGCGATGCTGGTGTTCCGGCAAAACGCACAGGAGGCGCGCAGGCTTCAGGGTGAGGCGGAAAGCGTGCGTGCCGCGAAGGATCGTCGCCAGGCCGCGATGGATCAGTGCACACAGGATTTTGGCACGTCGGCCTCAGGCGTGATGACGACGCTGGCGAGCGCCGCCGACGCCATGCGCAAGACGGCCGACGAGATGAGCAAGGCAGCGCATGACACGCGCGATACCGCGGCAGAGACTGCGGAGAACGCCGCGACATCGGCGCAGAACCTGGGTTCCGTCGCGGCCGCGGCGGAGGAGATGTCGGCGTCGATCCACGAAATCAGCGCGCAGGTGGCACGCGCGACGCATGCGGCGCAGGAGGCGGTGGACCGCGCCTCGGTGACCGATGCCAAGGTAGGCGGCATGGCGGTCGCCGCCGAACGTGTCGGTGACGTGGTGCGGCTGATCTCCGATATTGCCGGGCAAACCAATCTGCTGGCGCTGAACGCAACGATCGAGGCAGCCCGCGCGGGTGAGGCAGGTAAGGGCTTCGCGGTCGTCGCCGGAGAGGTGAAGGCGCTGGCCGCACAGACCGCGAAGGCGACGGAAGAGATCGCCACGCAGATCGGCGCTATTCGCGGCGCCACCGATGAGGCGGTCAGCGCCGTGCGCGAGGTCAGCACGTCGATCGGCCAGGTGAGCGCGGTGGCAGCAGCGATTGCCGCAGCGGTCGAGGAACAGTCGGCCACGACGCGCGAGATCGCCGCGAGCGTGCAGACCGTGACGGCCGCAACGCAGGATGCATCGCGGGCGATGCAAAACGTCTCGGTGGTGTCGGAAACTGCCGAGGCGTCGAGCCAGAGTGTGCTGCACAACGCCGACGAGGTGGGGCGGACCGCCGGTGTGCTCCGCTCCGAGCTGACGCTGTTCCTGCAGGCGGTCGCCAAGACCGATGAAGACGATCGCCGACGTTACGAGCGTATCGAAGGGGATGGTGCGACGGCGATGCTGCACCTGCCGGGGAACGAGGAAATCCGGGCGACAATAGCGGATTTCTCGCGCGGAGGGGTGGCGCTACATACCGAGTGGGTCGCGCAGGCTGGCACCGAGGTGCGCGTGGACCTGCCCGGTACTGGTGAGACAGTCGCAGCGCGCGTGGTACGCAACGAGGGCGGATTGTTGACGCTGGCGTTCCGGCAGGAGGCCGCGATGCTGCGCCGGATCGATGCGGCGCTCGATCGGGTTGGCACGCAAGGGATGATCCGGGCGGCAGCGTGAGCGCAAGGCGGATTTTGCCCGGCCGTCAAGCGAACCTTAACCGCGTTCTGTTGTGGTGGTGCGTCACGCAATAACCAGAGGTGCCATGATGAAACCGATTCTGTCGTCGCTGCTGTTCGCCGCCGCGCTGTTTTCTGCAACGGCCGTCTATGCCGTCGGCGAAGCGACACCCGACGAAGCCAAGGCAATGGCCATTAAGGCTGCGGAGTATCTGAAGGTCGTTGGGCCGGACAAGGCGTTTCCCGAGTTCGATGCCAAGGACGGGCCGTGGCACGATCGCGATCTGTACGTCTACGTTTTAGATGACACTGGCGTCATGCTCGCGCATGGGACCAATCCGGGTCTGATCGGCAAGTCGCTTCTGGAATTCAAAGACGTGGATGGCAAGCCAATCACCCAGGATGCGCTCGCCGTGAAAGACATCGGCTGGATCAACTTCAAGTGGCAGAACCCGCTGACGAAGGCGGTCGAGCCAAAGGTCGCGTATATCGTCCGCGTTGGGGAGTACGCCGTGGTGGTTGGCGCGTACAAATGATGTCGGTGCCCGCATCATTCGGCGCCATACGAGGCTGATCCAGATGACCGCAAAGTTGCTTCGCGATTCCTCGATTACGACGAGGTTGCTGATCCCAACACTGATTTGTGTACTTGCGGTGATCGGCACGGCTGCGCTCGGGATCGCAAGCATCGCCGGTATCCACGCCGATGACACGCAGCAAAGCGCTGCTGTCGAGGTGATGAGCCGGGCACGGGATTCCTGGATCGATTTGGCACGTGGCCACGCCGCGATGTATCGCGCAATCAACCTGAAGGCGCAGAATGTCGAGTCGCGCCTGGTGCAGGCGGCCACGCGCGAAGCGTTGCAGGCCATAGATCGGGCCAAAAGAGGATTGGCCACATTGCAGCTGTCGAACCTGCCGATCGAGAACGAACTGCAAGCCAAGGCAGCAAAGGCGGTTGGCATGTACGGCGAAGCCGCGGGCCAGGCGGCCTCTTTCGTCGAGGACGATGCCTTTACCGCGACAATGTCCATGAACGACGCGGAGCGGAAGTTTGTGGCGGCGCAGCAGGACGTTTCGACACTGACCGCTGCGGCAATCGAATTAGAGTCCGCTCTGGACGAGCGGATGGCAGCACTCGGGCGTTCACGACTCGTCACCATCGGGGTCAGCGCCTCGCTTGCGGTCCTGTTGTCGGTCGCCGCCTCTATATTTTTTGGTCGTCTCATCTCGCGCTCGGTCGGGAGAATGACGAGCGCGATGCGGCAACTCGCCGCCGGCGATCTGGCGGTCGACATCCCGGCGACCGATCGCAAGGACGAAGTCGGGGCGATGGCGCAGGCAATGGTGGTGTTCAAGTCGAACGCCGAGGAGACGCGCAGGCTACAGGCGGCCGCGGATGAGGACCACGCGTTGAAGGCCCGTCGGCAGGCGGCGATGGACCGCTACACGCAGGACCTTCGGCACCTCCGCCGCAGGCGTGATGGCGAGCCTCGGCCGCTCCGCCGAGGCGATGCGGAGCACGGCCGCGGAAATGTCGGAAGCGGCGCACCGCACACGCGACAGTGCGGCACGCGCCGCGGAAGGCGCCACTACGTCGGCGACCAATCTCGGCGCCGTCGCCGCTGCGGCGGAGGAGATGTCGTCCAGCATCAATGAGATCAGCCAGCAGGTGGGGCGTGCAACGCAGGCTGCCAGTGCAGCGGCGGAACGTGCCAGCGTCACCGATACCAAGGTCGGTGGCATGGCGGCTGCGGCGGATCGGGTGGGCGATGTGGTGAAGCTGATCACCGACATCGCGAACCGCACCAATCTGTTGGCTCTCAATGCGACGATCGAGGCGGCGCGCGCCGGCGAGGCGGGGAAGGGCTTCGCGGTGGTCGCCGGCGAGGTGAAGGCGCTGGCGACCCAGACCGCGAAGGCGACCGACGAGATCGGGGCGCAGATCGGCGCAATCCGGACCGCGACGGGCCAGGCCGTGGCGGCGGTACGCGACGTCACCACGGCGATCGGCGAGGTGAACGAGGTCGCGACGGCGATCGCCGCCGCGGTCGAAGAGCAGGCAGCGGCAACGCGCGAGATCGCCGCGAGCGTGCAGACGGTGACGACGGCGACGCAGGACGCCACGCGAGCGATGCAGGAGGTGTCGTCAATCTCCGAATTGACCGACGCGTCCAGCGCCAAGGTGCTTTCGGGTGCGGCCGATGTCGGTCGAGACGCCGAGACGATGCGCGGCGAGGTAATGGAGTTCCTCGCGGCGATGGCGAAGACCGACGACGAGGATCGTCGGCGCTCCGAGTATGTCGATGCTACGTCGGACCAAATAGACCGTGTCGGCGCATCCAAGTCGGCGGCCTGAACGTGCCGGGGACTCACCTGGTGCATGAGCCTAGTGGATAGAACACTTGGAGCCCTCTTTTGCGGCGGCTGAAGTTGCACGGTTTCGTGGAACCCTTGAACACAAATGTGCCGCTCGCCACGAACCGGGGCAACCTCAGATTTTATCCACGCCACGATCTTCCACTTCAGCGCTTCAGATAGGTGTTCGTATGCTCGCCAGTGTCAGCATCAGAGCGAAGATCATCGGGGCATTCGCTTTGGTACTCGGTTGTACGATTGCTCTCGGCCTGTTTGCCACGCAACGTCTCGACGCGGTCAATGAGGCGTCAGCACAAATAAGGCACGACTACCTTCCCAGCACGCGCATATTGGGAGAGATCGCTTATCACACCATGCGTTTTCGCCAGCTTGAGGCCACGGCGGGACTCGCTCCTGATGCCGCGGCGCGAGGAGCCGAAGAGGTCGGCATGCGCCGCGTCCAAGAGGAGGGGGCCAAGGCCTTCGAAGCCTACTGGCCTCTTGTATCCGGTGACGAGGAGCGTCAGTTGGCGGACCGGCTGAAGCAGGCGTGGGCCGACTATCTGAGTCTCGATACGCGGTTTGTCGCGTTCCTCAAGGCCGATGACGTGCGTGATGCAGTAGTCGCCTACCGGGGTGAAATGCGTGCACTGTTCAACAAATTCCAGGACGCGCTGCAGGCTGACATCGCGCTGAACAACCGGCAGGCGAACGAGGCCGTTGATCAAAACAGCGCGCTTGGAGCCGCCGCGCATTTTTGGATACTCGCTGTCCTCGCGATGATGGCGGCGCTTTGCGCGGGAATTGGCTGGTCGCTTATCCGAGGTATTTCCGTTCCGCTAAGGCAGATGACCGGAGCGATGCGTCGGCTGGCGGGCGGCGATATGGCGACGGAGATCGCGGCCACCGACCGCAAGGACGAAGTGGGCCAGATGGCGCAGGCCCTGGTGGTGTTCAAGCAGAATGCTCTGGAGGCGCGCAGCCTGCAGGCAGCGGCGGACAAGGAGCATGCGCTTAAGGCAAGTCGCCAGGCTGCGATGGATCGGCATACGCAGGACTTCGGCACTTCGGCGGCCGGCGTGATGGCGAGCCTCGGGCGTTCCGCGCAAGCCATGCGCCTGACCGCGGAGGGGATGTCGGACGCTGCGCATCGCACGCGCGACAGCGCCGCGCGCGCAGCCGATGGTGCGACGACGTCGACAACCAACCTCGGTGCCGTATCCGCCGCCGCGGAGCAGATGTCTTCCAGTATCAACGAGATCAGCCAGCAGGTGGGGCGTGCCAACCAGGCGGCGAGCGCGGCCGTGGAGCGGGCCAATGCCACTGACACGAAGGTCGGCGGCATGGCGGCGGCGGCGGATCGGGTCGGTGACGTGGTCAAGCTGATCACGGATATCGCCAGCCGCACCAATCTGCTCGCGCTGAACGCCACGATCGAGGCAGCGCGCGCCGGCGAAGCCGGCAAAGGCTTCGCCGTGGTGGCCGGCGAGGTGAAGGCGCTTGCGACGCAGACCGCAAAGGCGACCGACGAGATCGCCATGCAGATCACCGCAATACGCGCCTCCACCAGCGAGGCGGTGACCGCGGTGCGCGAAGTGAGCGCGGCGATCGGCGAGGTGGACCAGGTGGCGACCGCAATTGCCGCCGCTGTCGAGCAGCAGGCCGCTGCGACGCGCGAAATCGCCGCCAGCGTGCAGACGGTTTCGGCTGCGACGCAGGACGCCACGCGGGCTATGCAGGAGGTCGCGTCGATCTCGGAGCAAACCGACGCAGCGAGCGCCAAGGTGCTTAAGGGTGCCGTCGACGTCGGGCGTGATGCCGATACAATGCACGATGAGGTGACACAGTTCCTGGCCGCGATGGCCACCACGGAGGAGGCGGATCGCCGGCACTATGAGCGCGTGGCGGGCCACGGCGCCCCGGCTGTGTTGCGGCCACCTAGGCGAACAGAAATGCCAGTCGTCATAGAAGACATCGCGCGCGGCGGGATCGCGCTGCGCAGCGACTGGACGGCCGACATCGGGACCGAGGTGCAACTGGACCTGCCAGGCGCGGACGGATGCGTGTCGGCCCGCGTCGTGCGATCGCAAGATGGCCAGCTCGCTCTGGCCTTCCGGCAGGACGCGGCAATGCTGCGGCGGATCGATCGGGCAATGGCGCGGATTGCGGCGAGCGAGGCCGCGGCGGCAGCTTGATCGCCCGCGGTGCAGGCCGCACCATCCCGGCGAGAGGAGCGGCAAAATGCAGAACAGATCACGCCTGGATCCGGACCTGGTCCATGACTTCGTCAACGATGCCCACAGCAACCTCGACAGGGTTCGCGATCTGCTGGGCCGGCACGCGACCGTCGTCAATGCCGCATGGGATTGGGGCGGCGGCGACTGGGAAACCGGACTGGGAGCCGCGGCGCACATGGGGCGGAAAGACATCGCTCTGCTGCTGCTCGAGCACGGCGCGCGGATGGATATCTTTGCCGCCGCCATGCTCGGCCATCTTGAGATTGTGAGGGCGACGATCCAGGCGCTCCCCGCAGCGCCGCGGTGGCGCGGGCCGCACGGGATCGCCTTGCTCAGCCACGCCGAGGCCGGCGGTCCGGCGGCCTCGCCGGTTGCCGACTATCTGCGAGGGCTCGGCGAGACCGCGTAGCTCCGGTCAGCTATTGGGGCCGCGCTCCATCGACACCGGCTGCCAGCGACGCAGCTTGGTGTTCTGCAGCACCGCCGGATTGACGCAGCTCATCGGCCACTTACCCTCCAGCACCAATGCCAGCTCGCGTCCGACATGCCGCTTGCGCGCTGGATCGAAACGGGCGGAAGCGGACGCCGTGTGGGCGCTCAGGATCACGTTGTCCATCTTCAGCAGCGGGTTGTTGTCGCCGGGTGGCTCCATCTCCAGCACATCAAGGCCGGCATAGGCGATCCATTTTTCCTCGAGCGCCTTGATCAGCGCGGCTTCCTGCACCGTTGGGCCACGGCCGGTGTTGATGAAGATGGCCGTCTTCTTCATCAGCCGGAAGTGCTTTTCCCCCAGCATGCCTTCCACCTCGGGCCGCGCCGGCGCATGCATGGAGACGAAGTCCGACTGCGACAGCACCTCTTCCAGCGTGCACGGCACCACGCCATGCTCGACCATGACCAGCTCCTCGATGAACGGGTCATAGGCGATGACGCGCAGGCCGAACGGCTTGGCGCGCTTGGCGACCGCGCGGGCGACGTGGCCGAACGCGACCAGCCCGAGCGTCTGGCCCATCAGGCGCGGGATCTGCAGCAGCGCGGGACGGCCTTCGCGCCACTTGCCTTCGCGGACCATGCGATCCTGCTCGATGGTGCGCCGGAAGGCGGATAGCAGCAGCATCATCGCGTGGTCGGCGACTTCCTCGATGAACGTATCGGGACAGTTGGTCACCGGGATGCCGCGCTCGGTGGCGGCCTTCACGTCGACGCTGTCCACGCCGACGGAGCCCAGGATGATGCCGCGGCACCGCTCCGGCAGCCCATCGATGATCTTCTTGGTGAAGCGGATACCCTTGGCGTAAACGGCATCGGCATCCTGCGCGAACCTGATGAACCCGTCCTCGTCGGCGGGTCCTTCGACGATCTCGGCGTCGATGCCCTCGAGCGGTTCCATCTCCAGGTCGTAGCCGCCGCCGGCGACGGTGAAGCTTGCGCCTGCGGGCGTTGCGATTTTGTACTTGGCCAAGTCTCGTCTCCTCCTAGTGCTTCGGCGGACGCGCGCGCACCGCCTTCTCATTCACGTCGATGCCCCAGCCGGGACCTTTCGGCAAGACGAATGCGCCGTTCTCGATGGTCGGCACCGTGACATAGAACTCGTCGCGCCAGGGCGCGCTGTCGATGTCGATCTCCATGACGCGGAAATTCGGCACGATCGCGCTGAACGTCGCGCTGATTGCGCTGCACAGATGGCCGTAGAAGTTGTGCGCCGCCACGTTGATCTCGTAAACGTCGGCCATCGAGGCGATCTTCAGCGACTCGTTCAGCCCGTTCCAGATCACATCGACGATCGCCACGTCGGTCGCGTAGTTGTCAAAGAACGGCTTGAACTCGCGGCGGCCGTGCAGCGTCTCGCACGACGCGATCGGGCACGGCGCGCCACGCTTGATCTCCGCCAGCGCCGGCGCGTCGTGCGTGTCGATCTCCAGCCAGGTCAGGTTGAACGGGGCCACCGTCTCTGCGATGCGCTTGAAGCCCTCGGTCTTGAAGTTGAAGTTGATATCTAGATGGATTCCCATTTCCGGTCCGACGGCAGCACGAATGGCACCAAGCTGATCGCTCAGCCCGAGCAGCAGCCGGTTGTCCCAGTTAAGCTCCGGCCAGCCCGGCGTGCGCCCGAAACCTGGCACGTAGGAGGCGAGCCTGCCGCCCTCGGCCGGCAGGATATTGGTCTTCAGCGCGCGGAAGCCTGCCCGCTTCACCTCCTCGGCATGGTGCGCGAGGTCGTTGTAGCTATTGAGCTCCGGAACGCCCATCAGCGTGGCGCTGCGCACGCGGTAAGTCCCGAAATGCGACCAGTAGACGGGGATGCGATCGCGGATCGGCCCACCGAACAGGGCACAGACCGGTACGCCATAGGCCTTGCCGGTCACATCGAGCAGCGCGTTCTCGATCGCCGCGATCGCCTGCTGATTGATGCCACCACGCGACTGGCGGGTGAGCACGTGCAGGTGCTGCGTGATCTGTTCGTAGCGGCGCGGGTCGCGGCCGATCAGCATCGGCGAGAGGCCGCGGATCACATCCGACAGGCCAACCGAGCCGAAGCTCTCATTGAACTCGGACCAGCCGATGATTCCATCGTCCGTGGCAATCTTGAGGAACGAGAACATGCGCCAGCCGGCATCGGCCTGGAGCGTTTCGACGCGTTCGATCTTCATCCATTGCCCCTTGAAGCTTTGCCACGACGGGGCAAAGGCACGAAGATCGGCTCCGTGCTTTGCCTTCGCCGGTCACGACGGGAACGAGTGGCGGGCATATGCCCACCACGCCCGCGTCAGAACTTGGAAACCCGCGTCTCCTTCGCGGTGATGAACTCCAGCAGTGCCGGTTTGCCCGCCTGCGTCTGCTCGATGCCGCGCTGGATCGCCGCCTTGATCTGCGCCGGATCGGTCACCCGCTCGCCGTAGCCGCCGAACGCCTTCGCCATGTCGGCGTAGTTGCCGGAGATGTCGGTGGAGCGATACTTCTCGGTGGACACCGGCATGACCTTCAGCTCGATCGCCATAGAGAAGTTGTTCATCAGGCAGGACAGGATGGGGATGCGCTCGCGCACCGCGGTCTCGAAATCCATGCCGGTGAAGCCGATCGCCGCATCGCCCCAAAAGTTGATGCAGGTCTTGTTCGGATGCACCAGTTTGGCACCCATCGCGAGACCAAGACCCATGCCGAGCTGCGTCGTCTTGCCCCAGCCGATGTAGGACATCGGTTCGGTGGAGACCCAGAACGGCGAGATCTGATCGCGCGGGCTGCCCGCATCGTGGGTTATAATGGTGTTCTTCGGATCGGTCGCGCCCATCAGCTCCCAGATCACGCGGTACGGGCTGATCGGCGCTTCGTTCGAGTTGAGTAGCGGCTTCCACTGCGCCATCCACTCCTCGCGCACCGAGGTGATCTCCGCCACCACGTCCTTCGGGTCGCGGTTGGACTTGATGGACTGCGACAGCTCGCCGATCAGCGCATCCAATGTCAGGCCGGCATCGCCGACCAGTCCGATCGCGCTCACCACGTCCTTGTTCAGGTGATTGGGATCGAGCGTCGCATGGATGAACGTCTTCCCCTTGGGGAACTTGATGCCGAAATTCGTCTCGGTGAACGAGCAGCCGATGCCGATGACCAGATCCGACTTCTCGACGAAGTGGTGCACCGTCTTCGGCACCGCATTGCCGCCCGAGCCGAGTGACAGCGGATGGTTCTCTGGGAACGAGCTCTTGCCGCCAAGGCTGGTGGTGACCGGCGCTCCCAGCAGTTCCGCAAACTTGCGCAGTTGCGGCCAGGCCTCGGCCCAATGGACACCGGTGCCGGCATAGATCACCGGCCGCTTGGCCGCGAGGATGGCTGCGGCCGCCTTGCGCACATCCGCCGGATCGGGCCCCGATTTCGCGCGGCTGACCGGCGTATAGTCGAGGGTCCCGATGTCCTCGTTCCAAAGATCGGTCGGGATTTCCACAATCGCCGGCCCGCTGCGGCCGTTGCGCAGGTTGCTGAACGCGCGGCGCATGGCATTCGCGATTTCGCCGGGCACGATGAGATGCTCGGAGATCTTCGCCACATGGCGCATCTCGCGCGAGGCGCTGTAGTTCGGATCGATGCCGGCGATGCGTCGCGGATAGCCCTGCGGGATCACCAGCAGCGGCACCGACTCGCTGTAGGACTGCGCGACGCCGCCATAGGCGTTCTCGCTGCCCGGACCGTGCTGCATGCAGAACGCGCCGATCTTGCGGCCGGAGGTGACGCGCGAGATCGCGTCGGCCATATGCAGGCCGATGCGTTCCTGGCGCACGATGATCGGCCGGATGTCGGCAGCGGCCGCGTATTCCAGCAGATGGTTGACGGGATAGCCGCAGAGGATCTCGATCCCCTCGCGCTTCATGATTTCGGCAACTGCCTCGCCAACCTTCATCTTGCTCGTTCCCTCTCGCTTGGGTGGTGACGGCAGGGTAGGACCCGCCTCGCCCGGTGGCAATCTCAGCTCGTCACGGTCGCATCGATCCGGTCCATCAACTCAGCCGACAAGGGTCCCGCCTCGGCCGCCGCGACGCACTCGGCCAGCTCCGCGCGATTCTTCACGCCGAGCACCAGCGTGTCGATGTCGAGCGACAACGCGTAGCGGTGCGCGATCACGGCAGGATTCGCGCCGAGTTCGGCGCAGAGCCGGCGGAAGCCCGCAGCGCGAGCGTAGTCTTGCACCTCCTGGTGGTCATCGGGCAGCGGACGGTCGATCGCAGCGGTAAGCGCACCGGCCTGCGCCGCGCGGATGCCCATCACCCCGACTCGATTCTCGCGAGCCGCCGCCATGACCGCACGCGGTTTCGCCGGGCCGTGGAAGAACTTCAGAGCGCCAGGCGAATCCAGGAGGTTTGCAATGCACTGCACAGCCGGAGGTGCGGGGCGTTCGCTCAGCAGCCGGATGATGGTGTCGGGATGGCCGATGCCGGTCAGTCCCCATGCGCGAATCAGCCCCTCGGCCAGCAGCTTCTCGAATACCGGGCGGACATGCCCGACGAACACCGCATAGGGCGTCATCCGGCTGCCCGCATCACCCCATGCCGCCGCGAACGCCTCGTCCGGCACGACATTCGAGTGCAGGAAGAACAGGTCCAGCCGCGAGAGACGCAGCCGCCGCAGGCTGCCCTCGATCGAGCGGCGCAGGGCTGTCTCGATCTCCGCTGGCGGCGGATTGCCCAGATTGCATTTGCTGGTCACGCGGACGCCAGTGGGCAGGCGACCGCCGAACGCCGCGCCCACCACCTCTTCGGCCTTGCCGTCGCCATAGCGCGGCGCGAGGTCGAGCAGGGTGATCCCGGCATCGACCGCAGCACGCACGGTGGCGACGCACTCATCGAACGTGGTCGGCCCCCACAGCATGCCGAGACCCCCGCCACCAAGGGTGAGGGTGGACACGGGCGGGAGATTGCCGAAAGAGTGCTGTCGCATGGGTGGGGGACCTCCGGGTTGGGAGTGAGATCCTGAGTGTGTGGGCGAGAGAGGGCCATCAACAACCCGGTCGGCTTCTGACCTGGTTTGAGGCGGGGCTGGTTCTCGCGTTGGCGCCGACACTCCGCACCACGTCCGGTGACCGCGGCGGGGCAATCCCGGGCCTTTCAGTCCTCTTCCACCATTCGCCGCACCAATACCTCCCGCTTGCCGACGTGGTTGGCGGGACCCACGACCCCCTCCTTCTCCATCTGCTCGATCAGCTTCGCCGCGCGGTTGTAGCCGATATTCAGATGCCGCTGGATGAAGCTCGTGCTGGCCTTGCCCTCGCGCGCCACCACCGCAACCGCTTGGTCGTACAGGCCGCGCTCGCCGTCGCCTGCCGGGCCCAGCCCCGGCAGCATCGCTGCGCCGTCGTCGTCCGACAGTTCGGTGACCTCGTCGAGGTACGCCGGCTCGCCCTGATCGCGCAGGAATTCCACCACCTTCTCGACCTCCTCGTCCGAAACGAACGGGCCGTGAACGCGGGTGATCCGCCCGCCTCCCTGCATGAACAGCATGTCCCCCATTCCCAGGAGCTGTTCGGCACCCTGCTCGCCCAGGATGGTTCGGCTGTCGAACTTGCTGATCACCTGGAAGCTGATGCGGGTGGGGAAATTGGCCTTGATCGTGCCGGTTATGACATCGACGGAGGGCCGCTGCGTCGCCATGATCACGTGGATGCCAGCGGCGCGCGCCATCTGCGCTAGGCGCTGCACCGCAGCCTCGATCTCCTTCCCCGCCACCATCATCAGGTCGGCCATCTCGTCGACCACGACCACAATCAGCGGCAGCGGCTCCAGCGTAAGCGCCTGTTCCTCGAAGGTAGGACGGCCGGTATCGGGGTCGAAGCCGGTCTGCACACGACGCGTCACCACCTCGCCCTTCGCCCGTGCCTCCGCGACGCGATCGTTGTAGCCGGTAAGGTTGCGCACCCCGAGCTGGCTCATGGCACGATACCGCCGTTCCATCTCGCGGACCGTCCATTTCAGCGCCGTCACCGCCTTGGCGGGCTCGGTCACGACCGGCGCCATCAGGTGCGGTACTCCCTCGTACATCGAGAGCTCCAGCATCTTCGGGTCGATCAGGATCAGCCGGCACTGGTCCGGCGACAGCCGATACAGCAGCGACAGGATCATCGCGTTCACGCCGACCGACTTGCCCGACCCGGTGGTGCCCGCGATCATCAGGTGCGGGATGCGGGCCAGATCCGCGAAGATCGGCGCACCGTTGATTTCCTTGCCAAGCGCCAGCGTCAGCCGTCCCGCATGCTTGTGCAGCTCATCCGATGACAATATCTCGGACAGGAAAACCGTCTCGCGTTTGGCGTTCGGCACCTCGATGCCGATGACGTTGCGACCGGGCACCGTGGCAATGCGCACCGCGGTTACTGACAGGCTGCGCGCAACATCGTCCGCCAGCCCGATCACCCGTGCACTGCGAATTCCCGGCGCCGGCTCCAGTTCGTACAGCGTGACGACCGGTCCGGGACGGATCTCCACGATGCTGCCCTGCACGCCATAGTCCGCAAGCACCGACTCCAGCAGCCGGGCGTTCGCCTGCAGCGCCTCCTCGCTTGGCCCGTTGGTCGCGTGTGCCGGCGCCGGCTTCAGCAGCGACAGCGGCGGGAAGCGCCAGCCGGCGTCGAGCGGCAGGCTCTCCTGCCGCGGTCGGCGTGGTTGCGCGGCGGGCCGCGTGGTGTGCGCCACCACGGGCACCGGATCATCCATCGCGGGCACAAGGCGGGTCGGTGCCACGGGCTGGTGCCGGACGGCGGCGCCGGCGGCGCGTCGGAAATGCAACCAGCGCGGCAGAGGAAAGGAACCGAGCGCAGGCAGTCGGAACCCCACGGCAAAATGTGTGGTGCGCCGGGCAATGCGACCGGCGGCACGCCACTCGCTGGCCGTGAGCCCCAACGCCAGAAGCGTCAGGGTGACGGCGAGCGCCAGCCCCATCGTCCACATCATCACCGCGCCAACCGGTCCCAGTACGTCCCGGCCAACCGACAGGCCAGTCGACGCCAGCAACTTGCCGATCGCGCCACCAAGTCCTGCGACTGTCGGCCAGGCCAAGATCCGGGGCGTCGGTATGGCTGCCAGCACTGCGGCGAGCACCGGCAGCGCCGCCAGCATGGCGGCCAGCCGCGCAGCCATGCTGCCTAGCCCGCGCCGCGAGGCGATCCGCCATGCCCAGGCAAGCATCGCCAGTCCCGGCAATGCCCCTGCCACGCCAAAGCCTTGCAACAGCAGGTCGGCGAGCACCGCGCCCACCGGTCCCGCCAGGTTGGCGGTATGGCGCGAGGTTGCCGTGTTCAGCGACGGGTCGCGCGGGTCGTAGCACACCAGCGCCACCAAGAGCGCGAGCCCCAACATACCCAGCACCAGCCCGGTCAGCGCCGCCGACCGCTGCCGGATCAGCGCCTTGATCGTAGGTGAGGCAAGCCGACGTGTCTCTGCGGTTCTGGCGGTGGCCATGTGAATTGCGACCCTTTGCGCCCGCTGTTCGCGCGAACTCGCAACTATATGCCGGAAACTCCTGAGTCGCAGAAGCGCTGTTGCCACGCCTTGCCGGCAGTGTGTCGTCCGCGCCACTGTGTGCCATGAGCGAGCATCTGACGGCAGATGTGTGCGTACTCGGCGCTGGCCCGGTCGGCGGCACGCTGGCCTGCCGGCTGGCCGCCGCAGGGATTGCGACCGCGGTGGTGGACCGCGCCCAGCTCCCGCCCATGGAGCATCCTGCATTCGACGGCCGTGCCTACGCCATTGCCGCCGGCTCGCGCCGCCTGCTCAAGGACGCCGGCATCTGGGATCGGCTGGCCGGGTCGGCCTGCCCCATAAAGGACATTCGCGTCAGCGACGGCCGCCTCGGGCGGGCAGCCTCGCCGTTGTTCCTGCACTTCGACCATCGCGCCGCCGGTGAAGCAGCATTCGGCCACATGGTGGAGGCACGCAGTCTGCGCGTGGCGCTCAACGGACGCATGCACGTGCTGCCGACGTTGCGGGTGATTGCGCCGGCCACCGCCGAGGTGGAGCGGCGCGACGAAGGCGCGACGGTGCGCATCGTCGGAGGCCCCGACATTGACTGCCGCCTCGTGGTGGCGGCGGAGGGTCGCGACTCACCGCTCCGCCGGATGGCCGGCATCCCCGTCACGCATTTACCCTACGACCAGACCGGCATCGTCTGCGCCATCAGTCACGAGCATCCCCATCACAACGTGGCGCTCGAGCATTTCCTGCCCTCCGGCCCTTTCGCCCAACTGCCCATGTGTGCCAGTCCCGACGCGCTGGATGGTGGCGCACCCAACGTCTCCGCCATCGTGTGGACCGAGCGCACCGCGATCGCGCGCAGCATGCTGGCGCTCGACGATGCCGGCTTCGCCGCCGCGATAGCCCGCCGTCTGGGCGGCCATCTCGGCACCGTGCGCGTGGTGGGCCGCCGTTGGAACTACAGGCTCGGCGCGCTGCACGCGCATCGCTATTTCGACACTCGCCTCGTGCTGGTGGGCGACGCAGCGCACACCATCCATCCGATCGCCGGCCAGGGCCTCAACCTGGGCTTTCGCGACGCGATGGCGCTCGCCGATCTGCTGATCGAGGCGTCGCGCCGCGGCGAAGACCTCGGCGCGCCGGATCTGTTGCGGCGCTACCAGCACCGGCGCCGGCCGGACAACCTGCTGATGCTGGCGGCCACCGATGCGCTCGACCGGCTGTTCAGCAACGACAATCCGCTTGTCCGTCTGGCACGCGACGTCGGCATCGCAACCGTCCATCGCGCGCCGCCACTCAAGCGGCTGTTCATACGCCAGGCGATGGGTTAAGCGCGGAGGCTATCCGCCTCTCACGCGGCGCGCACATTCGCCAGGAAGTCATCGACGTCGCGCCGCAGCGTCTCTGACTGGCGCGCGAGCTCGCCCGCCGAACTGAGCACCTGGCTTGCCGCCGCCCCGGTCTCGCCCGCGGCGTGGCTGACGCCCTCGATATTGCTGGCGATATCGCCGGTACCCTGCGCCGCCTGATGCACGTTGCTGGCGATCTCGCGCGTCGCAGCGCCTTGCTCCTCGACCGCCGATGCGATCGTGGTGGCGATCTCGCTCATCTGCCGGATCGTGGTGCCGATACTGCGGATCGCCTCCACGGTCTGACCGGTTGCGCCCTGGATCTCGCTGATCTGCGCACGGATCTCCTCGGTCGCCTTCGCAGTCTGACTGGCCAGTGATTTCACTTCGCTGGCAACCACCGCGAATCCCTTGCCGGCATCACCGGCGCGCGCGGCCTCGATCGTGGCATTCAATGCCAGGAGGTTGGTCTGGCCCGCGATGGTCTCGATCAACTGCACCACCTCGCCAATGCGCTGCGCCGTCCGGCTCAGCCCCTCGACGGTCGTGTTGGTGCGGTCGGCCTCGACAACCGCATGGTCGGCGATATTCGACGACTGCTCCACCTGCCGGCCGATCTCCAGCACCGACACGGACAGCTCCTCGGCCGCGGTCGCCACGGTCTGCACGTTGGCCGATGCCTGCTCGACTGAAGCTGCGACCGCGGTCGCCTGCTGCGTCGCCGTCTCGGCGGTGTGTGTCATCGCCAGCGCCGCGGACTGCATTTCTGTGGCCTGCGAGGCTACCGAATTGACCACGCCTTTGATGCCCGCCTCGAACGTGTCCGCCAGCCGGATCATGCCCGCCTTGCGCTCGGCCTCGGCCTCCGCCTTGTGCCGTTCGTTGTCCTCGCGCAGACGCTCGGCCTCCACCATGCTGTCGCGGAACACCGCCACCGTATCGGCCATCTGGCCGATCTCGTCCTTGCGCCCCACGCCAGGAATCTCGACAGTCCGGTCGCCGTTCGCCAGTGCCCGCATCGCCTCGCACATGCGAACCACCGGGTGCGAAATGCCGCGGCCTATCAGCCAGGCAAGCACCACACCCGCCGCCAGGCCGGCCAGCCCGAGGACCATCACCAGCATGTTGCCGCGGCCGACGACGGCAAGCATATCCAGTTCGGTCTCGGCCTGCGCGGCGAAATTGCTGTCCTTCGCCCTGATGGCGGCCGCTGCCAGGGCATCGCCGGCCTGGCGCATGACGCCATTCACCAGCGCTATCTGTTCGCTGTCCAAGGTGGCTGCGCGCCGGAACGTCGACTGGTAGCTGTCGATTTGCTTTGTTTCGGATAGGACCGTCGCATTCAGCTCGCTGTCCTTGGTGGCGGCGTCGAGCTGCGCCACGGTTCGCTTCAGCTCATTGAATTGCTGTTCGGCCGATCTGGCCGCCGCCTCGTCATGTCGCGCCAGGCGCTTGTTCACGTCGAGTCGCGCCAACAGGCTTAGACGACGCCTTTCGACCACCAAAGGAACCAGGTCGTTGTTTCCGGCCTTCATGACGCCCGCGAGCACGACGGAGAACCCGTCGGTCATCTGCTGGCCCACCACGTCCAGCACCTCGGCCTCCAGCTTCACATGCTCGCGGTTCATTTCGTGCACATGCGCGAAGCCCGACGTGTAGGCCTCGGCCTGCTTCGCCATGCTCTCCAGCAGACCATGCCGTTCCGGATTGCTGACGCGTGCCAGCCCCTTGGCGATGAGCTCGTGCAGCGCGGTCCCCTCCTTGACCGCCATCGCAGCCGTCTCGTCGTTGTCGGAGGCGGCATACTCGCGGACATGGCCGCGGTATTGCGCCACCGTCAGGTCGATATCGCGGTAGATCGCCGAAGTGGCCACCAGTTCTGCGTAACCATCGACCGCACCGGCAA
Organism: Acetobacteraceae bacterium; assembly: GCA_025452005.1. GTDB lineage: Bacteria > Pseudomonadota > Alphaproteobacteria > Acetobacterales > Acetobacteraceae > JAMXLO01. The sequence goes on along the minus strand of JANWJK010000207.1, from coordinate 11,857 downwards.
CTCGGCCGAATGCGATCCAGGCGAGAGTGGAACTCACTGCCAGAATCAGTAGGACCGCCGCGAACCCGGCGGCGATCTTGCCGCCGATACGGCAATTCACGATGACACTGCGCAAACCTTGCATGCATCGACTCCCCGCAGGAACGGAGGTCGCCAATATCCGCACATCTGGTGAACAATCGGCTAACCGGCCCTGGGCCGATGGCGCGGGGCAAGTTATCCTCACGTCGAACAACCAGCCGAGGAGGAGGAATCCGATGGCGCCGAAAATCCTGCTGACCGATAATCCGTTGAGCGCGATGGACATCGCGCGTGAACTGGCGCCATCCGGTTTCGACACCGTCATCGCCCGCTCCGGCAGTCCCGAATTCAACGCCGCGCTGGCCGACGCCGAGTATATCGTCGGCCTCGGCGAGGTGAAGATGGACGATGCATTCTACCGCTCTGCGCCGAATCTGAAGCTGGTGCAGTTGCTGAGCGCGGGCTACGACCGCGTCGACATCGAGGCGGCGCGGCGCGCCGGCGTGCCAGTGTGCAATAACGGCGGCGCCAATGCGATCGCGGTTGCGGAGCACGCGATCCTGCTGATGCTCGCAGTATGCCGCCGGCTGACCTGGCTGCATGAAATGGTGAAGTCCGGCAGTTGGCGCGGCAACAACCCGGCGAGTGTGCGGCTGTATGAGCTGCACGGACGCACGCTGGGCATCATCGGGCTCGGCAACATCGGCAAGAAGGTCGCGCGCCTGGCGCAGGGCTTCGGCATGGCGGTGCAGTATTTCGACGTCGCACGGCTGAGCGAAGATGCCGCCGATGCGCTTGGGGTAAAGTTCCGGTTATTCAACGAGGTGCTGCGCTCATCCGACATCGTGTCGCTGCACGTGCCGCTGATTCCAAGCACGAAGCATATGATGGGGGCGGCGCAGTTCAAGCTGATGAAGCCGACTGCGTACCTGATCAATACCTGCCGCGGCCCTGTGGTCGACGAACCGGCGCTGCACGACGCGCTGACCAACGGCACGATCGCCGGCGCCGGGCTGGACGTGTTCGACCAGGAACCGCCGCCGGCGAACAATCCGCTGTTCACGTTAGACAACGTGATCCTGACGCCGCACTACGCCGGACCGACCTGGGACAATCAGTCGGCACGGTTCAGAAACGGGTTCGACAACGTGCAGCGTGTGGCGCGCGGCGAAAAGCCGCTTTGGGTTATTCCGGAGCTGCGGGAGTAGTAACGAAGAGGTTCACACGGAGACCACTGAGAGCCACGGAGGAAGAGTAAATGCGCTTCGCGCGAAGCGTGCCTTCACCAATCACCGTGAAACTCCGTGGCTCTCAGTGGTCTCCGTGTGAACCCTTAAAAGAACATCCCCGGCGGCTCGATACCCAGCACGATCTGCCCCACCGACTCGAAGTGCGCCGTGCGCGACTGGATCTGCTGCGACAGAGTGTGGATATCGCGGAACCGCCGCTCGAACGCCGTGCCGAGGAAGATCGCATCCACCCCCGCGGCCTTGTAGGCGTAGTCCGCGACCGCCTCGGCCGTCTGGATGGCGAAGGCGCAGGCCAGGCGCAGCCGCGCCCGTGACGGCACATCGATCACCCACGATTCATCTGCTGTCCAGATGCCCGACAGCGTCTCGACCAGATAGGCGCGTGCCGCACCCAGCCGCGCCTCCATCTGTGCGACGTTCGACTGCACCACCGCATTGTCGGCAAGCCGGCTGAGATTGCGCGGCGTCTTCCGCGCCGCCAGATCCTCGAAGGCGTCGAGCATCGCGCGCGCGATGCCCAGCGCGACGCCGGACACGCCGACGGCGTAGAGACCCTGCATCGGGTAGGCATACAGCCGGCCAGGCTCGCGCCGCAGCGTGGGATCTTCGCGCGTGCCGCTGAATGCCTCCGGCACGAACACATCGTCGAACCTATAGGCGCCCGACATCGTGCCACGCATGCCAATCACGTTCCACGTATCGTCGAGCAGCGTCACCTGCGACACCGGGCAAAGTAGCGTCTGCGTCGTCGGCCTACCGGCGGCGTTCAGGCGAAGCGAACCGTCGGGCGCCACCACATGGCAATGCGCGCCCATCCATGTGGCCTGCCGGCAACCGGATGCGAAACTCCACGTACCGCTGACGCGATAGCCACCCGGCACGGCGATCGCCTTCGACTCATTCGGCGGTCCCCAGGCGACGACCGCGCGTGGGTCGGCGAAGATCGCGTGCATCGAGTCGGGAGGCAGGAAGGGCGCGATCAATGCCGAGCTGTTGGCGACGAAGATGTTCCAGCCGACCGATCCGTCGTGCCGGCTGATCTCCTCGATCGCGCGCAGATATAGCCATGGTTGCACCTCATCGCCATCGACCGAGTGCGGCAGCAGCATGCGGCACAGCCGCGCGGCGTGCAGTTGCGACAGCAGCGTCTCGGGGATGCGCTGCGTCCGTTCGATCTCACCGGCGGCGGCCTCGATCGCAGGACCAAGTTCGTGCGCACTTGCTGTATGATCGTGTGAGGTTGGGTTGACGTAGTTCATGCAGCATTAGCAGCGAGGCGGGCTGGCGCTGTCAACTTGCGCCCGCAACCCTCGCCGGCTTCGCCTACCGCGCAGCATCATGGCGTCGGGCACGCCGGTCATTGCCGTGCCAGCAAGTCATCCAGCGCAGCGCAGAGCGCATCGACATCATCGGCCGCTGTGACGACACCAGGCGACAGACGCAGCGTGGTCCCACGCGAGTCGCAGTAGAGATGGCGCGACCGCAGCGCAGCCACCACGGACGGCGCATCGATGTGCTGCGGCAGGCCGAGCATCACACTGCCGCCGCGCTGTTCCGCACTGGGCGGTGAGGCGATCGTCCAGCCGCGGTCACGCGCATGGCCGATGATGCGCTCGGTCAGTACGCGATTATGCGCGCGTCCCGTATCGATGCCGGCGCCCGCAAGCCAGCGCAATCCCGGCAACGACGCGACAGCAGAGAGGATCGATGGCGTGCCGTGATCGAAGCGGCGCGCATCGTTGGCTAAGCGGAATTTCGTGAGGTCCCAGGAGAACGGATTGTCCTGGCTGAACCAGCCGCGGAACTCCGGCTGGCAGTCGGCCAGCAGCGATGGCGCGACGTAGACGACGCCGGCACCTGGCACGCCGCACAGCCATTTCAGCGAGGTGGACACGACAAAATCCGCGCCGCATGCGACGGAGAACGGCAGCAGACCGACACCCTGCGTGATGTCCACGCCGACGATGCTTCCCATGCGACGCCCATGCGCGATCAAACCGCCAGCGTCGCAACGATGCGAGGCCGTCGATGTCACCCAGGTGAGCAGCGCCACGCCCACATCGTCTCGCCAGTGCGCGACGAAATCATCGTCGCGCACATAGGTTTCGCCGGGCCGCAGCTTCACCGTGTCGAGCGTGAAGCCGCAGCGATGCGCCAGCTCCGCCAGCAGGAAATGCAGGCTGGGAAAGCAGTCTTCCGCCACCAGCAGGCGCCGCCCGCGCAGGCGACGCTCCGGCAGGGAGCCGATCACGCTGTACAGCCCGGCGGTGACGTTCTCCGCCGTGGTCAGCGTTCCCGTCGGCGCGTCGATCAGTGCGCGCCAACGGTCGATGAAGTCGCGCCGCAGCGACAACGCCGTCGGCCACTGGGCATCATCCGTGCGCGACCAGAACGCCGCGAATCGCGCGAGTTCGTCACGCAGTGCGTCCTCCTTGCCCGGGAATGTGCCGATCGAGTGGTAAAGGAAATAGCCGCTCATGCCCGCCGCTGCCGAGTCACGACTGGCTTCCATCGGGCTTTCTGGCGACGATCTGGACCTCGCACACGCGCCCGTCTTCGCGCGCACGCATGCCGTTGATCTGCACCTGAAGACCATCCCCCGGCCGGATCACGTGCGGACCGAGCGGCGGCAGGCCTTCCGCCTCCAGCTTGCGCCGCGCCGCGCCGGCAGTGGTGGCCGTGGGTCCGGCAAGACTCTGGAAGGTCACGATTGCGAACCCCGCAGCGGCGAGATCGCGCCGCGTTTCCTCATCGGTCGCAAGGAAGCTGTTCGCCGGCAACGACGCCCAGCCCACGGGGAAGAACTCGACGGGACCGTTCGGGCCAGCATTGATGTGCGCCAGCACGAGCCGCCCGCCCGGCCTCAGCACACGGAATGCCTCGCGATAGACCCCCGCCTTGTCGGCAATGTTCATCACTGCGTTGTGCGAATAGGCGCGGTCGAAACTCGCGTCCGGCAGCGGCAGGGCGAGGGCGCTGCCCTGCATGATCCGAACGCGATCCGCCAGCCCGCAGGCGGCATTCAGCTCCCGGGCCGCATCGCAGTATTCCTCGGTCAGGTCCACGCCGGTCACGGCGCAACCGAACACCGCCGCGATCCAACGCGCCGGACCGCCGAGGCCACTGCCGATGTCGAGGATCGCCTCGCCGGGTTGCGGTTCCAGCAGCGCCGTCAGTTCCTGCGTCGCCAGATACCCGCGACCGTGAAGGTGGTCGATCGGCGCCAGCGTCTCCGGTGTGATCGCCACATGGGCGCCGGCAAAGGCACGCAGCGCCGCGATGACGCGGGCGGCGATGGCGGTGCCCGAACCCGGGCGCGCGTAGTGGTCCTGGACCCGCTGGCCGGACATTCACTCTCCTTTTCGGGCACAGCATGTTACCATGGCGGGAGTTGCAGGAGGAAACGTCGATGTTCGACCTCGACCAATTCATCGCCGATCTTCGGGCGACGCTCGCCGAGCGATCCAGGCAGGCTATGAAGGAAGTTGTCGCTCGCGCCGTGTCCGATCCTGCCTCGCTGCTCCGCCGGATCGGCGAGCCGGACGCGGCCGCGGTCCAGGTCCTGCATCAGGCTGCCGACCTGACTGTGCTGAACGTGATCTGGGCACCGAAACATGTCACGCTGCCGCACGATCACCGTGTGCCGGCCGTGATCGGCATGTATGGCGGGCGGGAAGACAATATATTCTGGCGCCGCATCCCAAACCCGGAGAAATTCCAGATTGAGGCTGCGGGCGGCAAGGCGTTGGGCACCGGAGACGTCACGGTTCTCGGCCGCGACGTGATCCATTCGGTCGTCAACCCGCTGGCGAAGATCAGCGGCGCCATCCATGTCTATGACGGAGACTTTTTCGCCACGCAGCGCAGCATGTGGGATTCTGAAACGTTAACGGAACAGCCCTATGACGTCAGCGTTGTGGTGAAGGGCATGCCGCTACAGGGCGCCAGGTAAGGATAGGCAAGGCAATCAAGCGAATCCTGTCATTGCGAGGAGCGCAGCGACGCGGCAATCCCCATCGATCGAGATTGCTTCGCTTCGCTCGCATTGACAGTGAGAACCGCGGCGACGAGAGATCTTCACGCGTTCACCCGGGATAGGCGGTTGCAACAGGTCGATTCAATCCGGCTCCAGCAGCGAGGCGTTGTCGTTTCGCACGTTGTTCACCGCCTTGCCGACCCGCCAGACGCGAAGCTCCGCCGCGGACGGGCGCAGCAATGCTGCCGACTCGCCCTCGGTCTCGCCCAGCCACGCCGGCCAGTCGCCGCTTTCAAGAATCACCGGCATCCGTTCGTGCAACGGGCGCAGCACGGGATTGGCGTTGGTGGTGACGATCGTGAAGGTGCGCAGCACCGTGCCGTCTGCGCCGCGCCAGCCCTCCCACAGCCCGGCGAACACCATGGGCTGGCCGTCCGCGCGGGCGATGGCGTAGGGCTGCTTGCCGTTCTCTGTCGCCTGCCATTCATAGAACACGTCCGCCGGCACGAGGCAGCGCCGCTGCGCGAGCGCGTCGCGGAACATCGGTGCGGTGGCGAGGGTCTCTGCCCGCGCATTGATCGGCTGGCGCACCGACTTCGCATCCTTCGCCCAGTGTGGAACCAGGCCCCAACGCAACAGATCAAGATGCCGTGCGCGCGTCTGCGGGTGCAACCGCACCACCGGCGCGTCGCGCGTTGGCGCCATGTTCCAGGTCGGCTCCCAGTTCGGCGTCGGGTTCACCGTGTGGAACAGCGCCCGCAACGCCTCGGCGGGCAGAAAGGATGCGTAGCGGCCGCACATCGCTACTCCATCTCCTGCTCAAGCGCCGCGATGGCGGCGTCGCTGAAGCCGAAGTGATGGGCGATCTCGTGCACCAGCACGTTGCGCACCAGCCGGAACAGGTCCTCGCCGGTCTCGATCCATTCCAGCAGGATCGGCTGACGGTAAAGAAAGATCAGGTCCGGCTGATGCACGACGTCACTCACGCTGCGCTCGGTCAGTGGCGTGCCACGGTACAGTCCCGTCAGATCCCAGCCCGACTCAATCCCCAGATCGTCCAGCGTCTCGTCGTCAGGCATCTCCGCCACCGAAATGCCTACGCCGCGCACGTGCTCGGCCAGTTGCTTCGGTATCGCCGCGAAGGCTCGCTCCGCCAGATCCGCGATGTCATCGGCGCTCGGTGGTTTCACGTCGAGACCTGCTCCAGCACAGCCCGCGACTGCTTGATGCCATAACCCCAGATCAGCGCTGCCGGCAACAGCGCGCCAGGCCCGACGATCCAAAGGACCCACCCCAGATGATTGGGTCCCAACGCGTAGAGCGGCCCGAGCAGCGTCACTCCGCCCCAGGCGCCGAGATGCCCCAGGCCGTCGGTCCAGGCGAATGCGACGGCGCGGATGCGTGTCGGATAGGCCACCGCCGTGTAGTTGTACAGGTTGAACAGGAACAGTCCGGTGCCGATCCGGCTGAGGATATAGCAGACGATGATGACGGGGAGGACAGGCACTGACCAGGCGACCAGCCAGCACACCGCGAACAGCGTTGCCATCAAGGCGATGACATCGCGGCGCTCCACCCGTTCGCCGAGCCACGCATTCACCTGAAACGCCACGAACAACACGCCATAGGCCGCCGCGAGCGTCAGGAACACCTCGTGCGCAGTGGCGCCGTGGTCCACCATGTAGACTGCGAAGAACGCGCCGACGCCGTAGATCAGGCCCGCGTAGCCGGCCAGCCAGCAGATGATCAGCACCCAGGTGCGCCGGCGGTACTGCGGGCTGGTGAACAGCTCCTTCCAGGCGCCCTGTCCGGCCATCACGATGGGGTTGTCAGCGCCGCGCGGCTCGGGCAACGGGCTGCTGTCATAGCGCTGCACCCGGCGCTCGTAATCCTCGATCGCACGTTCGGCATCCTCATGCCGGCCATGCGCCTCCAGCCAACGCGGCGACTCCGGCAGCTTCCAGTACAGCCAGGGCAGCAGCACGAAGATCTCGATGATCGCGCTGATCCACAGGAACACCTGCCACTGGCCGGGGATCAACCAGAACGCCAGCAGGTTGACGCTGACCGCGACCAGTGCCGTGACGCCCTGCGAGGCCAACAGCACCTTGTTGCGCACCAGCGGCGAGGTCATCTCGGACAGGTACACCGAATGCGTCGCCACGATACCGCCAACGCCCAGCGTGCTAAGTACGGACAGTACCACCATTCCCCAGAAATTCGTGACGTAGGCGAACGGCCAGATGCAGATGCCGCCAAGCAGCGTGGCGAGCAGGATCGCCGGGCGGCGGCCGTAGCGATCGGCGATCCAGCTCATCAGGTAGACGCCGAGCAGGACGCCGGCGCCAACCTGCAGCGCCTGGATCACGGCGTACTGATAGACGTCGACGATGTGGTTGGGCCGCCAGACAAAAGGATACAGCCGCGCACCGATCCCGTCGGTATCGAAGATGATGAAGCCCCAGGTCACCTCCACCAGGATGGCGAGCTGCCACTGCACCCGGGTCAGCGGCAGACGGTCGATCCGCGCCGCGATATGGCCGTGAAATGTGGCCTGGGCCGGTGCTATATCGGCCATCGGTTTCCCCCCGTGGTCAGTGTTATGGTGCAGCGATCCGTCGGGCCATGCTGGTTCGCCGGCTGTCGTGGTGTCAATCGATCGAGCCGCTGTAGGAGGATTGCTCATGCCGACACGTCTGACCGATGCGGAGCGCGCGGCACTGCCGCAAACCTTGCCTGGCTGGCCATTGGTGGAAGGCCGCGAGGCAATCGCGCGGGCGTTCAAGTTCCGCGATTTTTCCGAGGCCTGGGGTTTCATGAACCGCGTCGCGCTGCTGGCGGAGAGCCAGAACCATCATCCCGACTGGTCCAACGTATGGAACCGTGTGCGCATCGAGCTCTCGACACATGATGCCGGTGGACTGACTGACAATGACGTGAGGCTCGCCCGCGCGATCGACGCGCTGCTGGCCTGATGCAGCCGGGCTTCCCGGAGCGCGCGTTCGCCATTCGCCGCGCCACCGCACGATTGTGTCTGCGGCTCGGCTGGGCGCCGCTGCACGAGGTCGCGCTGCCGAACGGCCGCCGCGCCGACATCCTGGCACTGCGGCCGGACGGCTGCTTTGCCTGCATCGAGGTGAAGTCGGGGCCGCGCGACTTCCTGACCGACCTGAAATGGCAGGACTACCGGGAATTCGCCGATGAGCTGTTCTTCGCGGTCGACATCGACTTTCCGCAGGACCTGCTGCCGGCGGAAACCGGACTGATCGTTGCCGCAGGCCTGGAGGCGGAGCTGCTGCGCGACGCGCCGTCGCATCCGCTGGCTGGCGCCCGTCGGCGCGCGCTGCTGCACCGCTTCGCATTGCTGGCGGCTGGGCGTCTGGCGATGCTGGAGGACCCGGGCGGGGTGGCCGATATGCGCGCAGCGCTCCGGGTGGAGTGAGATGGACCAGGCCGCATGACCACAAGCGGCATCGACCGCCGGCGCGCGCTATCGCTGGCGGCTATCGCCCTCATTGGCAGTCGCGCCGTCGCCGATGCACAGGGTCAGCCGCCTGCTGCGAGGCCGGACGACCATGCGGGTGAAACGCGCCGGCTGCCCGCGGATGTCACCACCCATCACACGCTCGAACTACCCGGCCGCACGCTGCACTTCGCGGCGACCGCCGGCGCGATGTTGCTGACCGACGAGAGGCAGGCGCCGCGCGCCGAACTGGCTTTCGTCGCGTTCCAGCTTGAAGACGCCGAGAAATCCCGTCGCCCGGTGACCTTTGCGTTCAACGGTGGACCCGGCTTTGCGTCCGCCTGGCTGAATGTCGGCGCGGTCGGACCGTGGCGTATTGCCATTGGCGGCGACGCGACCGCTCCATCGGCATCGCCCGAGCCGATGCCGAACGCCGAGACCTGGCTCGACTTCACCGATCTGGTGTTCATTGACCCGGTCGGAACAGGCTACTCGCGCTTGCTGGCCGGCAATGCCGACGCGCGGCGCAGGTTCTGGTCGGTCGATGGCGACATCGACTATCTCACCGAGGCGATCCGCCGCTGGATCGACCGCTTCGACCGTTCCGTCTCGCCGAAATACCTGTTGGGCGAGAGCTATGGCGGGTTCCGGGCACCGCGGCTGGCACGCGAATTGGCGGCCAGCGAGGGGACCGGCATCTCCGGCATCGTGCTGATATCGCCGAAGCTCGACTTCGGCGACCTCAGTTCCGCGTTCAATCCATTCGCGTTCGTGACGCGCCTGCCCTCCATGGCTGCCGCCGCGCGCGCCGCGCATGGGACGGTGACGCGCGCTCAGCTTGCGGATGTTGAGCGCTACGCCAGAACGGAATATCTGCTAGACCTGACCAGTGGCGAGCGCGATGCGGCGGCCATCGCCCGGCGAAGCGCGCGCATCGCCGAGTTCACCGGCCTCGATCCGGAGCTGGTGCGGCGCCACGATGGGCTGATCGACAACCGGGTGTTCCTACACGAGCTGTATCGCGCGCAGGGGCGCGTCGGCAGCAGCTACGATGCCACCATCACCATCGCCGATCCGTTCCCGCTGGAGACGCGCGGCGAACATCCCGACCCGGTGCTGGAGGGGCTGCGGGCACCGGTCAGCAGCGCGATGGTCGGCATCTACGCGACGCGGCTGAACTGGCAGCCGGATGCCACCTATCGCTTGCTGAATATCCAGGCGACCAGCCAGTGGGACTGGGGCAACCGGATATGGAACCCGCCGCAGTCCATGCAGGCGATGCGTACCGCACTGGCGCTCGATCCGCATTTGTCGGTGCTGATCGCGCACGGTCTGTTCGATCTGGTGACGCCATACATGGCGACGCAGTTGCTGCTCGATCAGGTGCCGGAATCGGGCATCGCCGAGCGCATTCATCTCTCGGTCTATCCGGGCGGCCACATGTTCTACACCAACGACGCCTCGCGTGCGGCGTTTCGCGACGAGGCGGCACAGCTGTTCGGGCGCGGACAGCACGCGGTCGAGTGATTCGGACCCGGCTCACGCATCCTTCCGTGCAGCGCGCAGCTCTGCCCAGTACTCGAGCCGCTTGGTGATCTCGCGTTCGAAGCCTCGGTCGCGCGGGCGATAGAACTCCTCGCGCGCCATGCCATCCGGGAAATAGTTCTGCCCCGAAAACGCCTCATCTGCTTCGTGGTCGTACTGATAACCGGCCCCATAGCCGAGATCCTTCATCAGGCGCGTCGGCGCGTTCAGGATGTGCGCCGGCGGCATCAGCGATCCGGTCGTCTTAGCGGAGGCGCGTGCCGCGCTATAGGCAGTGTAGATCGCGTTCGATTTCGGCGCGGTGCCCAGATAGATCACCACCTGGGCGATCGCCAGTTCGCCCTCGGGCGAGCCGAGCCGTTCATAGGTCTCCCATCCCGCCAGCGCCTGGGTGAGAGCATTCGGATCGGCCATGCCGATATCCTCGGCGGCGAACCGCACGAGGCGGCGGGCGATGTAGCGTGGGTCCTCGCCGCCGTTCAGCATGCGGGCGAACCAGTAGAGCGCGGCGTCGGGATCGGAGCCGCGCAGCGACTTGTGCAGCGCGGAGATCAGATTGTAGTGCTCCTCGCGGTCCTTGTCGTACAGCGCGGCGCGGCGCGCCAGCAGCGCGGCGAGCGCGGCGGCATCCATCACCGGCGTGTCGGCGGGCAGTGCGAAGATCTGCTCGGCCATGTTGAGCACGTAGCGGCCGTCGCCGTCGGCCATCGCGCGCAACGTGGCGCGCGCGTCGGCATCCAGCGGCAAGCTGTTGCCGCATTCGGTTTCGGCGCGCACCAGCAACTGCTCCAGCGCCGCGTCGTCGAGCCGCCGCAGCACCAGCACCTGGCAGCGCGACAGCAGCGCGCCGTTCAGCGCGAAGGACGGGTTCTCGGTGGTGGCGCCGATCAGCGTGATGGTGCCGGTCTCCACAACGGGGAGAAAGCCGTCCTGCTGGGCGCGGTTGAAGCGATGGATCTCATCGACGAACAGCAGCGTACTCTGCCCGGTTCGCCGCCGCTTCGCCGCCTCGTCGAACGCGCGCTTGAGGTCGGCGACGCCAGAGAACACCGCCGACAGTTGGACGAAGTGCAGCCCGGACCGGGCGGCGAGCAGGCGGGCGATGGTGGTCTTGCCGCAGCCCGGCGGACCCCAGAGGATCAGCGACGCGAGCGAGCCGCGCTCCAGCATCCGGGTGAGCGTTCCGTCTGGGCCGAGCAGATGGTCCTGCCCCACCACCTCGTCCAGCGAGCGCGGGCGCAGCCGGTCGGCCAGAGGGCGTGGGCCTGGAGCTTCGGGCTTCGGCTCAGACAACTGGCCGAACATGTCGTCCTGGGTGGTTGATGAGGCGGACATGTCCGCAATATAGGCCGCAGGGGCGCGATCGCGACAATCGAGGGTATGGTCCAAAATATCCGCCCATCGAGGAGGGTTATCGGCGGGCCGATGGTGGACCGATGAGCGATCTGTACGAGGCCGATATCGCCGCATGGGCCGCGCAGCAGGCAGATGCCCTGCGCCGGCGCGCAGCCAATGAGATCGATTGGGAGAACGTCGCCGAGGAGATCGAGAGCTTGGCCAGGAACGACCGGCGCAAAATTTGCAATCGCCTCGCTGTCATCT
>JANWJK010000206.1 GCA_025452005.1 Acetobacteraceae bacterium | reverse complement strand
GCTTCCAGGCGGTGAAGCACCAGTTCGCCGACATGGTGACGATGCTGGAGCCATGTCGCGCGATGGTGTGGTATGCAGCCTATGCGCAGGATGCGCTGCCGGACGAGGCGCGGCTGACCGCGTTGCAAACCAAGGCGCATCTCGGGGATGTCGGGCGCGACATCGCGCGCATGGCGACGGAGGCGCATGGCGGCATGGGGTTCACGGATCTGCTCGGCCTGCACTACTGGTTCAAGCGCATCGGCTTCGATCGTCAGATGCTGGGCGGGCCGGAACACTGCCGCGAAGAGGCCGCGCGTCTGCAAGGGTGGGCCGCATAATGCAGCCGTTCGCCGACTCGTCTCACCTGATTCCCGACGGCGCGGCGCTGTCCGAGCGCATGCGGCGCGACGGCTATCTGTTCCTGCCCGGCCTGCTGCCGCGTGACGATGTTGCCGCGGTGCAGCGCCAGATTGGCGAGATAGCGCGTGATGCGGGATGGCTTCGGCGCGACCAACCGCTGGATGCGGCGATCGCCGAGCCGTCGGGTTTCTGCGTCGATCCTGATCCCACCTACCTGACGACATTGCGTCGGATCAACCGGCTGGAGGACTATCACGCGCTCAAGCACCATCCGGTGCTGATCGATCTGCTCGAGCGTATGCTCGGCGGACCGATCCTGCCGCATCCGCGCGTGCTGATGCGCAACATCTTCCCGGCGCGCGACGAATTCACCACCAAGGCGCACCAGGATTTCCCCAACGTGCAGGGCACCACCGAGGTCTACACCGCGTGGCTGCCGCTGATCGACTGCCCGATGCAGGTCGGGCCGTTGCAGATCGCGGCCGGTTCGCACACCGCCGGCGTCTACGACTTCGCCATCGCCGGCGGCGCCGGCGGCATCGAGATCAAGGATCCGCTCGATGGGCGTTGGGTCTCCGGCGACTTCGCGGTCGGCGACGTACTGCTGTTCCACAGCATGACGGTGCACAAGGGCGTGCCCAACCACAGCGACAAGCTGCGCATGTCGATGGATGTGCGCTTCCAACTGGCCAGCGAGCCGTTCAACATCGACAACGCCAATCCTGACGGCCAGCCGCTGTCATGGGACGAGGTGTACCGGGACTGGCGGTCGGATACGCTGAAGTACTATTGGCGAGGCCTGCCACTTTCGCTGAAGCCGTTCGATCCGGTGTGGTTCGACAAGCGCGACGCGCTGGGCTTCGAGCTGGGCGCCGCCGGCGATCCGCGTGCCCGCTCGGTGCTCCAACGCATCGTCGCGCGCGACGCCAACCCGGAAAAGCGTGCCCGGGCCCAGCGATTGCTCGACATGCTGCCGTGATCACCTTCGACGTACGGCACTACGACAGCATCGGCTCCACGAATGACGAGGCGCAACGTCTCGCCGCCGAGGGCGCGCCGCACGGCACGGTCGTACACGCGGACCAGCAGACCGCGGGACGTGGCCGCCTGGCGCGGCGCTGGGCCAGCCCGCCGGGCAATCTCTATCTGTCGATCGTGCTGCGCCTCGATGTGCCGCCGGCACGCAGCGCCGAGATCGGCTTCGTCGCCGCTCTGGCGGTGGCCGATGGGGTCGATGCGCTGTTGCCGCGCCAGGTGCGCGCGACGCTGAAATGGCCGAACGACGTGCTGGTCAATGACGGCAAGATCGCCGGCATCCTGGTGGAGGACGCCGGTGACGCGCTGATCCTCGGGATCGGCCTCGATGTGCTCCAGGCACCGAGCGGCGTCTCGTACAAGGTTTCCACCATCGTCGGCTGCGGCGGACTGGCAACCGTGGATGGCGCGCGCGAGCGCGTGCTGGCGGCGCTGTCGAACTGGTTCGACACCTGGCGGCAGGACGGCTTCGCGCCGATCCGCGCCGCCTGGCTGGCACGCGCGCATCCGATCGGCAGCGCGCTCAACGTGCGGGTGGGCGAACGCTTCGTCAGCGGCGACTTTGCCGGCATCGATGCCGATGGCGCGCTGCTGCTCGACGTGCCGGAAGGCCGAACGCGCATCGTGGCCGGTGACGTTCAGTCTGGTTCGGCGGAGTGACCCGGGATCGGGTCATCGCAGCCGCACCATCACCTGTTCCGCGAAACGCTGCATGGACCGCTGCACCTCGGCATGCGGCAGGGCGCCGAAGTTCACCTCGAAGCTGAAATACGTTATGCCGAATCGCTCCGCCAACATCGCCAGTCTTTCGGCGCACTCTGCCGGCCGGCCGATCACCGCGCGTTCGGCCTTCATCTGCTCCATCGTGATCGTCTCACGATTCTCGAAGAAGCCTTTCCAGTCCTTGTAAGCCACCGGATCGCGGTACGCCTGGCGCGACAGATCGGTCGCCTTGGTGAACGCCTGATAGCGCCGCAGCGCCGGATCGGCGAAGGCCGCGACATCGGCATCGGTCTCGGCGCAGTACATGTGATACACCGCCATCACCTGCCTGCTCGCCGGGTCATAGCCATGCGCACGCAGGCTGTCGCGATACACCGCGAGCAATGCCTGCTGTTCGCGATGATCGGTGAAAAAGAACGGCGCGGTCAGCAGATGAAAGCCGTTCTCGCCGGCCCAGCGATAGGTCGCCTCGGTGCGTACCGCCGCGATCCAGATCGGCGGCGTCGGCTGCTGCATCGGCCGCGGCCCGAGCGTGTGGCCTTCCACTTCGGTCCAGCGTCCGTGATACGTCACGCGATCCTGCGTCCATAGTGCGCGGATGATCGCCAGATTCTCTTCGAAGCGCTCGCGGCTCTCGCCCATCGGCACGTTGGCGATGTCGTAATCGTACTTGTACAGCCCGCGGCCCACGCCGAAATCCAGCCTGCCGTGCGACAGCACATCGGCCATCGCATAATCCTCGGCCGCGCGCACCGGATTGTTCAGCGGCAACAGGCTGACCGAACAGCCGAGGCGGATGTGCTGCGTCTCGCGCGCGCAGGCGGTGATGAACAGCGCGGGTGAGCCGAAGGCAAAGCCGGCGACGCGATGTTCCGCGAACCACGCACCATCGAAGCCGAGTGTCTCCGCCAGCTTCACCTCGGCGATCATGTCGTCGTACCAGTCCTGCCAGGAACCGGAGAGTTCCTCGTGATAGTCCGGGATGTAGCAGAGACCGAACTGCATCGCGTTTCCTCCGCCAGTTCATGCAGCCGGATCGAGCGTCCTTAACTGTTCCGACCGCGCTGCCTCCAGCAGTCGGTGATCCGAACAGACGAAGGTGAATGCCTCTGCAGTGACCGCGCAAAGCACAAGGCATCCTGCCAACTGAATCGCGTCGTAAGCGCGCAACGCGTAGCGATCAATCATCTCCAGTGCGGTGTCGATCACTGAATCATTGATCGTTTGTCGCATAAATCGAGTCTCCATGTGGCTTTGCACACTCTCGAGGATTGCCGTAGCGAGGCTGGTGTCGATATCCCCGGCGCGCTGTCGACGTCTGATCGCCGAACGCATCTCGACCACCGAGGCTGCCAGAACGGCGAACCGATTGTCTGGCCGATCGCTGATCAGCGGCAGGAGCCGGTCTGTGCCCGGCTCCTGCACGTATAGCTTCACCAGTGCACTCGTATCCAGGAAATAGAACGCCAAATCACCGCCTGTCGCGCAGTACTGTAGCCGACAAGGCCTCTCCGCGTATGGGGACCGGACGAAAAGCGGTAGGACCACGAGCGCCGACCCCAAGCAGAGCACAAACCTCGGGGAGCTGTCGGTTCAACCGGATCGCTGTCACGGGGAAATGTGGCGGCCTCGGATTTGCAACCTTGCTGGTCAGAATCCAGCGCCTATCGATCGCGTCGCGCAGAACATCATGGCGTGCGGACTCGTCCACCACCCACGCAAACCCTTCATGCGCCAGCGCAGTGTCGCGAAACCACTTTAGCGAAACAAATTCATAGCCTGGACGCCCTTCTGCGCGATCCAAGGCGCGAACGACATCCGCCAACGGATGCTCTGTGACCTCTGGATTGGCTGTCGCGGACAGAGCAGCAGACTCGCCAGTCGCAGTCTCAACCTCTTCCTCCATCTGGGAAAATGCAATTCGTATCGAATCGGCATCCGGATCCCAATTGGATTCGAACTCCGCCTCTCGCCGCTTTTTTCTACTTCCATGATGGAGATGCACTTCGCATTGGTACCCAGGGCGTAGGAATCCATGTTGACGCAAAAGGGCAGGGATGGCTCGCGCGAGTTCCAGCTCGACGTCGGCATTGGTCGGCATTTCAGTGTCCTATTCCTAAATCTAAGATATGGCAGGCGATCAACCAGTCATATGTAGTATACGTAGTCCGAAAACCAGCTGTCAAGAGGGAAATGGCGTGAAGCGGCTCCCACCGGTTACCATGACTCCCAACGGGAACCGGCCAAGGAGGCAGGCATGGACTTCGGTATCGGCATCGCGACGTCGCACGATTCGTGGAAGCTCGCGCAGCGCGCCGAGGAGCTGGGGTTCACCCATGCATGGTTCTTCGACACCCAGATGATCACGGCAGACTGCTTCGTCGCGATGGGGGCCGCGGCCATGAAGACCTCGCGCATCCGGCTCGGCACCGGCGTGCTGGTGCCGTCCAACCGCCTCGCCGCGGTGACGGCGAATGCCTTCGCCACGCTGAACGGCATGGCACCGGGACGGATCGATTTCGGCGTCGGCACCGGGTTCTCCGCGCGCCGCGCCATGGGCATCGGTGCAATGAAACTTGCCGACATGGAAGAGTATATCCGCGTCGTCTACGGCCTTCTGAACGGCGAGACGCTGGAGACGAATGTCGAGGGCAAGCGCAGGAAGATCCGCTTCCTCAATGCCGACTTCGGCCTGATCAATACGCACAATCCGATCCGGCTGCACGTCTCCGCCTACGGCCCCAAGTCGCAGGCGCTGACCGCGAAACTGCAGGCCGGATGGAAGAGTTTTGTCAGCGACGTGCCCGGCGCGATGTCGGCGCTGGACAGCATGCAGCAAAGCTGGAAGGCGGCGGGACGCAGCGCCGGCGATCTCTATGCCACCGCCTGGGCGTGCGGCTGCGTGCTGGCCGACGGCGAGCCGGCCGACAGTCCGCGCGCGCTTGCCCAGGCAGGCCCGCGCGCCGCGGTGCTGCTGCATCGCGCGGCCGACGTC
>JANWJK010000205.1 GCA_025452005.1 Acetobacteraceae bacterium | reverse complement strand
GCCGGCGCCGGCCGTGCGCGCCTGGCGGCGGTGTTCGCCCAACAGATTGCCCCGGTCAGACACCGTGTTAGTTGGCTTTGGCCCCCCCGCTCCCCCCCCCCCCTGGGGGGTGGGGGTTGGGGGGCGGGGGTGTGCGGGCAAGCTGTTCGATGGCGATCAATATGCCCTCGAGGTTGCCCAGTACAGCGCGATTCGAAACCCGCACGACTCGGATTGAATGTTCGGCCATCCACGCATCGCGCGCCGCATCGGCCGGCGCGTCGAGATGCGACATGCCATCCACCTCGATGACCAGCTTGGCGGACGAACAATAGAAGTCTGCGATATACCACCCAAGCGGAACCTGACGCCGGAACTTCAGGCCGCCGACCTGATGCCCGCGAAGCCCTTGCCACAGCTTCCGTTCAGCCGGTGTCGCCCCGCGGCGCATCGTGCGGGCGTGGGCGAGGAGCGATGTACCGCCGGCCCCCTCCCCCCAACCCCCTCCCGCAAGGGGAGGGGGAGCTCTTTTGTCAGTCTTCCCTTCCCTCGCCTTCCCTTCCCTCGCCTGCCCAGCGGCCTTCACCCCGCCGCCTCCAGCTCGTCGATGAACCCGGCAATCACATCCAGTCCCCGTTTCCAGAATGCCGGATCCGACGCATCCAGGCCGAACGGCGCCAGCAGCTCCTTGTGCCGCTTCGTTCCACCGGCACGCAACATCGCCAGATACTTCGCCTGGAATCCGGGATGACCAGACTGGAACACCGAGTACAGCGCGTTCACCAGGCAATCCCCGAACGCATAGGCATAGACATAGAACGGCGTATGGATGAAATGCGGCACGTACGCCCAGAACACCTTGTAGTCCGGGGTGAACTCGAACGCCGGCCCAAGACTCTCGGTCTGCACCTTCATCCATAGTTCGCCGATGCGATCCGGTACCAGCTCGCCCGAGCGTCTCTCGTCGTGCAGCAGTTGCTCGAAGTGATAGAACGCGACCTGGCGCACCACCGTGTTCAGCATGTCCTCGACCTTCGCGGCGAGCATGATGCGCCGCCGCTTCGGATCGGCTGCATCCAGCAACGCGCGGAACGTCAGCATCTCGCCGAACACGCTCGCGGTCTCGGCCAGCGTCAGCGGCGTACCCGACATCAGGTAGCCCTGCTCGCCGGCCAGCACCTGATGCACGCCGTGGCCGAGCTCGTGGGCCAGCGTCATCACATCGCGTGTGCGGCCGTGGTAGTTCAGCAGCAGATAGGGATGCGCCGACGGCACCGTCGGATGCGCGAACGCCCCGCTCGCCTTGCCCGGCTTCAGTGTCGCATCGATCCACGGCCGGTCGAAAAAGCGCCTCCCGACCTCGGCCAAATCGGGGCTGAACGCGCGGTACGCCGTCAGCACACGCTCACGCGCATCGTCCCAGGCGATCGTCCGGTCGTCGTCGTCTGGCAGCGGCGCATTGCGGTCCCAATGCTGCAGCTTCGGCAGGCCGAGCCATTTTGCCTTCATCAGATAGTAGCGATGCGCCAGCCGCGGGAAATCCGTCCGCACCGCCGTGACCAGCGCGTCGACGACCTCGTCCTCCACCATGTTGGCGCGGTTGCGATAGCTGCCCGGACGTGGGTACTGCCGCCACGTGTCGATGATCTCCTTGTCCTTTGCCAGCGTGTTGGTGATCAGCGAGAACAGCCGGATATTCCCGCCGAACGCCGCGCCGATCGCCCGGCCTGCCGCCTCGCGCACCGAACGGTCGGCATCCGACAGCTTGTTCAGCACGGCACTGACGGTAAGGTCCTCCCCGCCCAGCGGCACAAGCATGCCCGCGACCGTCTCATCGAACAGCCGGCTCCACGCCGTACGCCCGGTCACCTCCTTCTCGTGCAGCAGCTTTTCCAGGTCGTCGGCAAGCTGGTGCGGCCGGAAGACACGCAGGTCACGCAGCCACGGCCGCCATCTGGCCAGCGCCGGCTCCGCGAGTTTCTGCTCCAGCGCCGCCTCGTCCAGCCGGTTGAGCTCGAGTGAGAAGAACAGCAGGTGGCTGCTGATCGTCGTCACCCGCTCGCTCACGGTCTGGTAGAAGCGGCCGACCTCGGCATTGGTGGAGTCGCCCGAGAACAGCAACTGGGCGTAGGACATCAGCCGGCCCAGGATTTCCTCGATCCGCTCATATTCGCCGATCGTCGTGGCGAGCGCACTGCCGGGCATCGCGGCAAGTCTGCCCTTGTGAGCTGCGGCGAAGTCGCGCGCCGCCTGCTCGGCCTTGGCGAAGTCGGCCTCGACGGCCGGACTGTCCGGAGCGGGATAAAGGTCGCCGAGGTCCCAGGTCGGCAGGCTCTCCACAGTCGGTTGACTGGCGGCGGCGTCGGCCGGGGCAAAATGGCGCGTCATGACGTCCTCGCGAAGCTGCGGTCCTTGTCCATGTAAGGTAGTAACGGCGATGGTCAAAGGGCTGTTCCGGCGTGCGGGCCGGAGCAAACGAGGGGGTGACGTGGAGCAGTATCCGATCTGGCCAAATCTGCCGGCGATGATGTTCGCGCTCGCCCGTACCTGGCCGGACAAGCCGATGCTGCGCTGCTTCCGCAACGGGGTGTGGCATTCTATCGCCTGGGGCACGTTCGGCCGCATGGCGGCCTCCTGCGCCCGCCACCTGCGCACGGCGGGGGTGGCGGCGGGGGATCGTGTGGCGATCGTATCCGAGAACCGGCCGGAATACCCGATCGCCGAGACCGCGCTGATGGCGCTGCGCGCCGTGCCGGTGCCCACCTATGTCACCAACACGGTAGCGGATCACGCGCATATCCTGCGCGATTCCGGCGCGCGCGCGGCAATCGTGTCCACCCCTGCCCTCGCCGGCGCGCTGCGCGAGGCGGGCCGGCTGGCAGGCGGTCTCGATCTGCTGGTGGTGATCGACGGACCACCCGACGATGCGGGCGGTTCGCCACGCCTGATGCACTGGACGGATCTGGTGGCTGACAGCGCAGCGCCGGACGACATCGCGCTGGAGGCTGTAGCAATCCCAGCCGACGCGCTGGCCTGCCTGATCTACACCTCCGGCACTGGCGGCGCGCCCAAAGGGGTGATGCTGCCGCACCGCTCGATCCTGTCGAACTGCCGCGGCGCGTTCGAGCTGCTACGACCGTTACGCCTTAAAGACGAGGTGTATCTGTCGTACTTGCCGGCGTCGCATAGCTACGAGCACACGGTGGGGCTGTATTTCTTGCCGAGCATCGGCACCGAAATAGCTTACTGCCGCGGCGTCGAACATTTGGCGACCGATATGCTGACGGTGCGACCCACCATTCTTACCGCGGTGCCGCGCGTGCTCGAGGTGATCCGCAGCCGCCTGCTGACGCAAGTGGCACGGCAGGCGCGCTGGCAGCAGGCGCTGTTCCATCGGGCCATCGAACTTGGCATAAAGCGCGCCGACGGCCAGCGTCTGAGCTTCGGCGATCACCTGGTCGATGGGCTGCTCGATCGGCTGGTTCGCGCCAAGGTGCGGGCGCGCTTCGGCGGCCGGCTGAAGGCGGCGATGTCGGGCGGCGCACGGCTGGAGCCGGAGGTCGGCCGGTTCTTCCTGGCGCTTGGGCTGATGATCATGCAGGGCTATGGCCAGACCGAAGCCGGCCCGGTGATCAGCGCCAATCCGCCGGATGCAATTCGCATCGATACAGTCGGACGTGTGCTGGAGGACGTCGATATACGTCTGGCCGAGGACGGCGAGATCCTGGTGCACGGCGATCTGGTGATGGATGGTTACTGGGGACTGCCGGAGGCTACGGCGGCGGTGATCCGCGACGGCTGGCTGCACACCGGCGACATCGGCGCGCTGGACGACGACGGCTATCTGCGCATCACCGATCGCAAGAAGGACATGATCGTGCTGTCCGGCGGCGAGAACGTTTCGCCAGCGAGGGTCGAGGGCATGCTGATGGCGGAGCCGGAGATCTCCCAGGCGGTGGTCGCCGGCGACGGACGTTCGTCGCTTACCGCGCTGGTGGTGCCGGCACAGGGCTACGACGACGTCGCGGCGGCGCTGGCGGTGACGCGGGTGAACCACCGGCTGTCGGTGACCGAGCGAATACGCAAGCACGCCGTGGTGGAGCCATTCACCGTGGAGAACGGGCTGCTGACGCCGACGCAGAAGATCCGACGGATGCTGGTGATACGGGCGAATTCAGATGTGTTGGCGACGCTGCACGGATAACCCGATCACATCCCCAGCGCCCGCCGGTACACATCCAGCAACGACTCCTGCTCCTCCACATCCGCCGGCTCCTGCCGGCGCACCCGGATGAGCTGCCGCAGCACCTTCACGTCGAACCCGGCGGACTTGGCCTCGGCATAGATATCGCGGATGTCGCCACCGAGAGCCTTGCGCTCCTCCTCCAGCCGCTCGATGCGATCGACGAGGCTGCGCAACCGGTCGGCGGCGATGCCGCCGGTCCTGGTGTCAGGCTTCTCCACCGCGCGCAGCGCCATCGTCCCCTCCGAACCGGCAAGGCCGGCGGGGATAGCCGCCGCGTCAGGTGCGGTCAATGACCCGGATTGGCCTTCGCGAAC
Source organism: Acetobacteraceae bacterium (assembly GCA_025452005.1). GTDB lineage: Bacteria > Pseudomonadota > Alphaproteobacteria > Acetobacterales > Acetobacteraceae > JAMXLO01. The sequence goes on along the minus strand of JANWJK010000205.1, from coordinate 1,395 downwards.
GCCGCCTTCTGATCCGCGCTCGCTTCCTTCTGGTACTTCGCCTGCCACTCCTTGTACGGCATGCCGTAGACGATTTCGCGCGCATCCGGGTCCGCCAGGCCGATGCCCTGCCCTTCCGCCGCCTCACGATACCAGCGGCTCAGGCAGTTCCGGCAGAATCCCGCCAGGTTCATCATGTCGATGTTCTGTACGTCGGTCCGCTCGCGCAGATGCTCCACCAGGCGGCGGAACGCGGCGGCCTCCAACTCGGTGCGGGTCTTGTCGTCGATTTGCGGTGCGGTCATGACTGGCCTCCTCCAACTGGCCTGAAGATGGCGCGTCCTGTGCCGCTTCGCCATACTCCGGCGCGATCGGACGGAAGAGGGGCGAAGCCGATGGTCTGGGACGATGCGCGCGCCCGTGCGGAGCTCAGGGCCCTGTTCGACGCGGCGGTGGCGGCTGCCGATCCGCGCAAGGTCCTGGCGTCGCATCTGCCGCCCAGGCCCGAAGGCCGCTGCATCGTCGTGGGCTGCGGCAAGTCGGCCGCGGTGATGGCGGCCGCGCTGGAGGACGCCTGGTCCGACGTGCCGCTGCAAGGCACCGTCGTCACCCGCTACGGCCACACGGTGCCTACCAGGCACATCGAGGTGATCGAGGCCTCGCATCCGGTCCCTGACGCCAACAGCGAACGCGGCGCGCGCCGCCTCCTGGAGCGTGTGCGTGGCCTCGGCCCCAACGATCTCGTGCTCGCCCTGATATCCGGCGGCGGCTCGGCGCTCTGCGCCGCGCCGGCCGAGGGACTGACGCTCGCCGACAAGCAGGCGATCAATCGCGCGCTGCTCGCCTGCGGGGCGAACATTTCGGAAATGAACTGCGTGCGCAAGCACCTCTCCGCCATCAAGGGCGGCAGGCTCGCCGCCGCCGCCAGACCGGCGCGCGTGGTGACGCTCGCGATCAGCGACGTGCCAGGCGACGATCCCGCCGTGATCGCCTCGGGGCCGACGGTGCCGGATCCCACCACCTTCGCCGATGCGCGCGCCATCATCGCCCGTTATGGCATCAAGCCTTCCGCAGCGGTGACGGCGCGGCTGGAGCAGGCAACGGACGAGACACCGAAGCCGGCAGACCTGCCCAACAGCGAATTCCGCCTGATCGCCACACCGATGATGGCGCTGTCGCGAATGGCCGCGGTGGCGCGCGGCCGGGGCCTCACGCCGATCGTCCTCGGCGATGCGCTGGAGGGCGAGGCGCGCGAGATGGGCGTCGTGCTGGCAGGCATCGCCCGCAGTATACGCAGCCACGGCCAGCCGCTCCAACCGCCTGCCGTGATACTGTCCGGCGGCGAGACCACCGTCACGCTCGGGCGCGAACCGGCCGGGCATGGCGGCCGCAACACCGAGTTCCTGCTGTCCCTCG
>JANWJK010000204.1 GCA_025452005.1 Acetobacteraceae bacterium | reverse complement strand
TCGCGCCTGGAGGGCGCGGGTGTATCGATCTGGGTGCCGCTGCTGGATGCACCGCTCGATGCGGAACGCCGCGTGCGGATCCCCGCACGTGAGGTGATCCTTGCTGGCAAGCCGCCCGATGCCATCAGCGTGCACAACATCGTGGCGGGCCAGGTGCGCCGCATAAGCGGCGATGCGGCAAGGCGATCGGTGCTGGTGGAGATCGCCTTGCCAGGTGGCGCGCTGATCTCTCGCGTCACGTCTGATGCCATCGTGCGCCTGGCTCTATCGCCGGGAAAGCCGGTGCTGGCATTGATCAAGTCGACGTCGATCGAGGTTCTGGGGTGCTAAAGGCCTGGGAGCGATGGTGAGCCCGGTGGGACTCGAACCCACGGCCCCAAGATTAAAAGTCTCGTGCTCTACCACCTGAGCTACGGGCTCGCCGGCCGCCTTAGAGCGCCAAGCGGCGCCCGCGGTCAACCTTTGACGTCGGCTGCCACCCGCATGTGCACGATCCGATCAGGGTTGGCCACCGTGCCACCCCCGCCGCTGCCGCGCTTGATCTGGTCGATGAATTCCATTCCCTGCGTCACCTGGCCCCAGATCGTATACTGGCCATCCAGATGCGGCGCCGGCGCGAACATAATATAGAACTGGCTGTTCGCGCTGTCCGGATTCGAGGTGCGCGCCATGCCGCAGGTCCCGCGCAGGAAGTGCCGCTTCGTGGTGAACTCGGCCGGGAGGTCGGGCAGCTTGGAACCCCCGGTGCCCGTGCCGGTGGGATCGCCGCCCTGCGCCATGAAGCCTTCGATTACCCGATGGAACGGCGTGTTGTCGTAGAAACCCTCGCGAGCCAGCGTCTTGACCCGCTCAACCGCCTTCGGCGCGATGTCGGGGAACATCTGGATCACCACGCGGCCCTGCTTCAGGTCCATGTACAGAGTGTTCTCCGGGTCGAGCTTCGTCTGGGCGTCAGCGGTTTCGCTCATGATGGTCTCCCCAATCAGGGTTGCGATCGCGGCGCCCGCGATCAGGCTACGTCGAAACATTGGCGCCCTCCTGGATGTCAACAGAGTCGTCATGGCCGCTCCCGACCCGACCGTCAGCCGCGGATGCGTTGCAGCACCCGTTCCAGCGTCAGGGGCGGCACAAAGGATGAAATATCGCCGCCAAGCATCGCCACTTCCTTGACCAGCCGAGAGGCTATGAACTGGTGCCGCTCGCTCGCCATCAGGAACACGGTCTCGATGTCCGGCGCCATGCGGTAGTTCATGCCAGCCATCTGGAACTCGTAATCGAAATCCGACACCGCCCGCAATCCGCGCACGATCATCGACGCGCCGACCTTGCGGGCAAAGTCGATCAGCAGGGTGTCGAACGCCAGCACCTCGATCACCATGCCGTTCTGCGTGGCGATGCGCGCGATCTCCGCCTGCACCAGTTCGACGCGCTCCTCCAGTGCGAACAGCGGCGACTTTCCGGTGTTGATCGCCACGCCCACGACCAGCTTGTCGAGCAGCCGTGCCGCGCGGGCGATGACATCAAGATGGCCGTTGGTGACCGGATCGAAGGTCCCGGGATACAGACCGACGCGCAGCTTCTTCACGGGCTGAGCCATCTAGACGTCGTCCTCCGAAGATCCGTTCTCGTCGATCGCATCCTCGATCACCGGGAATACGCTGGTCACGTGCTCGTCTGCATTGACGCGGAACAATGTCACCCCCATCGCCAGGCGACCGGTGATGCGCACCTGATCGGCGGGCACGCGGATCAACCGCCCGGCATCCGTCATCAGCATCACGTCATCGCCCTGTCGCACCGGGAATGACGCAGCGACCGCGGTGCCATTACGCGCACTCAACAGGATATTGGCAATCCCCTGCCCGCCGCGTCCGGTCACCCGATATTCGTAAGCCGACGTGCGCTTGCCGAAGCCGGCATCGGTGACCGTCAGCAGGAACTCCTCTGCCTGTTCCAGTTGCTCGATGCGCGCGTCATCGAGCTGTACCTCCGCCACTGGATCATCGGCGTCGCCATTGGGCTCGGTCTCGTCCTCGCCGTTGCCGCGGCGTTTCGCGTTGGCATGTCGCAGATAGGCGACACGTTCCTCGTTGGTCGCCGCCACGTGCTCGAGCACCGAAAGGCCGATCACCTCGTCGCCGGCTGCCAGCCGGATGCCGCGGACACCGGAGCTGTCGCGGCCGGCAAACACGCGAACCGTGTCGTCCGACAACTCGAACCGGATGCAGCGGCCCTTGCGCGTGGCGAGGAACGCATCCTGGCCCTCACGGCATGTGGCAACGCCGATCAGCCGGTCGCCCTCGTCCAGCTTCATCGCGATCAGCCCGGTGGTTCGCACGTTGCGGAAATCCGACAGCCGGTTCCGACGCACGCTGCCGGATGCCGTGGCGAACAGCAGATGCAGGCTGTCCCATAGCGTTTCGTCCTGCGGCAGCGGCAACACAGTGGTGATGGTGTCGGAGCCCAGTTCCGGTAGCAGATTGACCAGCGCCCTGCCCCTCCCCGTCGGCCCTCCCTCCGGCAGCCGCCAGACCTTCTCGCGGAACGCCTTGCCGCCCGAAGAGAAGAACAGCACCCACTGATGGGTATGCCCATGGAAGCTGCGCGTCACGATGTCGTCGCCACGGATCGACGCGCCCGCACGCCCACGCCCGCCGCGGTTCTGTGCGCGGAATGTTTCCAGCGTGGTGCGCTTGATGAAGCCATCGCGCGTGATGGTCACAACCATCTGGCCTGGCTCGATCAGGCTCTCGTCATCCTGATCGGATTCAGCCTCCACGATATCGGTCATACGCGGCGAATTGATCGCGGTGCGCGCCTTCAACAGTTCCTCGCGCATCACCTCCATGCGGCGCGGACGCGAGGCGAGGATCTCCAGCAGTTCGCGGATCTTGCCCGCGACCTCGCCCATCTCCTCGTGGATCTTTTCCCGTTCCAGTCCGGTCAGCCGCTGCAACCGCAGATCCAGAATGCCGCGGGCCTGCTCATCGGTGAGACGCACCGTACCGTCCGGCGTGACCACGTTGCCCGGCTCGTCGATCAGCGCCAGCAGCACACCGACGTCACCCGCCGGCCAGTCGCGATCCATCAGCGCGAACCGCGCCGCGGCGACATCGGCGCTGGCGCGGATCAGCCTTATCACCTCGTCGATGTTCGCGACCGCGATGGCAAGCCCGACCAGCAGATGCGCCCGGTCGCGTGCCTTGCCCAATTCGAATCGGGCACGGCGCAGAATGACCTCTTCGCGGAAAGCGATGAAGCAGGCCAGCGCGTCCTTCAGCCCCATCTGTCGCGGCCGGCCGCCATCCAGCGCCAGCATGTTCACGCCGAAGTTTGCCTGAAGCTGGGTGAAGCGGAACAACTGGTTCAGCACCACCTCGCGCGTCGCGTCGCGCTTTAGTTCGATCACGATGCGCATACCTGAGCGGTCGCTCTCGTCGCGCATCTCGCCGATGCCTTCGATCTGCTTGGCGCGCACCAGTTCGCCGATGCGCTCCAGCAGCGTCGCCTTGTTCACCTGATAGGGGATCTCGGTGATGATGATCGCTTCGCGGTCGCGACGGATCTCCTCGAACTCGGCGCGGGCCCGGATGGTGATGGAACCGCGTCCGGTCTCGAACGCCGAGCGGATGCCCGAGCGGCCGATGATAATGCCGCCGGTCGGAAAATCCGGCCCCGGCACGATGCGCATCAGCTCATCGAGTGGCGTGTCAGGCTCGGCAATCAGCGCCAGCGTCGCGTCGATGATCTCGCTGGGATTGTGCGGCGGGATGTTGGTCGCCATGCCGACGGCGATGCCGTTGCCGCCGTTGACCAGCAGATTGGGAAAGCGCGCCGGAAGGACCTTCGGCTCCTTCTCGGTCTCGTCGTAGTTCGGTTGGAAATCGACCGTGTCCTGGTCGATGTCGTCGAGCAGCAGCGAGGCCGCGCGTGCCAGCCGCACCTCGGTGTAGCGCATCGCCGCGGGGTTATCGCCATCGACCGAGCCAAAATTCCCCTGCCCGTCGATCAGCGGCACCCGCATCGAGAACGGCTGCGCCATCCGGACCATGGCATCGTAGATCGCCGCGTCGCCATGCGGGTGGTATTTGCCCATCACATCGCCGACCACTCGCGCCGACTTGCGATACGGCCGGTCCGCCGTGTAGCCGGCGTCGTGCATACCATACAGGATCCGCCGATGCACCGGCTTCAGCCCATCGCGCGCGTCGGGCAGCGCGCGCGCCACGATCACGCTCATGGCGTAATCGAGGTAGGAGCGGCGCATCTCCTCCTCGAGAGTCACAAGCTGGGTGTCTTCGGGTGGACCCGGAGGCGCGTCGTCGGGGGTATCGCTCAAAAAAGACTCTGTTCAGTGGTTCGACGGCGCGCGTCGATGGGTCCGGCGCTGCACCGCATCATACCCCTCTAGATAGGCTGAATCGGCCCCGATGGCGAGGGGTCCCTACGGCGTCGACTGCAGCCTGGCCAGCAACTGTGGCGAGGGATAGCCGTCGACCGGCAACCCCGAGACGCTCTCGAACTGGCTGATCGCCGAGCTGGTCTGCGGGCCGGAGACGCCGTCGGGCGGGCTGTGCAGATACCCCAGCCGGTTCAACTGCTGCTGCACCGCATAGGTCAGGTTCGTCCCAGGTGGTGGCGGAGGCGGAGGCGGCGCATTGACCATCATCGGGCCATAGCCCGGCACCATATTGCCCTTCGAGTACATGCACTGGGCGAAAGCGTTGTCGTACTGCTGCTGGATGCCGTACTGATCGTTCGCGCTGCTGCTCATCCCGAGCCCGGTACCGGCGATGGCGCCGCGGCCCGCGCCGATGGCGGCGCCGCGACCGCCGCCGATCGCCGCTCCCAGGCCGGCTCCGAGCACCGTGCCGAGCGCCGCCGCGCCAACCGCCCGGTTGTTGGCATTCTGCGCCTGTCCGGCCACCGCCCCTTCGGCATACTGCCTGCAGCCGGCCTGATCGTAGTTGAACGCGTCGAAGGACTTTCCTGGTCCGGGCATGACCTGCACCGTCGGTCCCATGGGGGTCTGGGCACAGCCGGTAACGAGCAGGCTCAGCACAACCGCGCCGGATACGCCGGCGCTCGTCCAACCAGTCTTCTTCACTGCGCGTTTCCCCCTGGGGTCTGTCGATCTGATGTGCAATCGTAATTGCTCGACCCTCGTTCTCGCAAGCAATCTCTGGTGTGGCCCGGCGTCATGGCGTCGGCTTCAGGATCGCCCAGTCGAACCGGGCGGGCGCATGCCCCAGAGCCGGCACGTAGGGCAGTTCCACCGGCGACTGATCCAGTGCCGCAGGAAAATCGTTCCGCCACGCGGGCCGGCCTCCCGGCTCCTGCCAGATCAGCACCGCGCCCTGCCGTGCCAGCGCGGCCGGTGTGATCCAGGGGCTCCTGACCGGATCGGCGTCGATGAACACGGATGGGCGGTCGCCGCCGTAGAACGCGATGCTTCCGGCGATCCAGACATCGCCCGCAACGATCGACAGCGGCGCGTCGCCGGCAACGGCGTGCCAGCGCTGCTCGATCTGGCGCGCGAGTTCCAGGCCGGGAAATGCACTGCGCAGCGGCTTGCGCAGGAAACGTCCGCCGATGCTCTGCTGCACCGTGAACACCACCGGAACAGTGACCAGGATGACCACCCAGGCAATGGCGAACCGCTGCAACCCACCGGCGGTACATGGTCCGACTACCTCGGCCATCAGGAACAGCCCGATGAAGCACCACATCGGGTAGCCCCACATGTCCTTCAGGTGCAGGCCGAGGACGACCGAGGCGGCAACCGCGAGACCGACCGGCGCCCAGGTGATGGTCGCCAGATAGACGCGCTGCTCTGACGGCAGCGGTGTGGCGGGACCCAATGCCTCGGGCTCGCCCGGACGCCGCCATCCGAGCAACACCAGCGCAAGCAAGGCCGCCGCGATGTCGCCGAACTGCGCCACGGCGAACAGCAGCGGATTGACGATGTGGTCGTACCAGTGGGACGGACCCGGTGCGCGTTCGAACGGGAACCACAGCGGCGTGAAGCCGATCCGCCACAATCCCAATAGATGCGGCAGGAGCAGCGCCAGCGCGATGCCGAGCGCCAGCCAAGGGCCAGGTCCGGACCATGCGCGGCGCAGGCGAGGATGCAGGACGACCAGCAACAGCAGGGGTAGCAGGAACAGCGCGGTGGTGTATTTCCCCAGCAGTCCGAGCGCGACGAGCGCACCAACCCATGCCCACCGGCCAAGAATGGCGCGTTGGTTGCCCGGCGCGAACAAGGCGCGATATCCGGCCAGTCCCAACGCGGACCAAACCGGCAGCAGCACCACGTTGTGATTGAATTCCGGCGTGAAGATCGTGAAGTAGACGACGCCCTCCTGCGCCAGAACCGCGAGCAGGGCGCGCTGCTGCCCCAGCATCGCACATCCGAGTCGCCATACCGCGATCAGCGACAAGGCCGAGGCCAGCGGCCCCACGAGGTAAAGTGCGGGCGGCCAGCGACCCGAAATGACCGCAACGGACTCCACGATCCATGCCGGCAGCGGCGGATGCTTGAAATAGACGATCTGCCACTCACGTCCCCAGGCGAGTTGTTCGATCACGTCAAGCGGCAGGTTGTGCTGTAGCAGGACAGGCAGCAGCCACCAGATCAGGACGTGGAGCCCGAGATAGGTCCAGAAGATGCGTACCGGCGGCCACCGTTGCGGCAACGTTGCGACACCCCGACCGAGGGCCTCAAGATTTCGGCACGACTTCATATCGCACCTCTTAGGGTCCGGCGTCTCAAGTGCCAATGGTGCCCGCACTTCGCATCCAATCAGTGATGGTGCACCTGCGCTCCGGTCATGTTGACGGCAATCGGATGTGACTGGATGTCGCGAAGTCGTGCAGCAAGTGTGTTTGGATCAGTCCAGTCCTCGGCATCACCGGGTCGCCACGCCGCACGCATCCAGCCGTCTTGGTCCACCAGCACCTGTGTTCCTGCCAGCGCATCCAGCGACACTCCAAGGACGATTGCCAGCGCCGTCCATACCTGCGGCTCGCTCGCGATGCAGGTGGCGCCTGTCGGCGTGGCCGCAATGCCGCGCGCGACCACGACCACTGCCGCGCCGATGTTGTCGAACGAGCGGGGTTCGACCTGCTCATCCCCGGACACCGCGACGATAAGCGCTGCGCGACCTCGCAGATCGTCCAGATCGATGATCCGCCCGCCGGAGCACTGTGCGTCGAACTGCGGCATCGGCAGTGGTTGCGGCCAGCTTCCGGTTCGACGCATGGCAATACCTGCGTTGTGCGCGCGCAGATAGTCGATCAAGTGCCATATCGCCTCGCTCGACAGCACGCCGGAAAAACCTGCCATCGCGGTTTCACCGTCCGGCGCCGTAAAGCCGTGCGAGATGAACCAGTAAAGCTCGCCATCGTTGTGCGCGCGGAAGTGGTTCGCGGTGAGATCGGCTGGTGGCAATGGCAGCGACCGAGCGGCCGGACCATCGCCGCGTGCCTCGACGCCGTGGCAAACGGCACAGTCGGCGGCGAACAGGCGCGCACCGTGCGCGATCGCGGTAGCGGCGAACTCGGTGGGCGAGGTGAAGAAGCTGGTCGGGTACGCGGCAACGAACAAGACATCGAGATGAGGTATCGCGACGATTTCGATCGCCGCGAACATGCCCAACGCGGGCCACCTGATGCGGTGCCAGATCACGCCAGCGACGGCGATGGCAAGACCGATGGCCGTGGCGCCCAACGCAATGGTGGGCTCGGCCCATGAGGCGGTGTCACTGAACACTCCGAGGTCGAGGCGCCAGGCAAATGGCCAGACCGGCTGCTCGTGCGTTCCCGGCGTGCGCGATGCGAGGAAGGCGGCGGCAACGACGACAAGCGCGCCCAGCACCATCTCGGCTGCGATCGAGACCCGCATGTGCGGCCGCGTGCTCGCGGTGGCGGCAAGGCGATCGGTGAGTACAAGCCGATTGAGCACGGCGAGCGAGAGCAACACAACGAACAGGCCGAGCTTCAGCAGTGCGACGTGGCCGTAACCGGTCCCGAACAGTCCGGGCAGGCCGCCCATGAGCGTTGCTATCTGCATGACGGCGGTTCCGGCAAGCAGCAGCACCGATGCCAGCCCGATCGGTGTGAAGCCACGGCAGGTGGCCGCTGCCATCTCGTGCGACAGGCAACCGACCGCCAGGAACAATGGCAGCAGCCCGCCAAGCCAGGCACCGGCAGCCAGCAGATGCAGCGCTTCCGAGGCGATTAATTGCGCACCGGCCGCGCCGCCAATGGCCCCGGCGTGGCCGAGAAGCGGTTGCACGGCAAGCGCCACGCCCGCCAACGCGATCTGAATTGCCACGCCTGGGCGACGCATCAGGAAGAGCGCGACGACCAGCAGGAACAGCCGCAACAGCATCCAGTGACCGAACTGTGTCCGCAGGGCAACCGTCGGCACGACGTGCAGCGCCATCGCGACACTGTCAGCACCCGCGATCGCGGCACTCTGTACCGTGAGCCAGGCGAGACCGGCGATCAGGCCAGCCAGCCCGCTGATAAGTACGAGGCGCCGCATCGACCTGCGCACCTGCGCCGTGCCGCTGCCAACCGGCAGCGCGACCGCCATGAACAGCAGCGTGCCGAACAATGACGCGAGCGCGGCGACATGTACGCTGCGCAACACAGCCGCGGCAATTTCGATATCGCTCATGCGCTAATGCTCAGCCGCATGTTGATGGTCCGCTGTCCCTGTCATTGCGAGGAGCGCAGCGACGAAGCAATCCCCATCGTCAGTAGGAACAATAGACCTTGCATCGCACCTACCGTCGCCGTGCTCCTCACGATCACAGTCTTCCGCGACGCCATGTCCGAGCCGATCCACTAATGCACCGTGAACCTGTAGCTACCCTCCGTCCTGTGGGTGTCCACCGAGGTAGCGTGCCAGATCACCGTGTACTCACCGCCCGGCAGCGAAGGCAGGTCAATGACAAGCTGCCGAGCATTGTCGGGTGGCAAGCGTGGCTTGCCGGTGGGCACGGAGCCGTGAGCATCCCGCACTTCGATCGTGCTGAACAGCGGTTCCACGCCCTCGGTGAAGGTCAGCACGATCTGACCTGGCGGCGTAGCGAGTTCGCTGCCGACCGGCGGCACGGCCCGCTCCAAAAATGCATGCGCGGCCGCCGGCGTTGCAGCGGCCGCCATCATCAGCATGAGCAAAGCTGCCAGGCGCATCACTGCCACCAGCCTGTGATCGGCTTGCCGAGACTGTTGGGAAACAGGTCGTCGAAGTAGAGATGGAACTGTGCGATGACGCCAGCATGCGAGCCGGTCTGCCGGTTGCCCGGAATCAGCGCCTCGACGGTGAGCGCGTAGCTCTGGGCCGTGTAGTTGATCCCGACACCGAACAGATATTGCGGTCCCGACTGGCTCGGCCTGCTGGCGGGCGACGACCACGCGACCTCGGCAACCGGCGTGAGCTTGTTGACGAACTCCGGCAGACCGAGATCCTTCACCTGGGTCTGCAGGTAACGCATGCTGTATTGCAGCGAGAGACCGCCGTTCCACTGATTGGAGATGCCGTTGTTGTACAGCAGATCGCCCGAGTCGGCATCGATGCCGATCACCTTCAACTTCTTGTCGGCGATCTGGTAGCCCAGAGTGCCGGTGACGGCCAACGGCCGCAGAAAGCCGATGGGCAGATCGCCAAAGCCCTTGCCCCAGAAGATGGTCGGCGTTGTGGAGCTGGTGTCGTCATTGTCGAGCGCGACGCCGACGCCGCCGGTCGCGCCGGTGCGGGCAAACTCGCGTGACACCCCAAGCGACAACATGAACTCATGCTCCGCGTTGACATAGGCCTTGTATTTCAGCGCTCCCTCCAGGTTCTGCCATCCGCTGACGGTCCTGGCGCCCGGCGTATGCAACCATTGATAGCCCATGCCGAGAGAGAACCCGAAATTCTCGGTGATGCGCTTATCGAATTCAAAGCTGAGATTGTACAGCGCAGGTGTAACGCCGCCATCCTCAGGCTGCGGCAGGAACATGAATGTGGGAACCGAGGCTTCGTCAGCCACGTTTGGATCGTCGATCAACAGTGTACTTATGAACATATGCGGGCCGGCAAAGCCATGCGCCAGCACCGACTGCATCGGCAGCAGCCACGCGCCGGTCAGCGCGATTAAGAACCTGATTTGGTACACAACCGTTTCCCCTGATTCGAGTTGGCGACGCCGCCGCACTGGCGGCGGGACGGGCACACTCAGATCAGGGACGGCGGGCCGCGCGGCTGCGCCGCGATTCTCAGCGGCGGCGGCGGCGCGCGCGGCTGTGCAATGACGAAGCGCACGACAGAGACCGCACGGCAATGGGCAACTGCGGATGCCGGCGCGAGCAGGGCGATCGATCCGCCATGCGACTGGCAGACAGTGCACAGGACACAG